>NZ_CP118574.1:2500000-2812500 GCF_028898845.1 Streptomyces sp. WZ-12 | reverse complement strand
GCGACCGCCGCTGTTCCTTCTGCGCCATCCCGTCGTTCCGCGGTTCGTTCATCTCCCGCCGGCCCTCCGACGTGCTGTCCGAGACGCGCTGGCTGGCCGAGCAGGGTGTCAAGGAGGTCATGCTGGTCTCCGAGAACAACACCTCGTACGGCAAGGACCTGGGCGACATCAGATTGCTGGAGACGCTGCTGCCGGAGCTGGCCGCGGTCGACGGCATCGAGCGGATCCGGGTCAGCTACCTCCAGCCCGCCGAGATGCGGCCGGGCCTGATCGACGTGCTGACGGGCACCGACAAGGTCGCGCCCTACTTCGACCTGTCCTTCCAGCACTCGGCGCCCGGCGTGCTACGCGCGATGCGGCGGTTCGGTGACACCGACCGCTTCCTGGAGCTGCTGGAGACGATCCGCACCAAGGCGCCGCAGGCCGGCGCGCGCTCCAACTTCATCGTCGGCTTCCCCGGCGAGTCCGAGGGCGATCTGGCGGAGCTGGAGCGGTTCCTGAGCGGGGCGCGGCTGGACGCCATCGGCGTCTTCGGCTACTCCGACGAGGACGGCACCGAGGCCGCCGGCTACGAGGACAAGCTGGACCCGGAGGTGGTCGCCGAGCGGCTGGCACGGGTCTCCCGGCTGGCCGAGGAGCTGACCGCGCAGCGCGCTGCGGAGCGGGTCGGGGAGACGGTCCGGGTGCTGGTGGACCGGGTCGACGACGAGGACGACGGGATCGTCGGGCGGGCCGCGCACCAGGCGCCGGAGACCGACGGGGTCACGCTGCTCACGACCGACCACGACCTGCGGCCCGGTCGTATGGTCGAAGCGAAGGTGGTCGCGAGCGAGGGCGTGGACCTCGTTGCGGAGGTGCTGTCGGTGGACGGTACGGGCTGTACCGAGGAGGCGGGCAGATGAGCGGAGCCTCGGCTTCCGCCGCCGGAAGGCCGCGCCCCGCGCCGGCCGTCCGGCAGGCCGGGCTGTGGAACATCGCCAACGTCCTGACGATGCTGCGGCTGCTGCTGGTCCCGGCGTTCGTGCTGCTGATGATGCACGACGGAGGGGCGAGCCCGGCCTGGCGGTCGTTCGCCTGGGCCGCCTTCGCCATCGCCATGATCACCGATGTCTTCGACGGGCATCTGGCGCGCACGTACAACCTGGTCACCGACTTCGGCAAGATCGCCGACCCGATCGCGGACAAGGCGATCATGGGGGCCGCGCTGGTCTGCCTGTCGGTGTTGGGGGACCTGCCCTGGTGGGTCACGGGCGTGATCCTCTTCCGGGAGCTGGGCATCACGCTGATGCGGTTCTGGGTGATCAAGCACGGGGTGATTCCGGCCAGTCGGGGCGGCAAGATCAAGACATTGGCGCAGGGCATCGCGGTCGGGATGTACGTCCTGGTGCTGAGCGGGCCACTGGCCACCTTCCGCTGGTGGGTGATGGCGGTGGCGGTGGTGCTGACGGTGGCGACCGGACTCGACTACGTCCGGCAGGCCGTGGTGCTGCACCGGGCCGGACTGGCCCGAGAGCGGGCCGCACGGGGCGACGGGGGCGACGGCCGGTGACCGCGCCGGGTTCTGCGGCGGCCGGGGCGCTGGCGGCGCTCGCCGAGCGGCGGCAGAGCCTGGCGGTGGCCGAGTCGCTCACCGGCGGGCTGGTCGCGGGCGAGCTGACCGGCGTCCCAGGGGCCTCGCGGGTGGTGCGCGGCGCGATCACGGCGTACGCGACGGACGTCAAGCGGGAACTGCTGGGTGTGGACGGTGCGCTGCTGGCGGACCGCGGGGCGGTGGACGGGGAGGTCGCGCGGCAGATGGCCCGCGGGGTGCGGCGGGTGTTCGGCGCCGACTGGGGCATCGCCACCACGGGCGTCGCCGGGCCCGAGCCGCAGGACGGACAGCCGGTGGGCACCGTCTATGTCGCCGTCCAGGGACCGGACGGCGAGGAACAGGTACGACGGCTGGCGCTGACGGGGGATCGTGACCGGATCCGTCGGGACAGCGTCCAGGCCGTGCTCGCGCTGCTGCTGCGCGAACTCACGGAAAATGTGCGGGCACAGGATACGGAACAACACGGGGGGAATGGATGTTTGCAGCCCTGAGTGAACACGTACTCGCTCCCGGCACGGCTGCGGCCCGAGGCGGTACGGTGGGGCGAGAAGGATCCGCATCCGAGGTCCGAGGAGGGAGCCAGCGATGATTCTGCTTCGTCGCCTGCTGGGTGACGTGCTGCGCCGACAGCGTCAGCGCCAAGGCCGCACCCTGCGCGAGGTCTCGTCCTCCGCCCGGGTGTCGCTCGGCTACTTGTCCGAGGTCGAGAGGGGCCAGAAGGAGGCGTCCTCAGAGCTGCTCTCGGCGATCTGCGACGCGCTGGATGTGCGCATGTCCGAACTGATGCGGGAGGTCAGCGACGAGCTGGCACTCGCGGAGCTGGCCGCCTCCGCGGCCGCGACGGACACGGTGCCCGCCCCGGTGCGGCCGAAGCTCAATTCGGTGTCCGTCGCGTCCCTGACCGGGGTGCCGGAGGAGCGCGTGACCATCAAGTCCCCGGCCGACGTCGTGGATGTTGTCGCGGCCTGACACCGCGATCCCCTTGCATGGCCGGAAGCCCCGGCGGGCAGCAGCCCGTCGGGGCTTCCGCCGTGTCCGCGCGAGGTCCGGGTCGGTGCCCGGCCGGACCGTCCGGGCTGCTCGGAGCGGAGTTCCGGCCCGTACCATGGGGCTAAATCGGAATATTCGCCCGAATATCCTGGAATGCGCCTGAAGGGGAGTATCTGGATGTCTGTGGTCACGAGCACGCTGTCCGATCAAGCCCGTTCCGTCGTCGGCAACGCCCTCCAGGGCGCGCTGGTCGACCTGGTGGATCTCTCCCTGGTCGCCAAGCAGGTGCACTGGAACGTCGTCGGTCCGCGCTTCCGTTCCGTTCACCTCCAACTCGACGAGGTCGTCGCCGTCGCCCGGCAGCACGCCGACACGGTGGCCGAGCGGGCCTCGGCGATCGGGGTCACGCCGGACGGCCGTTCCGCGACGGTCGCCAAGACCAGCGGCATCAGCGAGGCCCCGGACGGTTGGGTCAAGGACGGGGACGTCGTGCGGACCATGGTGGACGCGCTCGGTGCGGTCATCGCGCGGATGCGGGAGCGGATCGCCGTCACCGACGAGCCCGACCCGGTCACCCAGGACATCCTCATCGGCCTGACCGCCGACTTGGAGAAGCACCACTGGATGTTCCAGGCCGAGGCCCACTGAGCGCGGTCGGCTGCCCGTGGCCCGTTGGTCAACGCCCGCTGAGTGCGGCCCGTTGGCCGTGAGTCGTGGGTGGTCGTCGACCGTGTCCGTCGCTCGGAGTTCTGCGGGGCGCATCTTGCGCGCCGGGCGTGCGCCGGTGCGCCCCTGCTGCCGGGCGGCGGGCCCGGTCTAGCGTCGGCCCGAGGAGGCAGGCATGGCGAGGCGGGCGAGGTCCGTGCCGGTGCGATGGATATCCGCGGCGCTCGTCGGGGGGCTGTGGTGGTGGGCGGTGTGCCGGCTGGCGCTGTGGCCGGGGTCGGCGGGGCCGGTGGAGGGGGCGGTCGCGGCGGGTGGTTGGGGGCTCAGCCTGCTGCCGGTGCACTGCGTCCCGTGGACCGGGCGGCGCGAGGCGGGGGGTCATACGGGGTGGGGCGGTCCGGTGGCGGCCGTCGAGGCGCGGATCTCCGGGGTGTGGCGGGTCTGTCGGGGCAGTAGGGCGGGGCGGCTGGCCGAGGCGTGGTGGCAGCGTGTGGGCGGGGGCGACGGGGGGCGGGGGGGTGAGGTCGTTCGGTGGGGTTGGTGTGGCTGGTGGGGCGTCAACGTGTGGGTGGGGATGGGGTGGTGAGGGATGACGGTTGGCAGGTGGGGCACCAGTAGGTGACGCGTTCGTCGGCCGTCGGGCCCTGGTCGGCGGCGCGGATCGGGGTGCCGCAGCGCAGGCAGGGGCGGCCGGCGCGGCCGTAGACCCACAGGCGTCGGTCGCTGCGCGCGCTGGGGGTGGTGACCCGGGCCGGGCGGTGCTTGTTGGCTTCCAGGAGCTTCTTGGCGAGAGCCGGGGCGCGTTCGGGGGTGGTGAGCCGGCCGACCGGGAGCCAGGGGGAGGCGCCGAGCAGGAAGCACAGTTCGGACTTGTAGACATTGCCGATGCCGGCGAGGTTCCGCTGGTCGAGCAGGGCCTCGCCGAGCGGGCGGTCGGGGGCGGCGAGCAGACGGCGCAGCGCCTCGGCCGGGTCCCAGTCCGGGCCGAGCAGGTCGGGGCCGAGATGGCCGACGACCCGGAACTCGTCGTCGGTGCGCAGGAGTTCAAGGACGGGGAGGCGGTAGCCGACGGCGGTGTGTTCGGCGGTGCCGAGGACCGCACGGATCTGGTGGGCGGGGCCGCCCCGCCAGCGTTCGGTCGGGGTGTAGATCTTCCAGGCGCCGTCCATCCGCAGATGGGAGTGGAGGGTGAGGTCGCCCTCGAAGCGAGTGAGCAGGTGTTTGCCGCGGGGCACCACGGCCAGCACCGCGCGGCCGGTGAGGTCCACCGTTGCCAGGCGGGGGACGCGCAGGTCGCAGCGGGTCAGTGGGCTGCCGGCCAGCGCCTGGTGGAGACGGTGCGCCAGCCGGAAGACGGTGTCGCCTTCGGGCATGGGGCCATCATGCACCGGCGGGCGACCGGGTGGGCGGTCCTCCTCGTCGCTCGCCCGCCGCCCCTCAACGACAGGCTCCGCCTGGCCCCTTCCGGCCCCGGCCGCCGGCCGGATCAGCCGCGCAGTCGCAGCCCCCGGGGCGTCGGGTGGAAGCCCGCGGCTTCCAGGACGGGGGCGTAGGGGGAGGTGAGGGCGGCGGTGCCGTTGATGCGCTCGGTGGTGAGGGTGCCGACGGCGCCGGCCCGGGCCGCGTCGGTGAGGGCCTCGACGGCGGATCTCAGACGGGGGTCGGCGGTGGCCTCGGCCGGGTCGGGGCTCAGCGGCCACAACAGCAGGGTCTTGCCGCCGCGCTCCAGATAGAGCGCCAACTCGCCGTCGACCAGGACCACCAGGGAGCCGGCCTTGCGCCCCGGTTTGTGGGTGGCCCCCTCGGGCGGCTCGGGCCAGGACAGGGCGGCGCCGTACGCATTGGCCGGATCGGCGGCGGCGAGGACCAGGGCGCGCGGGCCGCCGCGGCGGGACCGCCCCGGGGTGCCGTCCGGGAACGGGGCGTCGGTGCCGCGCTCCCGTTGGGCGCTGATCGCCCGCAGCCGGTCCACCGCGCCGTCCATCGCGAACTGGGCCGCGCCCAGGCCCTCGACGACATAGCCGCGGCGGGCCTGGCCGGACTCCTCGAAGACGGACAGGACGCGGTACGCGGCGGAGAAGCCGCCGACGACCCCCTCGGCGGCGACCGCGCCGCGGGTGACGATGCCGTGCCGGTCCAGGAGCGTACGGGCCAGGGCGTGGGCGCGGTGGGTGGGGTCCGGCTCGGGGGCGGGGAGCAGGGACCAGCGGCCGCCGACCGTCGGCGGGCCGGAGCGGGAGGCGGTGGGGCGGGCGGCCGCGGTCAGCGTGCCGTATCTGCCCCGGGGGACGGCGCGGCGGGCGCGGTGGGCCGTGGAGCCGGCGGTGCGGCCGGAGCCCAGCAGGGCGCGCAGCGGGGCGAGGGTGTCGTTGGTGAGCCGGCCGGACCAGGCCAGATCCCAGACGGCGTCGGCGAGTTGCGGATCGGTGGCGTCCGGGTGGGTGGTGGCGCGGACCTGGTCGGCGATCTGGCGGAAGAACAGGCCGTAACCGGGGGCGAGGGCGGTGAGCACCGACTCGTGCAGCGCGGTCAGCTCCAGGGGGAGCGGGGGCGGGAGCAACAGGGGCGCGGCGTCGGCGAGATGGAGGGAGAGCCAGCCGTCCTTGCCGGGCAGCGCGCCGGCGCCGGCCCACAACACCTCGCCGGTGGCGGTGAGTTCGTCCAACAGGGCCGGGGTGTAGCCGCCGACCCGGGACGGCAGGATCAGCCTCTCCAGGGCGGAGGCCGGCACCGGCGCGCCCTGGAGCTGCTCGACGGCGCGGACCAGGCCGTCGAGGCCGCGCAGCCCGGACGAGGCGGCGGGGGGCGCCGACGTGCTGCCACTGGGGGAGGAACGCGGCCAGCGCGGCGGGCGGCACCGGCTCCAACTCCTCGCGCAGCGCGGCCAGCGAGCGGCGGCGCAGCCGGCGCAGCACCTGGGCGTCGCACCATTCCTGGCCGATGCCGTGGAGGGGGGCAGCGCTTTGCGCTTCCAGGGAGGGGTGGTGGGCGACGGGTGGGCGGAACTCGCCCTGGACGAGACGGCCGGCGGCGGTCAGGCGCTGCAGGGCGCCGTCGGTGACGGCGGTGCCGAGGCCGAAGCGGGCGGCGGCCTGCTCGGAGGTGAACGGGCCGTGGGTGCGGGCATATCGGGACAACAGATCGCCCAGCGGGTCCTTGACCGGTTCGGTGAACGACTCGGGGACGCCGACCGGGAGGGCGGTGCCCAGGGCGTCCCGGAGCCGGCCGGCGTCCTCGACGGCCGCCCAGTGCTCGACGCCGGCGATCCGCACCCGGATGGCGCGCCGGGCCGCCGCGAGCTCGGCGGGCCAGGCCGGGTCGGCGCCGCGCTCGACCAACTCGGCGTCGGTCAGCGGCCCCAGCAGCCGCAGCAGGTCGGCGACGCCCTCGGCGTCCTTGACGCGGCGGTCCTCGGTGCGCCACTGGAGCTCGCGCTCCAACTCCGCCAGCACCTCCGCGTCCAGCAGCTCGCGCAGCTCGGCCTGGCCCAACAGCTCGGCCAGCAGCCGGGAATCCAGAGACAGCGCGGCGGCGCGGCGCTCGGCCAACGGGGAGTCGCCCTCGTAGAGGAACTGGGCGACGTACCCGAAGAGCAGCGAACGGGCGAACGGGGACGGCTCGGGCGTCGTGACCTCCACCAGGCGGACCCGGCGGGCCTCGATGTCGGCCATCAGCTCCGTCAGGCCCGGGACGTCGAAGACGTCCTGGAGGCACTCGCGGACCGCCTCCAACACGATCGGGAACGAGCCGAACTCGCTCGCCACCTGGAGGAGTTGGGCGGCGCGCTGGCGCTGCTGCCACAGCGGGGTGCGCTTGCCGGGGCTGCGGCGGGGCAGCAACAGGGCGCGCGCCGCGCACTCCCGGAAGCGCGAGGCGAACAGGGCGGAGCCGCCGACCTGGTCCGTCACGAGCTGATCGACCTCACCGTGGTCGAAGACCACGTCGGTGGCGCCCACCGGGGACTGCTCGGGGTCGTACTCGGCGCGGTCGGCGGCGCCGAAGCCGCCGTCGCCGTCGAGGAGGTCCAGGCCCATCAGGTCGGCGTCCGGCAGCCGCAGCACGATGCCGTCGTCGGCGTGCATCACCTGGGCGTCCAGGCCGTAGCGCTCGGTGAGCCGGGCGCCCAGGGCCAGCGCCCAGGGGGCGTGCACCTGCGCGCCGAACGGGGAGTGGATGACGATCCGCCAGTCGCCCAGTTCGTCCCGGAAGCGCTCGACGACGATGGTGCGGTCGTCCGGGACGTGGCCGCAGGACTGGCGCTGCTCGGCGAGATAGCACAGGACGTTGGAGACCGCCAGGTCGTCGAGGCCGGCGGCGGCCAGCCGGGCGCGGGCGTCCTCGGGGGACAGCGAACCGACCTCCCGGAGGAACGCGCCCAGCGCGCGGCCCAGTTCGAGCGGGCGGCCGAGCTGGTCGCCCTTCCAGAACGGCAGCCGGCCCGGCACCCCGGGGGCGGGGGTGACCAGCACCCGGTCGCGGGTGATGTCCTCGATGCGCCAGGACGTCGTGCCCAGGGTGAAGACGTCGCCGACGCGGGACTCGTAGACCATCTCCTCGTCGAGCTCGCCCACCCGTCTCCCGCCACCGCCCCGAGTGGAGGCGCTTCGCGCAGCAGTGTCCGATGGTCTCCCGCCACCGCCCCGAGTGGAGCTCTCGCCGGCCAGGAAGACACCGAACAGGCCGCGGTCGGGGATCGTGCCGCCGGAGGTGACGGCCAGCCGCTGGGCGCCGGGGCGGCCGGTGACGGTCTGGGCGACGCGGTCCCAGACCAGGCGCGGGCGCAACTCCGCGAAGGCGTCGGACGGATAGCGGCCGGCGAGCATGTCCAGCACGGCGGTGAACGCGGACTCCGGGAGCGCGGCGAACGGGGCCGCCCGGCGGACCAGCGCCAGCAGCTCCTCGACGTCCCAGGTGTCCATCGCGGTCATCGCGACGAGCTGTTGGGCCAGCACGTCCAGCGGATTGGCGGGCACCCGCAGCGCCTCGATGGCGCCCGACCGCATCCGCTCGGTGACCACCGCGGCCTGCACCAGATCGCCGCGGTACTTGGGGAAGACGATGCCCTTGGACACCGCGCCGACCTGGTGGCCGGCCCGGCCCACCCGTTGGAGCCCGGAGGCCACCGACGGCGGCGACTCCACCTGGACGACCAGATCGACCGCGCCCATGTCGATGCCCAACTCCAGGCTGGACGTGGCGACCACGGCCGGCAGCCGGCCGGCCTTGAGGTCCTCCTCCACCAGGGCGCGCTGCTCCTTGGAGACCGAGCCGTGATGGGCGCGGGCCAGCAGCGGGGGCGCGCCCCGGGCGGCGCCTGCCTCGGCCATCAGCTCGGCGGGGGAGTGGTGCTCGGGCAGCGGCTCGCCGACCGCGCGCTCGTAGGCGATCTCGTTGAGGCGGTTGCACAACCGCTCGGCGAGGCGGCGGGAGTTGGCGAAGACGATGGTGGAGCGGTGGGCCTGGACGAGGTCGGCGATCCGCTCCTCGACCTGTGGCCAGATGGACGGCTTCTCGCCCGTCTCGCCCTCCTGGACGGGGGCGCTGCCGAGCTCCCCCATGTCCTCGACCGGGACGACCACGGAGAGGTCGAACCGCTTGCCGGACGGCGGCTGGACGATCTCCACCCGGCGCCGCGGCGAGAGATAGCGGGCCACCTCCTCCACCGGGCGGACCGTCGCGGACAGCCCGATCCGGCGCGCCGGCCGCTCCAAGAGCTCATCGAGCCGCTCCAGGGAGAGCGCCAGGTGCGCCCCGCGCTTGGTGCCGGCGACCGCGTGCACCTCGTCCAGGATGACCGTCTCGACGCCGGCCAGCGCCTCCCGGGCCGAGGACGTCAGCATCAGGAACAGCGACTCGGGGGTGGTGATGAGGATGTCCGGCGGGCGGTTGGCCAGGGCACGGCGCTCGGCGGGCGGGGTGTCCCCGGAGCGGATGCCGACCCGGATGTCGGGCTCCGGCAGCCCCAGGCGGACCGACTCCTGCCGGATGCCGGTCAGCGGGCTGCGCAGATTCCGCTCGACGTCGACCGCGAGGGCCTTCAGCGGCGAGACGTACAGCACCCGGCAGCGCTTCTTCGGCTCGGCCGGCGGCGGGGCGCTGGCCAGCGCGTCGAGCGACGCCAGGAAGGCCGCCAGCGTCTTGCCGGAGCCCGTCGGCGCCACCACCAGGACGTCGGACCCCTCGCCGATCGCCCGCCAGGCGCCCTCCTGCGCGGCGGTGGGCGCGCTGAACGCCCCGGCGAACCAACCGCGGGTCGCGGGCGAGAACGAATCGAGCGCTGCCTGGGTCATGTTCCCCATCGTGCACCGGACCACTGACAATCCGGTCGGGAGCGGCCGCCGGGCCGGGCCGCGGACCCGCCCGTGGGCGTCCACGGTGCGGAACGCCCCGCCGGCCGGCCGCCCGGCGGACGCACAATGCGGCCATGGGCATGATCGGCGCGGGCGGGGCGCAGACGGCGCCGCGGGCCGGTGGCGAGTGGGCGCGCCACTGGCGGTGCCCCGACCTGCCCGGCCTGGACCTGCTGCGGGCCCGCTACGTGCGCCACTCCTTCCCCCGCCACGCCCATGACGGCTACGTCATCTGCGCGGTCACCTCCGGGGTCGAGGCGGTCGGCCTGCGGGGCGGCGTGGTGCGGGCCGGGCGCGGCGGCATCGTGATGATCAACCCCGAGGTGCCGCACACCGCGTGGGCCGGCGCCCCCGAGGGCTGGGCCTACGCCACGCTCTACCCGTCGACGGAGCTGGTGGCCGGCATCGCCCGGGAGACCTCCGGGCTGCGGGGCACCGCCGGCTTCGTCCGGACCGTCGCCGACGAGCTCGGCGTCGGCCGGCTGATCGCCGGCGTCCACCGGGCCGCCGAGGCGGGCAACGCGCTGGCCGCCGACAGCCTGCTGCGGATCGTCGTGGCCCGGTTGCTGCGCGGCCACGGGGGTCCGCTGCCGCTCCGGGCACCGCGCACGGCGGGCGCCTTCACGGCGGCGCGGGCCCGCGCGGTCCTGGAGGAGCGGATGGCCGAACCGCCCACCTTGGAGGAGCTCGCCGGTGAGTTGGGCACCGGCCCGTTCGCGCTGCTGCGGGCCTTCCGGGCCGCCTACGGCATGCCGCCGCACGCCTGGCTCACCGACGCCCGGGTGCGGCGCGCCCGCCGGCTGCTGGAGGCCGGCACCCCGCCCGCCGAGACGGCCGTGGCGGTGGGCTTCACCGATCAGCCGCACCTGAACCGGCACTTCACCCGGATCGTCGGGGTGCCTCCGGGCGCGTACCGCCGGGAACGGAGGCGCGGCGAAGCCGACACCGGGACGTGACGGCGCGGGGCGCAAGAACGTACAAGACCGCGGGGGCGGCCGGCTCCTAGGGTCCGGCGCGTGACAGATCACCCAGAACCCGTAGGGCCGACCGGGACATCCGAGTCGGGCGAGATATCCGTTGGGCGGCCCGATCGCGCCGTCATCAGGGACGCGTTGGGCGTCGGCGTCGCGGTCGGGCTCTCCGGCTTCGCCTTCGGCATCACCTCCGCCGGCGCCGGGCTCGGCATCTGGCAGAGCTGCGCCCTGAGCCTCCTGGTCTTCACCGGCGCCTCGCAGTTCGCCCTGGTGGGCGCGCTCGCCGCGGGCGCCGGCCCGTTGACCGCCGCGGCCGGCGCCTTCTTCCTCGGCGTCCGCAACGCCTTCTACGGGCTGCGGCTCTCCGCCGTCCTCGGTTACCGGGGCGCGGTCCGGCCGCTGGTCGCCCACTGGGTCATCGACGAGACCGCCGCCGTCACCCTGGCCCAACCCGGCCGGCGCAGCGCCCGGTTGGGCTTCACCGTCACCGGGGCGTCGCTGTACGTCCTGTGGAACCTCACCACCCTCGGCGGTGCGATGGGGGCCCGGGCGCTCGGTGACACCACCGCCTGGGGCCTGGACGCGGCCGCGCCCGCGGTCTTCGTGGGGCTGCTGGCGCCGATGCTGCGGTCGGTGGTGGAGCGGTGCGCGGCCGGTCTCGCCGTCCTGCTGCTCCTGGTGACGCTGCCGGTGCTGCCGGCTGGTGTACCGGTGCTGTTGGCGGCGCTCGCCGCGCCCGCCGTCCTCGCCGTCCAGGGATGGACGCGGCGCACGCCCGCACCTGAGGGGGCGTCAACCGAGGTGCCGGCCCCACGGGAGCGGACCGGCGCGGACCGCGGCACCACGGGGGAGGGCCGGTCATGACCGTCTGGATCGCGATCGGCGTCACCGCCGTCGGCTGCTACCTGGTCAAGTTCCTCGGCCTCTCGGCGCCCGCCGGCGTCCTGGAACGCCCCCTGGTCAAGCGGCTGGCCGGGCTGCTCCCGGTGGCGCTGCTGGCCGCGCTCACCGCCCAAGCAGACCTTCAGCGACGGCCGGCACCTGATGCTGGACGCCAGGGCCGCCGGCGTCGCCGCCGCGGTCGTCGCCCTCCTGCTGCGCGCCCCGTTCCTGGCGATCGTGGCGGTCGCGGTGGCCGTCACCGCGGGGGTGCGGGCCCTGGGTGGGTGATCGCGCGGGCGGCCGCCACCGGGGCGTCCGCCCGCCGGCGTCAGCCCAGCGGCCGCCCGTAGGCCCGGAGGGTGCGCAGCACGTTGAGCGTCACCATCGGGCGGCTCTCCAACTCCGTGCCGGGCGCCCAGAGTCGCCAGGTAACGGGCCAGCCGCCGTCCTCCCCCTGGAGCGCGGACAGGTGGGCGAGGGCCCGGTCCATCTCCTGGTCGGTGAACCAGCCGCGGGCCAGTGAACGGGGCACCGCGGCGAAGTCGTAGGCGAAGTGGTGCTCCCCCGGGGCGTAGCCCTGCGGCACCGGGGCCTCGGCCGCCCGCGCCGGGTCCAGCACCACCAGGCCCTGCTCCCGCACCAGTCGGCCCAGCCGCTGGGCCGCGGCGGCCGCCCGGGGCCGGTCCGGGGCGCCGTCCAGGAAGGCCACCGCCGCGATGGCCTCGTAGGGATGGGTCTTCTCCAGGGACTCCACGGTCGCCCAGCAGTAGTCCGTGGCCCGGAACAGCCAGGCGTGCCATACCTGGTTGCGGTGCAGCCGCCCCACCACCGGGCCGGTCGCCAGCAGCGAGCTCGGCGGGTCCTCCACCACCGGGATCCAGGGCGCGGCCGGATAGCCGCGCAGCGAGGGGTGCACCGCGGGCAGCGCGCCGTCCGGGGTCGAGATCCGCGTCAGGTAACGGCAGATCCGCTCCACCCGGCGGCCGTCGCACCGCCCGATGCGGTCCAGGACCTCCAACGCGTGCGCGGTGTGCAGCGGTTGGCTGACGGGGCCGCGCAGATCGGGTTCCAGGGCGTGGCCGTAGCCGTCGTCGTCGTTGCGGTACGCGGTGAGCGCGGTCTCGACCGGGTCCGCGCCGCCGTCGAGGAAGTGGTACGCGAAGAGCCGCTGCTCCAGCACCCGGGCGGTCAGCCAGACGAAGCGCTCGGCACGCGCCAGAGGGGTCGCTGGGGGGCTTACGTTTTCGGCCATGGCCCGACCGTAGGGGCCAAATCCCCCGCCGGCACGGGCTCGCCGTCCGCTGCCCTCCCAGGGCGGGATCTTGGAGGCACCCGGTTGACGCGCCCCTCGTGGGAGCGCGGGGCGTCTCCAAGGGTGGGACGGGGATTGCGGGTTCGCGGCGCGCGTGCTGCAATTCCGCGCGTGATGGGTCAACTCCCGCTCCACCGACGCCTGTTCCTGGACCTCGCGCGGCTCGCGTCCGCGGGGTGTCGTCCCGTGGCCCGCTGACCCTGCCCCACGCGTCCCGGGCGTCACTCGCCCAGGACGGCCGGGAGGCCCCGTCCGGCCGCCGCGCCACCGTGCGGACCGGTCGCCCCGGGGATACCGAGAGATCCCCGAACCGCTCTCCCCGGGACAGCGTCAAGAGACCGCCCCGGTAGGGAGGTCTCTCCGTGCCCGCCCGTAATGCCGGCCCCCTCCGGCCGTGCGCCCCGCGTGTGCGCCGTCCCGCCTGCGCACCCCCGCGCGCCCGAACCCCGGTGCGCGCCCGCCCCGTTCCCGCATCCTGGAGCCGATCCATGCCCCCTCGTAGCACTCGCGCCCGCGCCCTCGCGCTCGCCGCCGCCCTGACCGCCGTCCTCGGCACGGCGGGCCCCGCGCGGGCCGCGGCCCCGCCCGTCAACCCCCACCTCGCCGCCGGCGGGGCCGGGGCCATGCACGGCGATTCCGCCTCCTCCGACACCACGCCCCGCGGCGGCCCGGGGACCGGCCGGACGGTCAGCCACCGCACCGCGCTCCAGGCCGCCTGCCCGACCGTGCTGGCGGGCTCGGACGGCCTCCCGGTGGCCGTCTGCACCGGGATCTTCGACCGGGCGCCGCACGTCCACCTCCTCGACCCGGCGACGGGCGCCTCGCTGACCGAGCTGACGCTGACCAAGTCCGGTGTCCTGGGCGGCATCTACAGCTATCTGGACGACCGCGACCGGCTCGTGGTCGTCGACGGCTCCGGCGACCTGCTGCGGATCGCCCACGCCCGGACCGCGGGCGGGAAGTGGGAGCTGAAGGTCGTCGAGCGGACGCCGCTGACCGCCGCCGTGCGGGCCGGGGACGGCGTGGTCGGGCTCGCCCCGGACTGGCGGGGCCGGGTGTGGTTCGCCACCGGGCACGGCCTCGTCGGCACGGTGGACACCGCGACCAAGGCGGTGCGGACGGTGGACCTCGGGGAAGGGGTGGCCAACTCGATCTCCACCGCGCCCGAGGGCACCGCGGTCGCCACCGACCACGCCCTGTACCTGCTGCGCGCCGGCGCGGACGGCGCGCCACGGGTGGTGTGGCGGCGGGCCTATGACCGCGGGCCGGCCCGCAACCCGGGGCAGCTCAGCCACGGAACGGGGGCGACCCCGACGTTCTTCGGGCCGCGCACCGGCTCCGAATACCTGGCGATCACCGACAACGCCGCCCCTCAGGAGAACCTGATCGTGGTCTCCACCGAGGACGACCGCACGGTGTGCCGGATACCGGTCCTCGACCCCAACGGGAGCGGCACCGAGAACTCGCCCATAGGGGCCGGCAACAGCGTCTACGTGGCCAGCACCTACGGCTATCCGTACCCGGCGGTGCCGGACGGCGCGGGCCCCGCCCAGCCCGCGAGCGCGCCGTTCACCGGGGGCCTCACCCGGATCGACGTCAACCGGAACGGCCGCGGCTGTGGCGTCCGTTGGGAGGCCCCGATCCGCTCGGCCGCCGTGCCCAAGCTGTCGCTCGCCGACGGCACGCTCTACACCGTGGAGCGCACCGGGGTCCTCGACCCGGCGCGGACCGGCATCCTGGACCGCTACGACTTCCTCGCCGTGGACGCCCGGACGGGCCGGGTGACGAGCCGTCGCCACCTGGGCACCGGCTTCCTCTTCGACACGCTCCAGATGGCCGGCAACGCCACCGCCGGCCGGGTGTGGTGGCAGGGCACCGTCACCGGGGTGGTGCGGATCGCGCCCGAGTGAGCCGGAACGCGCCGGCGCCCGGCCGCCCCGAACGGGACGGCCGGGCGCCGGCAGTTCACGCCGGGCGGCGGCTCACTCGTAGTCGTCGCCCTCGTAGTAGTTGTTGACGACGACCTCGGGCTCGTCGTCGCTGAACGCCTCGTTCAGCAGCGCACCGCCGACCAGGCCCGCGGCGCCGGCACCGATCAGCGCGCCGGTGCCGAAGCGCCGGCCGCCGCCCTGCTGGTGGTCGGGCTGCTGCGGGTAGCCCTGCTGCGGGTAACCGCCCTGCGCCTGCTGGGGGTAGCCGGCCTGGACCTGCTGCGGATAGCCGGCCTGGGCCGGGGTGTAGAACGGCGGGGTGGTGGTCTGCACCCGCTGCGCGCAGCCGCCGCAGGTCTGGACCTGGCGCGGCACACCCCACTGCGGGGACCACATCACGGGCGTCATCCCGGGGCCGTGGCTGGGGTCGAAGAAGCAGGTCATGTCGGAACTTCCTGTCGTGTGCGGTGATGTGGTGGGGGCGAAGCCCGATCCGGCCGGCTCCACCCCGGCGGCGGCCGCCGCGGCCAGCGGCGCCGCCGCTGCCACGGGGGCCACCGGTGGGGCGGAGGGACCGGTGGGCGCTGTGGGGGCAGGCGGCGCGGACGGCGCCGGGGCGGCCGCGGGGGCCGGCTCCGGGCGCAGCACGTCGACGCCGTAGTCCTGCGCGATGCCGGCGAGCCCGGAGGCGTAACCCTGGCCGATCGCGCGGAACTTCCAGTCCGTGCCGTGGCGGTACAGCTCGCCGAAGACCATCGCGGTCTCGGTGGCGGCCTGGCCGGCGAGGTCGAAGCGGGCCAGCTCGGCGCCGCTGGTCTGGTCGACCACGCGGATGTAGGCGCTGGTCAACTGGCCGAAATTCTGCCGGCGCTGCTCGGGTTCGTAGATCGAGACCGGGAAGACGATCTTGCTGACCTCGGGCGGGACCGTGGCGAGGTCCACCTCGATCTGCTCGTTGTCCTCGCCGGTGGGGCGGCTGCCGGAGTGCCGCACCGCGCCGTCGGGGCTGGTGAGGTTGTTGAAGAAGACGAAGTGCTGGTCGGAGAGGACCTTGCCGGACTCGCCGCACAGCAGCGCGCTGGCGTCCAGGTCGTGGCCGGCCCCGGCTCCCACCTGCCAGCCCAGCCCCACCCTGACGGCGGTCAGACCTGGGGCCTGTTTGCTGAGCGACACGTTGCCGCCCTTGGTCAGGGCCACGCCCATGAGCTTTCCTCCAAAACGTTCCCGGCTTGCGGCGTCCGTCGGCTACAACGCCAAGGAAATCGGCAAGGTTCCCTGTCTTGCGCAATGCCTGAAGTATCCGACTGATCGGCCGTCAAAACGGCACCGGCACCGGGTACTGACGCCATCCTGTCGCCGTTCTGTCGCCGCGTGTCGGTCTCGTCACCGCCTCGTCACCGGGCGATGTCCCGTTTGGCCGCGGCCCAGTTCGTGTGCAGTCGGTCCAGGTAGGACTGCGCCTGGGTGCCGGGCGCGATGCCGCGGGCGAAGGCGAGCATGTTGCCGGCGCCCGCGTTGTAGCCCAGCGCCAGCAGCTCGTCGCGCGAGTGCCCGGCGGGCCAGTGCGCGGGCAGTTGGCGGTCCAGGTCGTGCAGGTACCAGGCGGCCGCCTCGACGGCGAGGTTGCGGTCATCGGGCAGCTCCTCCCACTTCCGGGCGGCGAAGTCCCGGCCGCGCTTGACCTCGTCGAAGGCGGCCCGGTGCATGTTGGCGACGCCGAACGCGGCATCGGGCTTGTAGCGCTGCCAGGCCCGCTCCAGCGCCGGATCGTGCGGTTTGTACGCCTCGTTGTGGAGGATCGCCATGAGGAGCTGGGGGCGGACGCCGGCCGCTGCCGCGTACTTGCGCACCGCGGCGGCGCAGTCGACCGGCTCGTACGCCCCGTCGGGCCGCGCGGTCGTGGCGCCGCTATCGGGCGACGCGGACGGTGTGGCGTCCTGGGTGGCGGAGGGGCGTGGTGCGGCGTCCGGAGCGGGGGTGCGGCCCGTGTGCGCCACCGCCCAGAGGGCCAGGGCGGCGCCCGGAAGGGCCAACCACCGCCACCGCACCCGGGATCCAGCCATGCTCCGCTCCCTCCGGCGCGCGCCGTCCCGGTGCCGGACGGACGTCCTCCCGGCCCGTTGGCCGCTGCGCCGCTCAGCCTACGTTGACCCCGAAGTCCTGGGCGATGCCGCGCAGCCCGGAGGCGTAACCCTGGCCTATGGCGCGGAACTTCCACTCCGTGCCGTGGCGGTAGAGCTCACCGAAGACCATGGCGGTCTCCGTGGAGGCGTCCTCGGTGAGGTCGTAACGGGCGATCTCCCGGCCGTCGGCCTGGTTGACCACCCGGATGAAGGCGTTGCGTACCTGGCCGAAGCTCTGGCCGCGCTGCTCCGCCTCGTAGATGGAGACCGGGAAGACGACCTTGGTGACCTGGGGCGGGACGCTGGTGAGATCGATCTGTATCTGCTCGTCGTCGCCGTGGCTGCCGCCGGTGAGGTTGTCGCCGGAGTGGACCACGGAACCGTCGGGGCTGGTGAGGTTGTTGAAGAAGACGAAGTGCTGGTCGGAGACGACCTTTCCGGACTGTGCGCACAGCAGGGCCGAGGCGTCCAGGTCGTAGTCGGCGCCGGTGGTGGTGCGCACGGCCCATCCCAGACCGATCGTCACCGAGCTGAGGCCCGGGGCCTCCTTGCTGAGCGAGACGTTGCCGCCCTTGGCCAGGGTCACACCCATGAAAAACCCTCCAGCAGTCCTGAAAAACCTGTCTGTGTCGTCGCCCTGGAGAACGCGCGGAGCCCCGGCTTGGTTCCATGATTGCGCAATCTCTAAAATGTCCACCGTGGCGCCTACGGTGGCGCGACGGTGCACCGACGACCCATAGGGAGCGGCGGGATGTTCTTCGGTATCAGTACCCCCGACCTCCTCGTCATCGCGGTGCTCGCTGTGCTGCTCTTCGGGCCGGACAAGCTGCCGGAGTTCGTCCGCAGCGCCACCGCCCTGCTGCGCAAGGTGCGGGACTTCTCCGAGCAGGCGAAGGCGGACGTGCGCGCCGAACTCGGCCCGGATTTCAAGGACTTCGAGTTCGAGGACCTGCACCCGCGGACCTTCGTCCGCAAACAGTTGCTCGGCAACGACGACCTGGGGATCGGCGAGCTCCGCGACGGCATCGGCGAGATCCGGGACGCACTGGACCCGGGGCGGGAGACGCCGGCCCCCCGGGAGCCGCAGACCCCGGTCGACCTCCACAAGCGGGCCACGACCGACGGCCCCTCACCAGAGCGCCCGCCGTTCGACGCCGACGCCACCTGACGGGGCGCCGGGCGCCGGCCGGTGCCTCAGCCGCCCAGACGGCGCAGCGGTGCCGGTGTCGGTGTCGGGGGTGCGTTGCGGGCGGCGAGTTGGGTGACGAGGGTGCGCATCACGGTGACGGTTTCGGGGTCGTCGACGAAGTAGACGACGCGGCGGCCTTCGCGGCGGGAGCGGACCAGGCCGGCCAGTTTGAGTTTGGAGAGGTGTTGGCTGATGGCGGGTAGGGCTCCGCCGACCCGTTCGGCCAGGCCGCTGACGTCGCTCTCTCCTTGGGCCAGTGCCCAGACGATGTGCAGTCTGGGGGGCGAGGCCAGCAGGCCGAACACTCCGGCCGCCTCGGCCAGCACCTCGGCGGACGGGTCGGCCATCGCACCCGTCCTCTTGCCCGCGCCCTCGACGCTCTTCACCACTGCGGCACTCCCCGTTGCTGGCCCCGGACGGCTCAGTTTAGGCGGCGTGCCCTCGGCCCGTACGGCCGCCGGTGCGGGTGGGACCCCGGAGGCGACCGGGGTGTGCGGGGCCGTCGACTCCACCGGCGGCCCCGCGGGCGTCAGTTGACGCAGGGGATGCCGCCCTCCTTGACGGAGTCGCCGGCGAAGGCGTTGTCCGACGGGGCGGACGAGGGAGAGCTGCTCGATGCGGGCTCGTCCGCGGGCTTCGGGGCGTTCGCCCCGGCGGCGGGCGGGGCCGTGAAGTCGGCGCCGAGGATGACCTGGACGCGTCCGGCGGGCACCGAGGCCGAGGAGACCGGCGTCGCGGTGTGCAGGCGGTCGGCGATCTGCTGGGCCGCCTCCTGGGCGCCGGACCCGTAGAGGACCGTGGTCCGCTGCCGGGGCGCGGCATTGCCCGTGGTGCCCGCGGTGTAGCCGAGGCCGGCCAGTGCCTTGAGCTCCTCGGCCGCCGCCCCCTTCTTCGTCCCGCCCGACCCGTTGAGCACGTCCACGGTGGCCGGGGCGGCCTTCGTGGACGGCGACGGTGCGCCGCTGTCCGAACCGTCCCCGGAACCGGACTTCTCGCCGATCATCGACTGCACGATGGACCGGATCTTCGCCTCGTCCACGAGGTTGACCGACTCCCGGTTACGGGTGGCGAAGCCGGCGATCGGCAAGGTGTGGAACACCACGTTCCCGCCGGTCAGGTTGGTGGCCTGCTGCGCGAAGTCCAGGACGTCGAACTTGCTGTCGATGACCAGGTCCTTCTTCACCACGTCGAACAGCCCCTGGAGCTTGCCCAGGTCCGTGAAGACGCCCTGGCTCTTGAGCTTGTGGGTCACCGAGGAGATGAACGCCTGCTGGCGGTGGGTCCGGTCCAGGTCACCGCCCTCCAGGCCGTGCCGCTGCCGGACGAAGGCGAGCGCCTGCTTGGGGTCGAGCTGCTGGTGGCCCGCCGGGAAGTCCGCTCCCGAATAGTGGTCCTTGACCGGGTGCTTGAGACAGACCTCGATGGGCTGGAGCACCTTGGCGATGTCGTAGAAGCCCAGCAGGTTGACCTCGGCGAAGTGGTCGATCGGCACCTGGAGGAAGTTCTGCACGGTGGCCAGCGTCGCCTCGCGGCCGGCCTCCCGGCTCCGGCTCTCCAGGTCGGCACCCTTGACCCCTTGGGCGGAGAACTTGTTGTGGGCGGTCGTGTAGGCGTTGGCGTACGCCTCCTTGACCTTGAAGTGCCCCTGGGAGCTGCCGTCCCCGTTGAACGTCTGCACATAGTCGTCGCGCGGGATGGAGAACGCGGTGACCTTCCCGCCGTCCGCCGGAATGTGCATCAGGATCAGGGTGTTGGTGTTGTAGTACCCGATGTCGCTGGAACCGGCGTGCAGTTGGTCCTTGACGAACTCCCGCGGCAGGTCGTTGCCGTTCATGTCCTTGCGCGAATCCAGGCCGATCAGCAGCAGATTGACGGAGTTGTCCAGGTGCTTGGGCGCGTTCTTGCCGCCGATCGCGTTGAGCGCGTCGGAGGTGTTCAGCCCGCTGCTCACCCAGTTGTACGCCGCCCAGGACACCCCACTGGCCAGGAGGACCAGTGCCGAGGAGAGGGCCAGCGCGGTCCGTCCGGCGACGACCAACGGGGAGCGCCGCCGGCCGCCGCGCCCGTTCGCCGGGCGGCGGCGCGCGGCCCGACCGCCCGAGCCCCCGGGCTCCGGGTCGTCCGGCCCGTAGGCGTCCGCTCCGTACGGACTCCGCCCGTAGGGGCTCCGCTCGTCATGCACCGCTGTTCCTCCTGCTCCGCTTCCGGCCGCCGTGCTGGCCGGCCCGTACGCCCCGTATTGCCAGCACTACGATCAGCACCGCCTCGGCCGCCGCCATGGCCGGGAAGCCGTCCACGGCCCACCGCACCGCGGCCGTCGTCAGGCCCTTGCTCCCGACGGTGGTGGTGCCCGCCACCTGCTCGCACACTACGGTGATCACCGCCGCGGCCAACGGGGGCGCGGATATCAGCCACCAGGCGCCGGCCCGGGTGCAGGACTTCGCCGCCAGCGCCGCACCGAGTGCCGCGGCCACCGCGAACCCCCAGCCCGGTCGCCCGGCGAGTGCCGTCTCCAGCGCGGCGCCCACGGCCGCCACCGCCAGCGCTACCAGGGTGGCCCGGACCGCACGGTGTCCGTCGCCCGCCCGGGAGCGTGACCCGACCCGGCCGGGAGCCGGCCCGGTGTCGATTCCCGGCCGATGGTCTCCTCGGCGTCGGGGGCCCGGCACCCGGCGTGAGGCCGGTGCCGCATCCCGCGCCAGGTCGTCGTACCCGTTATGGGCATCGGTGCGCTGACCTGTCATTCGCATCCTTCGGACAGCCGGACCGGCGTGGCGGTCTCGGGGCATCCTGCGCGCGGCAGGAGAGGGTGGTTCCGGCCAGGAAGACGACGGATACGCCGAGCCGGTTTCACATTTGACTGCTTGATTGCGCAATCTAGCAAGTGTGACGAGGTTGTTTGGACCGGCCTCGGGGGGTGTGCCGCGGGCCCCGAGGAGGGGGACGGCCCGATCCGGAGGCGCCGTCGAGCACGGGTCGCGGACCCCTGGAGTGTCCTCCTGCACAGGCCGTCACTGGCCTTCTGTGCGGCGCCGGCGGTATGAAGGGGGCTGGGCTCAGAAGTCTCCCGACTGCTCGTACGGGGTGGCGGAAGCCGGGAAGCGTACAGGCCAACGTGGGTGCGAGGCGGGAATCATGCGGTTGACGGTGTTCTGGGAGCGGATGGCGGACCACTTCGGGTCGTCCTATGCCGACTCGTTCGCCCGCGATCACGTGATGGCGGAGCTCGGCGGTCGCACTGTCCACGAGGCGCTGGCGGCCGGCTGGAGCGCCAAAGAGGTGTGGCGGGTGGTCTGCGCGGTCATGGAGGTGCCGCAGAACAAGCGGTGAGCTGGTCGGGGCCGGTTGTCGGTGCGGTGCGCGACACTTGGCAGCGTGCGCGTGACAGACGAGATCAACGGCCACGACGGCCCCCGCCCCGACGATCCGCCGCGGGACCGGTCCGGCGACCGGCGTGAGGCGCGGATGCCGCGGTGGCTGCCGCGCGCCATGGTGCTCGCGCTCGCCCTGGTGGCCTGCTTCCAGCTCGCCACGTGGGGCTTCCACCAGTTGATCAGTCTGTTGCTGAACGTGCTCATCGCGTTCTTCCTGGCGCTGGCCATCGAGCCGGCCGTCGACTGGATGGCCGGCCGCGGCATGCGGCGCGGGCTCGCCACCGCCCTGGTCTTCCTCGTGATCGTCGTCGCCTCGGTCGGCTTCGTCACACTGCTGGGATCCATGCTGGCCGGCCAGATAGCCACCATGGTCGAGGAGCTCCCGCAGTACCTGGACTCCGTCATCAGCTGGATCAACAACACCTTCCACACCCACCTCTCCCGGGTGCAGGTGCAGAACAACCTGCTGAATTCGGACTGGCTCCAGAGGTACGTCCAGGACAGCGCCAACAACGTCCTGGCCATCTCCGCACAGGTGTTGGGCGGGCTGTTCAACCTCCTCACGATCGCGCTGTTCTCCTTCTACTTCGCCGCCGACGGCCCCCGGCTGCGGCGGGCGCTGTGCTCGGTGCTGCCGCCCCGGCGGCAGGCGGAGGTGCTGCGCGCCTGGGAGATCGCGGTCGCCAAGACCGGCGGGTACCTCTACTCCCGCGGCCTGATGGCGCTGATATCCGGGGTGGGGCACTACGTCCTGCTGGAGATCCTGGGCGTGCCCTACGCGCCGGCGCTCGGCATGTGGGTCGGGCTGATCTCGCAGTTCGTCCCGACGATCGGCACGTACCTCGCCGGGGCGCTGCCCATCCTGATCGCGTTCACCGTCGATCCCTGGTACGCGCTCTGGGTCTTCGGCTTCGTCGTGGTCTACCAGCAGTTCGAGAACTACCTCCTCCAGCCCCGGATCACCGCCAAGACCGTGGACATCCATCCCGCCGTCGCCTTCGGCTCGGTGATCGCCGGCACGGCGCTGATGGGTGCGGTCGGCGCGCTGATCGCGATACCGGCGACCGCGACGTTGCAGGCGTTCCTGGGCGCGTACATCAAGCGGTACGAGGTCACGCCCGACCCGCGGGGCCGCCTGCGGGCGCGGGGGCGGAGTGGGGCGTCGGACGGGGATGCCGGCGGGGGCGCTGGCGAGGGTGCCGAGCCGGCCGAGGGTCGGGAGTCGGAGAGCGGTGTGCCGGCCGGCGAGCGTGACGATGAACGAAGCGATGGACGGGGCGGCGAGCGGGACGGTGTGCCGAGCGGGGTGCGGGGCGGCGCGGCGTGACTGCCGGGGCCGCTGACGCGGTGCGCGGCCCGCTTGACACCAAAATCGAACATCCATTCTCATGAGGGGTCCGGCCGCCTGACGCGGCTCCGGCCCGCGGAAATCCCGGGCCGTCCGCGGAGTTATCCACAGGTCGGAGCCGGGTCCGGGCGCATTGTCAGTGGCAGGGGTTAGCGTCATGGACGTGAAGCGATCGACTCAAGCAAACCGGGTGGAACCCATGGCAGGCACCGACCGCGAGAAGGCGCTGGACGCCGCACTCGCACAGATTGAACGGCAATTCGGCAAGGGCGCGGTCATGCGCATGGGCGAGCGGTCGAGGGAGCCCATCGAGATCATCCCGACCGGCTCGACCGCCCTCGACGTCGCGCTCGGCGTCGGCGGCCTGCCGCGCGGCCGGGTCGTGGAGATCTACGGACCGGAGTCCTCCGGTAAGACCACGCTGACCCTGCACGCGGTGGCGAACGCCCAGAAGGCCGGCGGCCAGGTCGCGTTCGTGGACGCCGAGCACGCCCTCGACCCCGAGTACGCGAAGAAGCTCGGCGTCGACATCGACAACCTCATCCTGTCCCAGCCGGACAACGGCGAGCAGGCCCTGGAGATCGTGGACATGCTGGTCCGCTCCGGGGCCCTGGACCTCATCGTGATCGACTCTGTGGCCGCCCTGGTGCCGCGGGCCGAGATCGAGGGTGAGATGGGCGACTCGCACGTCGGCCTCCAGGCCCGCCTGATGAGCCAGGCCCTGCGGAAGATCACCAGCGCGCTCAACCAGTCCAAGACCACCGCGATCTTCATCAACCAGCTCCGCGAGAAGATCGGCGTGATGTTCGGCTCCCCGGAGACCACGACCGGTGGCCGCGCGCTGAAGTTCTACGCCTCGGTCCGGATCGACATCCGTCGGATCGAGACCCTCAAGGACGGCACGGAGGCGGTCGGCAACCGCACCCGCTGCAAGGTCGTCAAGAACAAGGTCGCGCCGCCCTTCAAGCAGGCCGAGTTCGACATCCTCTACGGCCAGGGCATCAGCCGCGAGGGCGGCCTGATCGACATGGGCGTCGACCACGGCTTCATCCGCAAGTCCGGCGCCTGGTACACCTACGAGGGCGACCAGCTCGGCCAGGGCAAGGAGAACGCCCGCAACTTCCTCAAGGACAACCCCGATCTCGCCAATGAGGTCGAGAAGAAGATCAAGGAGAAGCTGGGCATCGGCGTGAAGCCGGTGGAGATCGCGGCGGAGCCCGGCGCGGACGCCGCCGGCCCGGCGGAGGCGCCGGCCAAGGCCGCACCTGCGGCGGCCAAGAGCGCCAAGGGCTCCAAGGCCGCGGCGGCCAAGAGCTGACGCGCCATGACACGGCGAACGGAATGGCCGGACAGCGCCGACTTCGGCGACGCTGCCGGCGACGCCGAGAACCGTAGCGGCCGTCGGAAGCGCGGCGCCGGCCATGAGGACGGCGCCGCATCCGGGGACGGCGGTGGTTCCCTCCCGTCGAGGGCCGGGTCGGGACCGCCGCGCACGCCCGAGGAGCAGGCGCGGGCGATCTGCCTGCGCCTGCTCACCGGGAATCCGCGCACCCGCAGGCAGTTGGCGGACGCCCTGCGGGAGCGGGGCATCCCCGACGAGGCCGCGGAGGAGGTGCTGGCCCGCTTCGAGGACGTCGGCCTGATCGACGACGCGGCGTTCGCCGATGCCTGGGTGGAGTCCCGGCACCACGGCCGGGGCCTGGCCCGCCGCGCCCTGGCCCGGGAGCTCCGCACCAAGGGCGTCGACTCCGCCCTGATCGACCAGGCCGTCGGCCGCCTCGACGCGGAGCAGGAGGAGGTCACCGCCCGCGAGTTGGTCGACCGCAAGCTGCGTGCGACCCGCGGCCTGGACCGCGACAAGCGGCTCCGCCGGCTGGCCGGGATGCTGGCCCGCAAGGGCTACCCGGAGGGCCTCGCCCTCCGCGTCGTCCGCCAGGCCCTGGAGGAAGAGGGCGAGGATCCGGACCTTCTGGACCACCATCTCCCGGACGCCTGAACGGGGTTGGGCGACCGGGAGCGGGAAGGGCCGGAAGCGGGAACAGTCGGGAGGGAGACGGCGGGGATGGGGAAGATGAGCGGTTGGGCGCCGGTGGATGCCTGCGCCACCGGGTGGGGATATCGACAGTCGGCGGCGTCGGCTACCACTGAACTGCCTTGATTCGGGGGCTGCTTCGGTCCGGCGTGCGGTCAGTCGAGCGGGCGTCGTTTCCCGCGGCGTGTTGGTACACGGCGGCCACGGGCACACGCCGGTCTTACCCACGCCAGCCGTACGGGTCCGCGGCCGCCGCCCTGCGGGCCGGAACGCCCGGATGGCAACGCCCAGTTCGGTGGCGGGGGAGCGCGCGTGGCGCTTCAGTGGCGGTGGTGGGGTGTGGCGTCGGCTGGGTGCCGCACCGTGGCGGTCGTGCCGCCCGTCCACGGCGGGTCGTGAACCGGCGCACGGCACGGGGCGCTGCGGCAGCGCGCCGCGTCGCAGTCAACCGAGTTGGATCGAGCGGCGGGGAGCGGCCGAGGGGCGCGCCAGCTCGCGTGGCGCGTCGGATGACGCAACTCCTCGGCCCGCCAACTACCCCCGTTCCGCTGGCTCTTCAGCGCATCGGCTCCCCGCTCCGGTCCGCTGCCTCTCCGGCTCGCCAGCCCATCCGGCCCGTCGACTGCTCAGCCGTTCAACTCCTCGCCGATGGGCGGGGGTTCGACCGGTAGGCCGGATCGACGCCAGGACTGGAAGCCGCCGATCAGGTCCGTTGCGCGGTGGAGGCCCAGGTCGTGGAGGGAGACCGCGGCGAGGCTGGAGGCGTAGCCCTCGTTGCAGATCACCACGACGGGGAGGTCGTGGTCGGTCGCCTCGGGGGCGCGGTGCGCACCCGTCGGGTCGAGCCGCCACTCCAGCTCGTTGCGCTCGACGATCAGCGCCCCCGGGATGGTGCCGTCGCGTTCGCGCAGCTCCGCGTAGCGGATGTCCACGAGCAACCCGCCGGCCTCCCGGAGCGCCGCGGCCTGCGCGGGGTCCACCCGGGTCAGCTTTCGTCGGGCCCGGGCCAGCAGTTCGTCGACGGCGCTCATCACCACTCCTCGGGGCGTTCGATCTCTTCCAGCCGCAGCACCGGTCCGTTGCGGCTGTACCGCCGCATCAGCGGCAGCGGCGGGTAGTAGGCGTGGACGGAGACGGCGTGGGTGTCGGGGGAGAGGTTGAGGACCTGGTGGACGTGGTGCGGGCCGAACGCCCGGCCGCGGCCGCCGCTGAGCCGGCGCTCGCGGTCGACGCCGTCGGCGAGTTCCAGGGTCTTCCAGCCCTCGGTGGGGATCGCGGCGGCGAGCGACTGCTCGGTCAACTCCCCGGCCGCCGCGGCGAAGGCGCCGCGCGAGCCGCCGTGGTCGTGCCACCCGGTGCCGGTGCCGGGCGGCCAGCCGATCAGCCAGGCTTCGCTGCTGCCCGGTCCGTCCAGCCGGATCCAGGTGCGGCCCTCCGGATCGAGCGGGAGCGAGGCGATCAGCGCGCGGTCGGCGGCGGTACGGCGGACGAAGTCGAGGAGTTGGGCGGCGCTGGGGCCGCCGTCTTGGGCCCGGGCGGGCGGGCGCGCGGGGGTCTGTACGTCGGGCACGGAAACCGTCCTGAGTGATCGTGAGGGGCGCGGGCGCCGGGACTCGGGCGCGGCCGCGCGGGGAACGCCGCCGCGACGACGGCCGCGGCGGGCGGGATCAACAGGACGGACGACACATGCAGCCCGCGTAGCGGACCAGGTCCAGATGGACCCTCCGCCAGAATCGCGAGCCGTGATCAGTCATCTTCGGAGTGAAGCACGGAGCTTCCCGGAGGGTCAACCGGTGGGGTGGGGTCCGAGGGGGCCACCGTCGGGCTCGGCGTCGGCCCGGTCAACAGGCGTGGAACGGGAGCCCCTACCGCTTCCGACGCGGAGCCACCGGAGCCACCGGAGCCATCGGAGTCGGCAGAGCCACCGGAACCGTCGGAGCCCCCGTCCCCGTTTCCGTCCCCGTCGGAGTCGTCCCCACCGTCGGAGTCCTCGGGGTCATCGCGATCACCGGAAGGCTCGCGGTCGCCGGCCCCACCCCCAGGCGTCGGGACGCCCCCGGTCTTCGGGATGCCCCCGGCATTCGTGACACCCCCATCGCCCCCCTCGGCAAGACGCTGCCGTGCGTCGCCCGCGCCGTCGGGCTGTCGTGCCGCCCCGTCCGCGCCCGTGCCGCGTTGCGCCGAGCCCGACGGCCCCCCGCGGACCGCGTCCGCGCAGGTGGCCAGCGCGTCCGGGCGGACGCCGGACAGCGCCGCGACCAGATGACCGTCCGGCCGCACCACCAGCAAGGTGTGCGCGGCGGCGCCCGGGTACCCCTCGGTGACCAGGATCTCGGCGCGCATCGGCAGGGCGGCGACCGCGTCCGTCAGACGCGGCATCAGCCCGGCCGACTGCCAGTGCCGGCGGTCCCAGACGCCGGTGCCGGGCGCCACCAGCACCACCAACAGCCCCCGCCCGAGCCGGTCGCGCAGCCGCACCGAGGAGCCGTCGGCGGCGGTCACCGGCACGTTCGTCACCGGGGCTCCCGGGGCGGTGCCGACCGCCGTTTCGCCGGGCAGTCCCGTCGGCGCCGCCAACGGGGTGTGCGGATAGCTCGGGGCCGCGCCGAGCGGGCCGCGGCCCAGGTGGCCGTCGGTCAGCAGGGTGCTGCGGCCGCGCGCCGCGCCCGGCAGCACCGTCCGCCAGCGCACCGCGCCGCCGTCCCGCAGCAGCGGCAGCGCCGAGTCCGCGGACCGCAGCCGGGCGGCGACCGCGCCCCGGCGCTCGACCTGGTAACTGTCCAACAGGGCGTCGGTGGCGCCGTGGTGCCAGGCCAGGCCCAGCTTCCAGGCGAGGTTCTCGGCGTCCCGCAGGCCCTCGTCCAGGCCCTGGGTGCCCAACGCGCCCAGCAGATGGGCGGCGTCGCCGGCGAGGAAGGTGCGGCCCTGCCGCCAGGTGCGGGCCAGCCGGTGGTGGACGGTGTGCACGCCGGTGTCGAGGAGTTCGTAGGGCGGGACGAGGCCGCCGTGCCCGCGCCCGTCCGCCGCGGTCTCGTCGCCGGGCGCGTCCGCGTCCGCCGCCCAACCGGCCAACGAGTCACGGATCCGGGCCACCAGCGCGTCCGGGGTCACCAGTTCGCGGCCCGGGGGCAGCAGCCAGTCGAGCCGCCAGATCCCGCCGGGCAGCGGGCGGGCGGAGACCTCGCTGACCCGCCCGCCGCCGTGCCGGGCCGGCGAGCGGTGCAGCAACGCCTCGCCGGGCCAGGGGAGTTCGGTGCGCAGCGAGGCCACCGCGTGGCGTTCCACGGCGGTGCGGCCCGGGAAGCGGACGTCCAGCAGCTTGCGGACGGTGGACCGCGGACCGTCGCAGCCGACCAGGTAACTCCCGCGCCACCACGTCCCGTTGGTGCCGCGGGTCTGCGCGCTGACGCCCTTCGCGTCCTGCTCGACGGCGGCCAGCCGGCTCCCGGTGACGACCTGGGCGAGCGGTTCGGTGGTCAGCGCGGCGCGCAGCGCGCGGGCCAGCGCGTGTTGGGGGAGGTGCATCGGGGGCGCGCCGGTGGCGCCCCCGTCCCGGTCCGCGCCGTCCGTGCCGTGCGCGCCCCCGGGGCCGTCGGTGGCGAAGACGACGCGTTCCAGCAGCCGGCGGCGGCGCATGGTGCGCCACGCCGACCAGCGGGCGCCGGCGCCGGCCAAGGTGTCCGCGCAGCCGAGTCGGGCGGCGAACGCCGCGGTGTCCGGGCGGAGCACGACGGTGCGGGCGGGCCGGGACTCCTCCCGGCCGTCGGTCTCGTCGAGGACGACGACGGGCACCGCGTGCCGGGTCAGCGCGACGGCGAGGGCGAGACCGACCGGGCCGGCCCCGACGACGATCACCGGCTCCACGGGGCGGCTCCCTGGATCCGGCGGTACGTACGGGACGTGCGGGAACTGGCAGAGGGAGGCCGGTGCGTGATCACACAGCGTATGCAACCCATTGCGGCCGCCGCCGTCAAGTGACGGAGGCGGTGGCGCCGTTGCCACCGCTTCCGGACGGTCCGTCGTCGGCCGGCGTGCGACCGGGCGGCCCGTCAGCCCTTGGTGTCCGCCGGCGCCTCCGGGACCGGGGCGGCGGACTCCGTGGCGTCCGCGGCCGTCACCGGCTCGGCGGCCGCGGCCACCGCGATGCCGGTGCGGGCCCGGCGCCCACGCCGCTCGATCCAGTGGGCCAGGGCGGACAGCGCCAGGCACATCGCCACGTAGATGCTGCCGATGACGATGATCACCGGGATGTAGGTGTCGTTCCCGTTGACGATGATGTTGGTGCTCATCAGCCGTGCGGTGTAGAGGAGTTCCTCGAAGGTGATGATGTAGCCGAGCGAGGTGTCCTTGAGGGTCACCACGAGCTGGCTGATGATCGTCGGCAGCATCGCCCGGACCGCCTGCGGGAGCAGCACGGTGATCATGACCTGCGTCTTGCTCATGCCGAGCGCGTACGCGGCCTCCCGTTGGCCCGTGGGCACGGAGTTGATTCCGGCCCGCAACACCTCGGCCTGCACCGCACCGTTGTAGATCGTCAGCCCCGCGACCAGCGCCCAGAACTGCGGCTGGCTGCCGGTGAGGCCCAGCGCGTCACGGTTGGTGAGCAGCACGACCCACAGCGCGTAGATCGTGATCAGCAGCGGGACGGCGCGGAACAGTTCGACGAAGCCGGTGGCCAGCCAGCGGACCGGCTTGTGGTCGGAGAGCCGGGCCACCGCCAGCAGCAGGCCCAGCAGGAGCGACAGCACCGCCGCCACCGCGAAGACCTGAAGGGTCGTCAGGACGCCGTCGCGGATGCTGGCGCGCACCCCGGCGTAGTTGAAGATCTGCCAGACGGCCGGGTCGAGTTGGCCCTTGGAGTTCAGCCGCAGGACCGCGAAGACCAGCAGTCCCACCACCGCCAGCGCGCCGATGACGCTGTAGACGCGGTTGCGGGCTCGCGCCCTCGGCCCCGGCACGTCGTAGAGAACGCTGGCGCCACTCATGCCCTTACCTCGCTTCGTCCCGTCCCGCCGGCGCGCGGCGACGGCGCCCGTCCGTGGGTGTCGTTCCTGGTGTTGCGGCCGCCGGAGCTCATCGGGCGACCTCCAACCGGCGCTCCAGCAGCCGGAACAGGCCGCTGACCGCGAAGGTGATGACGAGGTAGGCGAGCGCCGTCCACAGGAAGATCCAGGCGATCGCGTAGCCCTTGTCGTTGAGCAGCTTGGAGACGTTGAACAGCTCGCCGTAGCCGAACGCCCCGGCGATCGCGGAGTTCTTGGTGAGCGCGATGATGATGCTGCTCAGCGGCGCGATCACGGTGCGGGTCGCCTGCGGGAGCACGACCATGCGCAGCGTCTGGGCGAAGGTCATGCCGAGGCTGCGGGCCGCCTCCGCCTGCCCCAGCGGCACGGTGCCGATGCCGGACCGCACCGCCTCGCACACGAAGGAGGAGGTGTAGAAGCCGAGCGCCAACGTGCCCAGGACGTAGGGGCTGGCGCCCTGGAAGAGGATCTGCGGGACGACGAAGAAGGCGACCAGGAAGAGCAGCGTCAGCGGCGTGTTGCGCAGCACCGTCACCCACGCCGTGCCGAAGGCGCGCAGCGGCGGGACCGGAGAGACCCGGAAACCGGCGATGAGCACGCCGAGCGCCAGCGCGAGCAGCGCGGCGGACGCGGTGATCGCCAGGGTTCCCAGGAACCCGTCCCGGAACTCGGGCAGATAGTCGAGGAGTACGTTCATGGGGTCTCCGCGGTAGCGGTCGGGTCGGCGGCGGGCGGCGGCGGGGGACTACGGGGCACCGCCTCGCGGGGAGAGCGGGGCGCGCGAGGGCAGCGCGCCCCGTACACCCGTCGCGGCGGGCGTACGGGGCGGCGCGGTGCGGTGCGTGTGCGGGCCGTCAGTAGCGCGGCAGCGGCATGTCCGGGGCGACGTAGGGGGAGCCGGACTTGCCGAGCGTGCCCTCGTACGCCTTCTTGTAGTCGCCGTTCTTGATGTGGTTCTCCAGCGCGGTGGTGATGGCGGCGCGCAGCGCCTTGTCGTCCTTGTTAAGGCCGACGCCGTAGGGCTCCTTGGTGAACGGCTTGCCCACCACCCGCAGCTTGTCGGGGCGTTGGGCGGCGTAGCCCTTGAGGATCGCGTCGTCGGTGGTGACCGCGTCGACCGAGCCGTCCAGCAGGTTCTTCACGCAGTCCGAGTACTTCGACATCTCGGTGGTCACCGCGCCGTACTTGGGCTTCTTGATCTCCTGGAGCGGAGTGGAGCCGACGATCGAGCAGACCTTCTTGCCCTTGAGGGCGTCGGGCCCGGTGATGTCCTTGTCGTCCTTGCGCACCAACAGGTCGGCGCCGGCGGTGTAATACGGGCCCGCGAAGCTGACCTGCTTCTTGCGCTCGTCGTTGATGGTGTACGTGCCGACGTAGTAGTCGACCTGGCCCTTGGAGATGGTGGTCTCGCGGACGTTGGAGTCGATGGTGTTGAACTTGATCTGCTTCTCGGAGAAGCCCAGGTCGGCGGCGATCATCTTGGCGATCTCGATGTCGAAGCCGGAGTACTTGTTGGTCGCCGGGTCCTTGAAGCCGAGGAACGGCTGGTCGGCCTTGACGCCGATGGCGATCTGGCCGGCCTTCTTGGCCTTCTTGAACGTCGGCGAATCGACGTTGACGCCCTGGGCGACCTTGTAGGTGCCGCTGTAGACGTCGGAGCCGGCCTGCTTGTCGCCGGCCGTGCCCGACTGGCCCCCGCACGCGGTCGCCGTCGCCGCCAGTGCGAGCACCGCCGCACCCGCGGCGGCCGTCTTACGCATCCTCATGGTGAACATCCCTTTGTTCAGCAGATGGTGGAAATCACGAAGGCCCAACCGCGGCCCGTAGTGGGGGGAATTCAGGGTGAATTCAGGGGGGAAATCAGTGGTGGAGGATCTTCGAGAGGAAGTCCTTCGCCCGGTCGCTGCGCGGATTGGTGAAGAACTGGTTCGGCTCGGCCTCTTCGATGACCCTGCCGTCCGCCATGAAGACCACCCGGTTCGCCGCGGAGCGCGCGAACCCCATCTCGTGGGTGACCACGACCATCGTCATGCCGTCCCGGGCGAGTTGCTGCATGACCTCCAGCACCTCGTTGATCATCTCCGGGTCGAGCGCCGAGGTCGGCTCGTCGAAGAGCATCACCTTCGGGTCCATCGCCAGGGCGCGGGCGATGGCCACCCGCTGTTGCTGGCCGCCGGAGAGCTGCGCGGGGTACTTCTCCGCCTGGGCGCCGACGCCGACCCGGTCGAGCAGCGCCCGGGCCTTCTGCTCCGCGGTCGCCTTGTCGGTCTTGCGGACCTTGGTCTGGCCCAACACCACGTTCTCCAGCACCGTCTTGTGCGCGAAGAGGTTGAAGGACTGGAACACCATGCCCACATCGGCGCGCAGCCGGGCCAGTTCACGGCCCTCCTGGGGCAGCGGCTGGCCGTCGATGCTGATGCTGCCGGTGTCGACCGTCTCCAGGCGGTTGATGGTGCGGCAGAGCGTGGACTTGCCGGACCCGGAGGGCCCGATCACCACGACCACCTCGCCGCGCCGGATCGTCAGGTTGATGTCCTGGAGCACGTGCAGTGCGCCGAAGTGCTTGTTGACGTCGGCCAGCACGACCAACGGGTCTCCCGTGGGCGCAAGTCCCCCGGCGGTCTGGGTCACCGGTACTTCGCTCATCGGCGTAACGCTCCGTCCTCCTCGGTTGGGAGGACCCTAATGACGGCCTGCGACCAGCGTCATTACATCTGAGCGAGAATTGAGCATAACGATCCGGCCGCAAACGGAAGCGGAGCGTGAGGGTCGGGGTGGCCGGTCACGGGCGTCCGTACCGACGGTAGGTCGTCGGGGGTACCGGCTGGGTAACGGATGGTGCCCAGGAGGCGACCGCCTCTTGACGGGTGGCCCGCCCATCGCCGTAGATGCCCTGTGGCCCGTACGCGCACCGGAAGGAGGGCCGGATGAGACTGCTGCTCGTCGAGGACGACGATCACGTCGCCGCGGCCCTGTCCGCGGTGCTGGCCCGGCACGGCCTGACCGTCGTGCACGCCCGCAGCGGCGAGGAGGCGCTCCAGGCCCTGCTGCCGGACGATGCCGAGCCGTTCGCGGTGGTGCTGCTCGACCTCGGACTGCCCGACCAGGACGGCTTCGAGGTGTGCGGCCGGATCCGCCGGCTCTCCGCGACGCCGGTCATCATGGTCACCGCGCGCTCCGACGTCCGCTCCCGGATCCACGGCCTCAACCTCGGCGCCGACGACTACGTCGTCAAGCCCTACGACACCGGCGAACTGCTGGCCCGTATCCACGCGGTGAGCCGGCGCACCGGCGCCGTGGGCGGGCCCGGTGAGGCGGCGGTCGAGGAGGGCGGCCCCGGCGAGCCGCTGCGCCTCGGGCCGCTCACCGTCGAACTCCCCACCCGCCAGGTGTCCGTGGGCGGTGCCGTCGTCCCGCTCACCCGCAAGGAGTTCGACCTGCTGGCGCTGCTCGCGCAGCGGCCCGGTGTGGTCTTCCGCCGGGAGCAGATCATCAGCGAGGTGTGGCGGACGAGTTGGGAGGGCACCGGCCGCACGCTGGAGGTGCACATCGCCTCGCTCCGCGCGAAGTTGCGGATGCCGGCGCTGATCGAGACGGTGCGCGGCGTCGGCTACCGCCTGGTCGTGCCGGCCGCCGGCGTCGCCGCGGGCGCCCGGCCGCCGGCCTCCTGAGGGCTGCCCCGGCCCGTGCGCACTCGACTCCTCCCGCTCCTCATCGTCCTGATGGCCGGCGTGCTGCTGGCGCTCGGCATGCCACTGGGGGTGATCACCGCCGGCGTGGAGCAGCAGAAGGTGGTGGTCGACCGGATCGACGACGCGGCCCGGTTCGCCTCCCTCGCCCAGTTCGTCACCGCCCGCCCCGACGCTTCCGCCGGCGACAAGACCCCTGAGGAGGACGAGCGGTTGGCCACCCTCCGGGCCGAACTCACCCGCTACCACGCCCTCTACGGCATCCGCGCCGGCGTCTTCTACCGGGACCGCACCCCGATGGCCGCCGCCCCGCACGATCTGACGGTGCCCACGGGCGGCGAGAGCGCGCAGGCGTTCAGCGAGGCGCTGGCCGGCCGCCGCAGCCATGATCCGCACCAGGTCTGGCCCTGGGACGACGCCGGTTGGATCCCGGTCGCCTCGCCCGTCATCCGGGACGGCGACGTGGTCGCGGTGGTCGTCACCGACTCGCCCACCGGGCGGATGCGGGCCCGCATCCTGCACGAGTGGCTGGTGATCGCGGCGGGGGAGGCCGCGGCGATGTTGGTCGCGGTCGGCGCGGCGGTCCGGCTCACCGGCTGGGTGCTGCGGCCGGTGCGGGTGCTCGACGCGGCCAGCCACGACATCGCCACCGGCCGGATGAACGCCCGGGTGGCCGGCACCGCGGGGCCGCCCGAACTCCGCCGGCTGGCCCGCTCGTTCAACGAGATGGCCGACCACGTCGAGGACGTCCTGGAACAGCAGCGCGCCTTCGTCGCCGACGCCTCCCACCAACTGCGCAACCCGCTCTCGGCGCTGCTGCTGCGGATCGAGCTGCTGGCCCTCGAACTGCCCGAGGGCAACGAGGAGATCGCCTCGGTGCGCACCGAGGGCAAACGGCTGGCCCGGGTCCTGGACGACCTCCTCGACCTGGCGCTCGCCGAGCACTCCGCCGCCGACCTGAAGCTACTGGACGTCGCGGCGCTGGCCGCCGAACGGGTCGACGCCTGGCGCCCGTTGGCCGAGGACAAGGGCGTCCGTCTCACCTACGAGGGGCAGCCCGCGGTCACCGGTTGGGGCGACCCGGTCGCCCTCTCCAGCGCGCTGGACGCGGTTGTCGACAACGCCCTGAAGTTCACCCCGGCCGGGGAGCCGGTCACGGTGGCGGTGGCCCCCGACGGCGAACGCGTCACCATCACGGTGGCCGACCGCGGCCCCGGGCTGACCGAGGACGAACTGGCCCGGATCGGCGACCGGTTCTGGCGCAGCAACCGCCACCAGAACGTCTCCGGCTCCGGCCTCGGCCTGTCCATCACCCGCGCCCTGCTCGCCCCCGGCGGCGCCACCCTCGCCTATGCGCCCCACCCACCGCACGGCCTGGAGGTCACGGTCGCGGTACCACGCACGGGGTCTTGAGGGGTGAGGGCGCGGCGGGTCATTGCACCGAGCTGTTGTGCTGAGCCGTTGCCCGCCCATTGATGCGGTGTAATGCGGCGCAATGCGGCGAAGTAGCCCCGCCGCGGGCCACATTGGCCCGCGATTGCTCTGCGGTTGTCCTGGGATTGCGCCGCGATTGTGTCGACGCATTGCGTCACCGTGCGGGCGCAATCTGCTGGCGCAATGTGGCGCCGTCTCACCGCAATGACTCGGCATTGCTCGCATTGCACCGAGCCATTGCACCGACCTGCGCCCCGCATTGCGCCGGACGACGCGTGACTCACCGGGACTCACTGGAACTCACCGGGGCCCACCGGGCCACTCATTGCTTCACGGAGACGTAGTAATTCCGGGCGCCCCGGTGCAGCGGCAGCGGATCGGTGAACACCGCGGTCCGCAGGTCCACGTTCTGCGCCGCGTGCACCACGTGCCCGATCGCGTCCCGGCTGTCGATGACGGTCCTGGTGATCCCGAACGTCAGCGCGGCGTCCTCCCGGTCCGTGGTCACCAGCAGATTGGCCACCGCGATGGTCTTCACCGTCTGCCCGTTCTGGACCAGCGGATAGGCGTCGGCGGGCATCACCGCAGCTCGGTAGTAACGGGTCGGCGCGCCCTGCCGGTGCAGCGCCGGGATCAGGTCGCCGAGCTGCACCAACTGCACCGGGAAGCGCCGCGCCAGCCGCTGCACCGCCGTCGTCGGCAGCCCGCCGGACCAGAAGAACGCGTCCAGCTCGTGGTGCTCCAGCATCTCCGGCATCCGGTCGATGCCCACCCGCACCGGGACGATGTCCCGGTCGAAGTCCAGGCCGGCCGCCAACATCAGCCGCCGGGTGATCAGTTGGACGCCCGACCCGTCGGCGCCGACACCCACCCGCAACCCCCGCAGATCGGCGGCCGAGCGCACCGCCGAGCCCCGGGGCACCACCAACTGCATGTAGTCGTCGTAGAGCCGGGCGCAGGCCCGCAGCCGGTCCGCGCCGGGCTCGCGCCGGTCCTGGTAGGCGGCCACCGCATCCGCCGTGGCTATGGTGAACGAGGCCCGCCCGCTGGCCAGTTGGCGGAGGTTGTCCAGCGAGCCCTCGCTGCGTTGCAGCCGCACGTCGACCCCCGGCAGATCGCGTGCGAGGTCGTCCTTGAGGAGTTCCCCGTACCGCGCGTACACCCCGGTCGGGAGGCCGGTGGCCATCGTCACCCGTCCCCGGGGCGCGGGCGGCCGGCCCGGCTGCACGAACCACAGCACCAGCCCCAGGAGGGCCAGCGCCGCGGTCGCAGCGGTCAGCGCCCGGCGGCAGCCGGGTCGGGGGAGCGTTGCCATGGGCGAGATCCTGCCAGTCGCGACGCGCCTGCGGGAGGGGGTGAAACGTTACGTCTTCGCCTCCGTCCAGACACCCCTCCCGCCCGTTGTTCCCAAGGCCGTCCGCAGTCGCTCCAGTAGTGCCCGGGCCGCCGGCCCTGGTGGTCCGTCCGCCCGCCAGGCCAGCGCGATCCGGCCACGCGGCCGCGCCCCACGGAAGGACAGCGTCCGCAGCCCGGGTTCCCCCGCCGCGGCGGACTCCGGGACCACCGCCACGCCCAGACCGCGGGCCGCGAGCCCGACCAGCAGTTGTGGCCCGGCCGCCTCGAAGGCGATCCGCGGTCGGAACCCGGCGTCGGCGCAGGCGCGTTCCAGCACCCCGCGGATCCCGGTGCCGCGCGGCAGGCTGATCAGGGGGTGGTCGCGCAGCGCCGTCAGCGGGATCCGCCCGTCGTCCGCGACCGCCAGCAGTGGGCTGCCCGGGACGACCGCCGCCACCAGCGGCTCGTCGGCCACGATCTGGAACGACAGCCCCGCCGGCGGCTCCGCGTCGACGGTCCCCAGCAACGCCACGTCCAACTCGCCCCGTTGGAGCGCCGCGAGCATCCGCTCCGAGTTGTCCGCGGCGAGCGCGACGTCCACCTGGGGATGCACGTCGTGGAAGTCCGCCAACAGGGACGCCACCTCCGCCTCCCGCGCCGGCGCGGCCCCCGACACCAGCCCGAGGGTGACCTGGCCGCGCAGCAGCCCGGTGAACTCCGCCACCGTCTGCCGCGCCCCCTCGACGGCGGCCAGCGCGGCCCGGGCATACGGGAGCACGGCCGCGCCCACCTCGGTCAGCGTCACCGACCGTCCCGAGCGGTCCAACAGGGACTGCCCCAGCTCCCGTTCGAGCTGCCGGACCTGCGCGCTGATCCCCGGCTGCGCCAGGTGGAGACGGGCCGCGGCCCGGGTGAAGCTGGCCTCCTCCGCCACCGCGACGAAGTACTGCAACTGCCGAAGCTCCATGACCACGCATTCTGCAGCTCCATCACCACAAGTTCTAGGGGCGAGAAGAACAGGCTCTTGGACTTATGGCGGTAGCCGGCAAGATCCTGGAGACCTGCCGGCCCACCCGCCCACCGGGCCGGACCGTAGACGGGGAGGAACCATGGACATCCGCGCCGCGATCGCCGCCGAACGACGCGAGCTGGCCCACCTGTTGGACGCCCTCGCGCCCGAGCAGTGGGACGCGCTCACGCTGTGTACGGGCTGGCGGGTGCGGGAGGTCGCCGCCCACATGTCCATGGGTTTCCGCTACCCGTTCCCCCGGGTCGTCGCCGAGGTGGTCAGGGCCCGGGGCCTGCACCGGATGACCGACCGGCTCGCCCGTAAGGACGCCGCGGCCCTCCCACCGGCCGCCCTCGCCGCCGCCCTCCGGGACCACGCGCACCATCCCTGGACCCCGCCGGTCGGCGGCTTCACGGCGGCCCTGGGCCACGACGTCCTGCACGGCCTGGACATCGCCGTCCCGCTCGGCCTGGACCGCCGCGTCCCCGAGGACCGGCTACGGGTCCTCCTGGACGGCCTCACCCCGCGCGGCATGAAGTTCTTCGGCGTCGACCTCGACGGGGTGGCGCTGCACGCCGACGACCTCGACTGGTCCTACGGCACCGGCGACCCGCTCCGCGGCAGCGCCCAGGACCTGCTGCTGGTCGCGTTCGGACGGAAGCTCCCGCCCGGCCGGCTCCGCGGCGCGCCGCGGGCCCGCTTCGCCGCCGCGTAACGCCGTCCCGCCGGCCCCGCGGCACCGCCCCGCGCGCACGGCCGCCGAAGGCCCCGCCGGGAGCCCGTACCCTGGACGGGTGAGCGGTAACGACGTGGCCGGCGGAGCAGTGGCGGAAGTGAAAACGTACGAGGTGCGCACCTACGGGTGCCAGATGAACGTCCATGACTCCGAGCGGCTCTCGGGGTTGTTGGAGGGCGCGGGCTACGTACGGGCCCCTGAGGGCACCGGCGAGGGCGAGGCCGACGTCGTCGTCTTCAACACCTGCGCGGTGCGCGAGAACGCCGACAACCGGCTGTACGGCAACCTCGGCCGGCTCGCGCCGGTCAAGGCCCGGCGGCCCGGTATGCAGATCGCGGTCGGCGGCTGTCTGGCCCAGAAGGACCGCGACACCATCGTGAAGAAGGCGCCCTGGGTGGACGTCGTCTTCGGCACGCACAACATCGGAAAGCTGCCCGTCCTCCTGGAGCGCGCCCGCGTCCAGGAGGAGGCGCAGGTCGAGATCGCCGACTCGCTGGAGGCGTTCCCGTCCACGCTGCCGACCCGCCGGGAGAGCGCCTACGCGGCCTGGGTCTCCATCTCGGTCGGCTGCAACAACACCTGCACCTTCTGCATCGTCCCGGCCCTGCGCGGCAAGGAGAAGGACCGCCGGCCCGGCGACATCCTCGCCGAGGTCGAGGCGCTGGTCGCCGAGGGCGTCTCCGAGATCACCCTGCTCGGCCAGAACGTCAACGCCTACGGCTCCGACATCGGCGACCGCGAGGCGTTCAGCAAGCTGCTGCGGGCCTGCGGCTCGATCGAGGGGCTGGAGCGGGTCCGCTTCACCTCCCCGCACCCGCGCGACTTCACCGACGACGTGATCGCGGCGATGGCCGAGACGCCCAACGCGATGCCGCAGCTCCACATGCCGCTCCAGTCGGGCTCGGACACCGTCCTGAAGGCGATGCGCCGCTCGTACCGCCAGGAGCGCTACCTCGGCATCATCGAGAAGGTGCGCGCCGCCATCCCGCACGCGGCCATCACCACCGACATCATCGTGGGCTTCCCCGGCGAGACCGAGGAGGACTTCGAGCAGACCATGCACGTCGTCCGCGAGGCCCGGTTCTCCCAGGCGTTCACCTTCCAGTACTCCAAGCGGCCCGGCACCCCGGCCGCCGAGATGGACGGCCAGATCCCCAAGGAGGTCGTGCAGGCCCGCTACGAGCGCCTGGTCGCCCTCCAGGAGGAGATCTCCTGGGAGGAGAACAAGAAGCAGGTCGGCCGCACCCTGGAGCTGATGGTCGCGGAGGGCGAGGGACGCAAGGACGGCGCCACCCAGCGGCTCTCCGGCCGCGCGCCCGACAACCGCCTGGTCCACTTCAGCAAGCCGGACCAGCCGGTGCGCCCCGGTGACGTGGTCACCGTCGAGGTCACCTACGCCGCCCCGCACCACCTCCTGGCCGAGGGCCCCGTCCTGGATGTCCGCCGCACCCGCGCCGGCGACGCCTGGGAGAGGCGCAACGCGGCGGAGGCGGCCAAGCCGGCCGGGGTGATGCTCGGTCTGCCGAAGATCGGTGCCCCCGAGCCGCTGCCGGCCGCCGCGCCGGGCTGCGGCTGCGACTGATCTCGACCGCCCCCACCAACTCGTGGACGGGCGCGGGGAGCCTGGCGTTACGCTGCGTGCATGCTCGTAGCCGCCGCTCTCTGCCCCTGTCCGCCGCTGCTCGTCCCCGAGGTCGCCGCGGGCGCCGCACCGGAGCTCGACCCGTTGCGGGCCGCCTGTGTGGACGCCGTAGGGGTGCTCGCCGCGGCCCGCCCCGACCGGCTGGTGGTGCTCGGCCCGGTTACCGACGAGGCCGACGCGGGGCGGTATCCGCAGGGCGCCCCCGGTTCGTTCCGCGGTTTCGGGGTGGACCTCGACGTGACGCTGGGGGCCGCCGGGGCGCAACTACCGGCTGACGGACGGCAGTTGCCGCCCTCACTGGCCGTCGGTGCCTGGCTGCTGTCCCGTACAGCATGGGCCGATGCGCCCCTGGAGGGGCTGGGGGTGGCCGAGCGGCTGCCGCTCGACCGCTGCCTGCCGCGGGGCCGGGAGCTCGCCGACTCCGCGTCCCGGGTGGCGCTGCTGGTGCTCGGCGACGGCAGCGCGCGCCGCTCGGTCAAGGCGCCCGGCTACCTCGACGAGCGGGCCGAACCGTTCGACACCGCCGCGGCCCGCGCGCTGGGCGCCGCAGACACCGGGGCGCTGGCCGCCCTGGACGCCGATCTCGCCGCCGACCTCCTGGTCTCCGGGCGGTCCTGCTGGCAGGTCCTCGCGGGCGCCGCCGAGGGCGCCGGGCTGCGCGGCCAACTGCTGCGCGAGGAGGCCCCGTACGGCGTCGGGTACGTCGTGGCCGCCTGGTCGTAGCCGGCGGCGCGGCCGGGCACGCGGCCCGGCCGCACCCGGCCGCGGGCGGCTACTGCCGCGTGCCCTCGCCGGCCGGGCGGTCCGCAGCGGCCCGCCCCGACTGCTGCCGCGGGATCCCGGCCCCGCCCTCCGCGACGACCGCCGCGACGGGCTCCGGCGCCGCCCCGTCCCCCGCCGCATCGACGGCGTCCTGCGCGGCCTCGTCCGGCGCCGCGGCCTCCACCGGCTCCTCGTCCACCGGGGCCTCAGGCTGGACCTCCGCACCGGCCTCGGCCGCCCCTGCTTCCGAGTCCGTCGCCTCGCCCGCCGGCGCATCCGCCGGCGTATTCGGCTCCGCGCCCGCGTCCGAGCCGGTCGCCGGCTCTCCGACCCGATCCTGCGCTCCGTCCCGGGCGTCGTCCGGTGTGCCGTCCTCCGCCGCCTGCGCTCCCGGCTCCGACGGGGTCGGCGCCGCCGGCCCGGACGCCTCCGGGGCGACCGCGTCGTCCGTCCCCGGTGCCGCCTCCGCCGCGGCCTGCGCCCCCGTTTCCGCCGCCGCGGCGCTCTCCTGCACCGCGTCGTCCTTGCGCCGGCGGAACCGCGAAAACACGCCCATAACTGCTCCTACGCTCCTCGTGTGGGGGAAATCCCTCGTCGCCCGGAGCGTCCGCTTGCGCCGCCCGACGGGCCCCGGCAGCGCACCGGCGTTCGGGATCTCGTCATCTGGCAACGAGACCGCAGGAGCGCCGTCACGTCGCTCGTTCGAGATGACCCCATGAGGTTTGCGAGACTGACGGGGTGAACACCGTCGCCCCCGCACCGCGGGTCATCGCCGTCGTCGGCCCCACCGCGGCCGGAAAGTCCGACCTGGGCGTCGCGCTCGCCCAACACCTGGGCGGCGAGGTCATCAACGCCGACTCGATGCAGCTCTACCGGGGCATGGACATCGGCACTGCCAAGCTCACCCTTGAGGAGCGGCAGGGCGTCCCGCACCACCTCCTGGACATCTGGGACGTCACCCGCGCGGCCAACGTCGCCGAGTACCAGCGGCTGGCCCGCGCCGAGATCGACCGGCTGCTGGCCGAGGGCCGCACCCCGGTCCTGGTCGGCGGCTCCGGCCTCTACGTACGCGGCGCCCTGGACGCCCTGGAATTCCCCGGCACCGACCCCGCCATCCGCGCCCGTCTGGAGGCCGAACTCGCCGAGCTGGGCAGCGGCGCGCTGCACGCCCGGCTCACCGCCGCCGACCCTGAGGCCGCGCGCGCCATCCTGGCCAGCAACGGCCGCCGGATCGTGCGCGCCCTGGAGGTCATCGAGATCACCGGCCGCCCGTTCACCGCCAACCTCCCTGGCCACGAAGCCATTTACGACACCCTCCAGATCGGCGTGGACGTCGAACGCCCCGAGCTCGACGAGCGGATCGCGACCCGGGTCGACCGGATGTGGGAGGCCGGACTGGTCGACGAGGTGCGCCGGTTGGAGGGCGAGGGGCTGCGCGAGGGCCGCACCGCCTCCCGGGCGCTGGGCTACCAGCAGGTGCTCGCCCACCTGGCCGGGGAGTGCACCGAGCAGCAGGCGCGGGACGAGACGGTGCGCGCCACCAAGCGCTTCGCGCGCCGCCAGGACTCCTGGTTCCGCCGGGACCCGCGGGTGCACTGGCTGAGTGGCGCGGCGGACCGCCGGGCCGAGCTCCCGGCCCTGGCACTGGCGTTGCTCGAACGACCGGTCACAGCCTGATCACGTCATGGCATCGGGACGCTCCGGCCGTCATCCGGGCCCCTGAGGCCGTGTCATCATCGACCATCGATCGAGGCGTGCAATCTGGCAGTGGGGAGGGCGCGTGGCAATGGAGGCCAGCCCTCGCAACAGAGCCCAACAGTCGGACCGGGACGGCACCGGTGCGGCACCGCCGCCCGAGGGCGACCGGGCGGTCCACGACACCCACCAGCCGCCGCACGACCGCTCCGACGCCCCCGATGACGGCATCGCGGACGGCCACCCGGCCACCCTCGACGCCTCCGACGGCCCCGACGCGGAGCCGGCCCCGGCTCCCGAGGGCGGGGAGTCCTTCCGCGATCTGCGCCCGCCCCGGCGGCTGCGCTGGTGGCAGCTCGCCCCGATCGTGGCGCTGGCCGCCCTCGGCTCGCTGATGTTCGCCTTCCCGCTGGCCTTCGAGCTCGGCGGCGACGGCGGCGCGGTGATCGCGATGCTCGGCCTGCTGCTGTGCTGCTGCGCCGCGGGCACCGGCATGATGGCCGCCCGCCGGGTCGGTCACACCTGGCCCGGCCTCCCGGTCCGCGGCTCCGGGCGCCGCGCCAACTGGCGGGTGGTGCTGCTCTACGCCACCGTGGTCGCCGTGCTCGCCGCGCTGGCCATCTGGCGGGTCGCCCGCCTCCGCTGAGGCCCGTTGTCCACAGGCCCGCGCCCCGTCCGGCCGGTGCCGCGTCCTCCCCGTAGGATTCAGGAGTGACCAGCACCCAGCGCATCGCCTTCCTCAAGGGCCACGGCACCGAGAACGACTTCGTGATCGTCCCGGATCCCGACGGCCGGCTCGACGTCCCCGCGACCGCCGTCGCGAGGATCTGCGACCGCCGCGCCGGAGTGGGTGGCGACGGCCTGCTGCGCGTCGTGCGATCGGCCGCGCATCCCGAGGCCCGGGCGATGGCCGACGAGGCCGAGTGGTTCATGGACTACCGCAACGGCGACGGCTCGATCGCCGAGATGTGCGGCAACGGTGTCCGGGTCTTCGCCCGGTACCTCCTGCACGCCGGCCTGGTCGAGGCCGGCGATCTGGCGATCGCCACCCGCGCCGGAGTGCGCCGGGTCCACCTCGCCAAGTCCGGTGACGTCACGGTCTCCATGGGGCGCGCCGCGCTGCCCGAGGAGGGCGTGGTGGTCGAGGTCGACGGCCGCACTTGGCCGGCCCGCAACGTCAACATGGGCAATCCGCACGCCGTCGCGTTCGTCGAGGACCTGGCGCACGCCGGGGAGCTGCGCGAGCAGCCGCAGTTCGGCCCGGCCGAGGTGTATCCGGAGGGCGTCAACATCGAGTTCGTCGTGGACCGCGGCCCGCGTCACGTGGCGATGCGGGTGCACGAGCGCGGCTCCGGCGAGACCCGGTCCTGTGGCACCGGCGCCTGCGCGGTGGCCGTCGCCACCGCCCGCCGGGACGGCCTGGACCCGGCCGCGACCGGCACCCCGGTGACGTACACCGTCGACGTGCTGGGCGGCGCGCTGACCATCACCGAGCTGCCGGACGGCACGGTCGAGATGACCGGCCCGGCCGTGATCGTCGCCGAGGGCACCTTCGCGCCGGAGTGGCTGACCGGCGCGCTCGCCGGCTGACGGGGGCGGCCGGGGGCGCCGGAGCACGCCCCTCGGCCAGGGGAAGCGGTTTCGGCGAGAAGAAACGATTCCGGCCAGAAACTTCCCTCGAAGGGGTGGTCCGATTCACGCTGAGCGAGAGGCGGACAGCGCTGCGTGATGGGCTCGGTAGCATCAAGCACCGGCCCAGGCGCACGAACTGACGACGCCCCACCGCCGGTCGACGCCGCCGGAGGTGCCCATGAGCGCAGAGGCCACGAACCCTGGTAACCCGGAAACAGCCGGCCGTTGGCGCGGCGGCCCCCGGCCGGCGCTCCGGGGGCTGCGCCGCATCGGCCGCGCCGCACTGCTCGGCCCGCCTCCGCGCGACGGACTCCCCGACGCCCTGGAACACGTCGCCAAGGTGCACCGCCACCACCATCCCGACGCCGACTTGGACACCCTCAGCAGGGCGTACCAGCGCGCCGAGACCTCGCACCGCGGCCAGTTGCGCAAGAGCGGGGAGCCGTACATCACCCACCCGCTCGCGGTCACCCTGATCCTCGCCGAACTGGGCGCGGAGACCACGACGTTGACCGCCTCGCTGCTCCACGACACCGTCGAGGACACCGAGATGACGCTCGATCAGGTGCGGGCGGAGTTCGGCGCCGAGGTCTGCTACCTGGTCGACGGCGTCACCAAACTGGAGAAGGTCGACTACGGCACGGCCGCCGAACCCGAGACCTTCCGCAAGATGCTCGTCGCCACCGGCAACGACGTGCGGGTGATGTCCATCAAACTGGCCGACCGGCTGCACAACATGCGCACCCTCGGCGTGATGCGCCCGGAGAAGCAGGCCCGGATCGCCGGCGTCACCCGCGACGTGCTCATCCCGCTCGCCGAACGCCTGGGCGTCCAGGCGCTCAAGACCGAGTTGGAGGACCTGGTCTTCGCGGTGCTGCACCCCGAGGAGTACGCCGAGACCCAGCAGTTGGTGGCGTCCTACGCCGGCCGCCCCGACCCGCTCGCCACGATCGCCGGCCGGGCCCGGGCGGTGCTGGCCGACGCCGGCATCGACGCCCAAGTCCTCGTCCGGCCGCGGCACTTCGTCTCCGTGCACCGGGTCCTGCTGGCGCGCGGCCGGCTCACCGGCGCGGACCTCGGTCGGCTGCTGGTCCTGGTGACCGAGGACGCCGACTGCTATGCCGTCCTGGGGGAGTTGCACACCTGCTTCACCCCGGTGGTCTCGGAGTTCAAGGACTTCATCGCCACCCCCAAGTTCAACCTCTACCAGTCGCTGCACACCGCCATCACCGGCACCGGCGGCGATGTCGCCGAGACGCTGATCCGCACCCACCGGATGCACCGGGTCGCCGAGGCCGGCGTGATCGCCCTGGGCAACCCGTACGCCCCCACCGACGGCGCGGACGCCCCCGAGGGCGAGCGGGCCGACCCAACCCGCCCCGGCTGGCTCGACCGGCTCCTGGACTGGCAGCGCACCACCCCGGACCCGGACACCTTCTGGACCTCGCTCCGCGACGATCTCGCCCAGGAAGGAGAGATCGCCGTCTTCTGCACCGACGCCGCCGCGGACGGCCCCGGCACCCCCATCGGGCTGCCTGCCGGGGCGAGTTGCGTGGACGCCGCCTACGCCCGGTACGGCGAGGCCGCGCACGGCTGCATCGGCGCCCGGGTCAACGGCCGCCTCGCCACCCTCGGCACGGTCCTGCACGACGGCGATGGCCTCCACCTGCTGATGGCCCAGGACTCCGCCGGCCCCTCGCCGGAGTGGCTCGACCACGCCCGCACGCCGGCCGCCCGGCTCGCCATCGCCCGCTGGCTGGCCCGGCCCGAGGGCCCCGGTGGTGAGCCGGCCGTCGCGCCCGCCGGCCGTCGCAGCGAACGCCGCCGCTCTCCCGGCCACCGTCCCGCCGGCCCGGAGCGCGCACCGGCCGCCTCGGGCCTCGCGGTGGCCGATCTGCCCGGCGCCACCGTCCGGTTGGCCGGCTGCTGCACCCCGGTGCCACCGGACACCGTCACCGGCTTCGCGGTCCGCGGCGGCACGGTCACCGTGCACCGCGCCCTGTGTCCGGCGGTGGCCCGGATGGCGGCGATGGGGCGGCAGCCGGTCGGGGTGCGCTGGCGGGGTGCCGGCAAGGGCGGCCCCGGTTGTCGGGTGACGCTGCTGGCCGAGGCGTTCAGCCGGCCGCACCTGCTGCCCGACCTCACCGAGGCGATCGCCGCGCAGGGCGTCGCCGTGGTCTCCGCCGCCGTGGAGCCCCCGCACGAGCAACTGGTCCGGCACACCTACACCCTTCACCTGCCGCACGCCGACGGACTGCCCTCCCTGATGCGCGCGATGCGCCAGGTGCCCGGCGTCTTCGACGTGGTCCGGGCCGCCACGACCGTGCGCTCCTAGGGGCCGCTCGAAGGGCACCGCGCACCCGGGGACAGATCGGGCGCACGGGCGCAAGCCGGATGGCGCACGTGCCGCTCGTTCGGGTGCCGTCCTGCCGTGCCGTCCACCCGCGGGCGGGCCGCGCTGATAGCGGTAGCCCATGTCCGTTCCCTTGCGCCGTCCCTCCCGCGAGCCCGACGGGCCCGCCCCCCACCGCACCGCCGGCCGTTCCGCGTCCGGGCGGGCCCGCCCGCACCGCGGCCGGACCCCCCGCCGGGCCGCCGCCCTCGGCCTCGCGATCGCCGCCACGCTCGCCGCGGCCCCGCCGCCTCCCGAGCCGGAGGGCATCGGCGACCGCCTCTTCCCGACGCTCGGCGACCCCGGCTACCACGTCACCTCGTACGACATCTCCATGGACTACTCGGGCCACAACGACCGGCCGCTGGACGCGGTCACCGTCATCAACGCCCGGGCCGCCGCCAACCTCGACCACGTCAACCTCGACTTCGCCGCCGGCTCGGTGAGTTCCGTCCTCGTCAACGGCCTGCCCGCCCGGTACGAGCAGGCCGGTGAGCACCTGGTGCTCACCCCGACCGCGCACGTCTCCCCCGGCCAGCAGTTGCGGGTCGTCGTCCACCACACCAGCGACCCGCGGGGCAAGGGCAACGGCGGCTGGATCCGCACCAAGGACGGGCTGGCGATGGCCAATCAGGCCGATGCCGCGCACCGGGTGTTCCCCTGCAACGACCACCCCTCCGACAAGGCGTACTTCACCTTCCACATCACCGCGCCGCGCGGCCTGACGGCGGTCGCCAACGGGCTGCCCGTCGGGGAGGGCACCCGCGGCCCGCGCCGCACCTGGTCGTACCGCACCGCCCACCCCATGGCCACCGAACTCGCCCAGGTCTCCATCGGGCGGTCCGTCGTGCTGTCGCACCGCGGGCCGCACGGGCTGCCGCTGCGCGACGTCGTCGCCGCCGGCGACCGGGGCCCGCTCGCCCGTTGGCTCGCCAAGACGCCGGAGCAGGTGGCCTGGATGGAGCGGAAGGTCGGGCCGTTCCCGTTCGAGACGTACGGGGTGCTGATCGCCGACGCCAGCACCGGCTTCGAGTTGGAGACCCAGACCCTCTCGCTCTTCGAGAAGCGACTGTTCGGCATCGCCCAACTGCCTGACTGGTACGTGGAGTCGGTGATGGTGCACGAGCTGTCCCACCAGTGGTTCGGCGACAGCGTCAGCCCCCGCCGCTGGTCCGACGTCTGGCTCAACGAGGCCCACGCCACCTGGTACGAGGCCCTCTACGCCCAGGAGAAGGGCGGCGCCCGCGTCTCCATGGAGGCCAGGATGCGCCACGCCTACCAGATGTCCGACGGGTGGCGGGCGGAGGCCGGCCCGCCGGCCCTGCCCAAGGTCCCCGACCAGGGCCGCAAGATCGGCATCTTCCGCCCGATGATCTACGACGGCAGCGCCCTGGTGCTGTACGCCCTGCGGGACAAGATGGGCCAGGCCGGCTTCGACCGCCTGGAGCGGGAGTGGGTGGCCAAGCACCGCGACGGGGTGGCCGGCACCGCCGACTTCATCAACCTCGCCTCCGAGGTTTACGGCCACAACCTCTCCGGCTTCTTCTGGGACTGGCTCTACGGCGCCAAGACCCCGCCGATGCCCGGCCATCCCGACTGGAAGCCCCAGGCGGCGACCCAGAAGGCCCCGGTGAACGGGAGGGCCGGGACACCGGGGCGGACGCCGGCGAACGGCAAGTCCGCGCACACCAGGGGAGGGCGAGCCCCGGGCACACCCGGTGCACCACACCTCCACAAGCGGTGACCGCCGGCCGGGAACGGGCGGCCCGGGGGCGAAAACCCGTGGTTTCCGTTCGCGGGGGAACCACCCGGAAACCCGCGTGACGCCCGTCTCCCGGCCGTGCGACCATCAACGGGTCGACGACGGCCGGCCCCGGGAATCTCCGGGACGGCCCGGACGTTGACCAAAGCGAACGGCACAGCCACCGCCAGCCCCGGCGGGACCGACCGGTCCCCGGGGCGCCCTACGACGCGAAGGATCAAATGACCTCCTCTTCTTCCCTTCCGCAGGACCGGCAGCGCCTCCCCGAGAGCCTTCGGGCCGACGCCCTGATGGAAGAGGACGTCGCCTGGAGCCACGAGATCGACGGGGAGCGCGACGGCGACCAGTACGACCGCTCCGAACGCGCGGCACTCCGCCGCGTCGCCGGGCTCTCCACCGAGCTTGAGGACGTCACCGAGGTCGAGTACCGGCAGCTGCGCCTGGAGCGCGTGGTGCTGGTCGGCGTCTGGACGTCCGGGACGGTGCAGGACGCGGAGAACTCCCTCGCCGAGCTGGCCGCGCTGGCCGAGACCGCCGGCGCCCTGGTGCTCGACGGCCTCGTCCAGCGCCGCGACAAGCCCGACCCGGCCACCTACATCGGTTCCGGCAAGGCCCTGGAGCTGCGCGACATCGTGCTGGAGTCCGGGGCGGACACCGTGGTCTGCGACGGTGAGCTCTCGCCGGGCCAGTTGATCCACCTTGAGGACGTCGTCAAGGTCAAGGTGGTCGACCGGACCGCCCTGATCCTCGACATCTTCGCCCAGCACGCCAAGTCCCGGGAGGGCAAGGCACAGGTCTCGCTGGCACAGATGCAGTACATGCTCCCCAGGCTCCGCGGTTGGGGTCAGTCGCTGTCCCGTCAGATGGGTGGCGGTGGCTCCGGCTCGGCCGGCGGCGGCATGGCCACCCGTGGTCCCGGTGAGACCAAGATCGAGACGGACCGGCGGCGGATCCGCGAGAAGATGGCGAAGATGCGCCGGGAGATCGCGGAGATGAAGACCGGCCGGGACGTCAAGCGCCAGGAGCGCCGGCGCAACAAGGTCCCCTCGGTCGCCATCGCCGGCTACACCAACGCCGGCAAGTCCTCGCTGCTGAACCGCCTCACCGGCGCCGGCGTCCTGGTGGAGAACGCCCTGTTCGCCACCCTGGATCCGACGGTCCGGCGGGCCGAGACCCCCAGCGGACGGCTCTACACCCTCGCCGACACCGTCGGCTTCGTCCGTCACCTGCCGCACCACCTCGTCGAGGCGTTCCGCTCCACGATGGAGGAGGTCGCCGACGCCGACCTGATCCTGCACGTCGTCGACGGCTCGCACCCGGTGCCGGAGGAGCAGCTGGCGGCGGTCCGCGAGGTGATCCGCGACGTCGGCGCCACCGATGTGCCCGAGATCGTCATCGTCAACAAGGCCGACGCGGCCGACCCGTTGACGCTCCAGCGGCTGCTGCGCCAGGAGAAGCGCGCCCTGGTGGTCTCCGCCCGTACGGGCAAGGGCATCGCCGAACTGCGCGACCTGCTCGACGCGGAACTCCCGCGTCCGCAGGTCGAGATCGAGGTGCTGGTGCCCTACACCCAGGGCGCCCTGGTCTCGCGGGCGCACGCCGAGGGTGAGGTCATCTCCGAGGAGCACACCGCCGACGGCACCGTGCTCAAGGCCCGGGTCCACGAGGAACTGGCCGCCGAGTTCCAGCCGTTCGTCCAGGCCGCCTGACGGTCCGGGCGGACGCTCGCTCGCGTACGCACAAGGGTGAGGGCCCGCCCCCGGGAGACCGGGGGCGGGCCCTCACCCTTGTGCGTACGCGAGCGAGCGGCGCCGTCGACGCCGCCCGCTCACACCGCTACTGCTGGTTCGCCCACTTCTTGCTCATCGCGTCGAAGAGGGACTTGGCCTCGGCGCCCAGGTGCGGGCCGGCCGACCAACGGGCCGGGCGCGGCCCCATCGACATGTTGGAGACCAGCACCGGCTTGCCGTCCGAACCCTTGATGAACCAGGGGCCACCCGACGAACCGCCGGTCATGGTGCAGCCGATGCGGTACATGGTCGGCTTCTTGGCGTCCAGCGACAGCCGGGTCGGCTTGTCGGTGCAGGACTGCTGCACCGCGCCGTCGAACGGCGGCTCGGCCGGGTAACCCTGCGCCGTCAGGCTCGGGATCTTCGACATCGCCGGGGCGTTGAAGTCGACGGCGTAGGCGCCACCGGCCATCTCCTCCAGCGACTTGCCGCCGGTGTTCTCCTCCGGCTTCACGTGCATCAGCGCGAAGTCGTACGGGGCCATCGGGACGCCCGGCACGGCGCCGCCGTCCTTGATCCACTCCTTGGACGTCGACATGTCGTCCGCCCACCACTTGCCCGACGGGACCCGGTCCTCGAACGGGGTGGTCTTCATCTGGGTGGCCGGCACCCCGGTCCGGTTGAAGTTCGGGACGAACATCATGTTCCGGTACCAACCGCCGTTCTTGCCGGCGTGCACGCAGTGCGCGGCGGTCCACACGAGGTTGGACTTGCCCGGGTGCGCCGGGTCCTTGACCACGGTGGCGGAGCAACGGGACTCGCCCTGCGGCGTGCTGAAGAGCAGCAGGCCGACGCCCGGCGCGGTGGAGGTGTAGGGCGTCTTCACCGGCTGCGCGGTGACCGCCGCCGGCTCCGGGTCGGTCTTGCCCTGGTCCTCGGCGATGTCAGAGGGCTTGCTGGGGTCCTGGGGCGGCTTGACCTTGTCGATCTTGTCCGGGTTCCAGAAGTTCTTGATGATCGGGTTGATGAACTCCCCGGCCTCCCGGAGCCACTTGTCCTTGTCCCAGTTCTTCCACTCCCCGTTCTTCCACTTGTCCAGGTCGACGCCGTGCTGCTTGAGCTTGTCCTGGAGGTCCTTGGGGATCTTGATCGCACCCCCGCCCGAGGTGTCCTGGGCGGACTCGCTGGGCTTGGCGTCCGCGTTGTCGCCCGACGGCCCGCAGCCGGTCGCGGTCAGCGCCACGACGGCGGTGAGGGCGGCGGCGGCCAGGACGGGGGACCTGCGGGCGCGCAGCGCCCTCCTCCCGGGGCGGTGAGGGGCGGCGGGCGGGCGTATCGATCGCATGGGCGGAATCTCCCCCTGTGTCAAACGGATTGAGCCGGTCCGGCTCAGGAGCGGAGCCCCCGTCGCGGGATTTGTCATGAACCGCAAGATCCGGGTGCAGCCCCCCCACTATGCCGGTGACCGGGGGGACGACGGTACCCGGGGCCCCGGTTCCCGCCGTCAAGGATCTTGACGCCGTCCCGTGTTCCCACGCCGGTGCCGTCGTTGGTACGTACGGGGGACGGCCGGGCTGCCCGTTGGCCGCGCGGTATCCAGCAGTTCACCAGCCGGGAGGACACAACTGCCGTGGCGTTGACCGAAATCGGGCCGGCGGCCGCACCGTCGGCCCACGAGGGGATCCTGCGCCGCCAGGCCCTGCGTGAGTCCGCCGCCCGCACGTACGCGCGCTCGCTCCCGATCGTCCCGGTGCGCGCCCGCGGGCTGACCATCGAGGGCGCCGACGGCCGGCGCTACCTCGACTGCCTCTCCGGGGCCGGCACGTTGGCGCTCGGCCACAACCACCCCGTGGTCCTGGAGGCGATCCGCGCCGTCCTCGACTCCGGCGCGCCGCTGCACGTCCTCGACCTGGCGACCCCGGTCAAGGACGCCTTCACCACGGAGCTGTTCGCCACTCTGCCCGGGGAGTTGGCCGAAAAGGGGCGGATCCAGTTCTGCGGCCCGGCCGGTACCGACGCCGTCGAGGCCGCCCTCACCCTCGTCCGCACCGCCACCGGCCGCCAGGGACTCGCGGCCTTCTCCGGCGCCTACCACGGCATGACCGCCGGCGCCCTGGCCGCCTCCGGCGGGGCCCGGCACCCCGGAGTGACCCGGCTTCCCTACCCCTACGCCTACCGCTGCCCGTTCGGGACCGGCGGCGAGCGCGGCGCCGAACTCTCCGCCCGCTGGACCGAGAACCTCCTCGACGACCCCAAGGGCGGGGTGCCCCGGCCCGCCGGGATGATCCTCGAACCGGTCCAGGGCGAGGGCGGCGTGATCCCCGCCCCGGCCGGCTGGCTGCGCCGGATGCGGGAGATCACCGCCGCCCGCGACATCCCCCTGATCGTCGACGAGGTCCAGACCGGCGTCGGCCGCACCGGCACCTTCTGGGCCGTCGAACAGAGCGGCATCGTGCCCGACGTGCTCGTGCTGTCCAAGGCGATCGGCGGCAGCCTGCCGCTCGCGGTCATCGTCTACCGCGAGGAACTGGACGCCTGGCGCCCCGGCGCGCACGCCGGCACCTTCCGCGGCAACCAACTCGCCATGGCCGCCGGCACCGCCACCCTCGCCTACGTCCGCCGCAACGGCCTGGCCACCCGCGCCGCCGAGCTCGGCGCCACGATGCTCGCCCGGCTCCGCGAAGTCGCCGCCGCCCACGACTGCATCGGCGACGTCCGCGGCAGCGGCCTGATGCTCGGCGTCGAACTCGTCGACCGGGACGCCGACGCCGATCCGCTCGGCGCCCGCCCCGCCGCCCCGGCGCTCGCCGCCGCCGTCCAACAGGCGTGCCTGGAACGCGGCCTGATCGTCGAACTCGGCGGCCGGCACTCCGCCGTCGTCCGCCTGCTGCCACCCCTGACCCTCACCGACGAACAGGCGGACGCGGTCCTCGACCGGCTCGCCGACGCCATCGCGGCGGCCGTCCGCGCCACCCCCGGGCCCCCGGGCTCACCCCCCACCACCCTGCGAGGCACCCCCGCATGAACGAACGCCCTGGCCACGACGGCATCCAGGCCGCCGAGCGGTTCCCCGCCCACCCACCGGGCGCCGGCCTCGTCGAACCGGCCGTCCCCCGCCAACAGCGCCGCCCCGGCGACGACACCTGCCACCAACAGACCCCGGCCGCCGGCCACCGCGGCGCCCACGGCCCCGTGCGCCACCCCGACGCCGACCCCCTCGACCACCCGGACCCGGCCGTCGCCGCCGACGCCGCCGGCATCGAGAACCTCCTGCGCTGCTGGATCCGCGAGCACGACACCCCCCGCCCCGCCGGCGGTCGGCTGCGGCTGGCCCTGCACGCCAGCGCCACCGCCCTGCACGTCCCCGTCCGGCACTGGTCACCCACCGGCTGGCACCGCCTGGGCGCCCCCACCCTCGAAGGCACCCCGGCCGGCTCCGCCCCGTTGGACGCCGTCACCCTCGCCGCGCTGCTGCGCCGGGAGGCCGCGCACGGCGGCGACCGGCGGGCCTCGGACGGCGGCGAACACCGGGTCGCCGACGGCGACGAACCGCCCGCAGCGGACGGCCCGCAGGCCCCGGACGGCGACGGCGCCGAACTGGTCGGCCGGGTCGCCAACTCCGTGCGCATCACCGCCCTGTTCATCGCCGACCGGCGTGCCCACCCCGCGCAGGACCCGGGCTCCCGTTTCCTCGACGCCGAGCAGTCGCTCCTCCTGGGCCACCCCCTGCACCCCACGCCCAAGAGCCGCGAGGGCCTCACCGACGCCGAGGTCCGCGCCTATTCGCCCGAACTCCGCGGCTCCTTCCCGCTCCACTGGATGGCCGTCGACCCCTCCGCCGTCGCCGCCGACTCCGCCTGGACCGAGCGCGGCCGCACCGTGCCCGCCGGGCAGCTCGCCGCCCAACTGGCCGGCGACGGACTGCCGTTGCCCGAGGGCGCCGTGCCGCTGCCGCTCCACCCCTGGCAGGCCCGGGACCTCGCCAGCCGCCCGGAGGTCGCCGCGCTGCGCGACGCCGGACTGCTGCACGACCTCGGCCCGCACGGCCCCCACTGGCACCCCACCTCCTCCGTCCGCACGGTCTGCCGCCCCGGGGCGCCCGCGATGCTCAAGCTCTCCCTGGGCGTGCGCATCACCAACTCCCGCCGGGAGAACCTCCGCAAGGAACTGCTGCGCGGCGTCGAGGTCCACCGGCTGCTGCGCACCGGACTCGCCGCGCAGTGGCAGGCCGCCTTCCCCACCGCCCCCGGCTTCGACATCGTCCGCGACCCCGCCTACCTCGCCGTCGACGCACCGGACGGCACCCCCGTCCAGGGCCTGGACGTGGTCGTCCGCCACCAGCCCTTCGACGCCGCCGACGACGCCGTCTGCATCGCCGGGCTCACCGCGCCGCGCCCCTGGCCCGACCACGGCGCGATGCGCTCCCGTCTGGAGAGCGTCGTCGGCGCGCTCAGCGCCCGCACCGGGCGGCCGGCCGGCGCGGTGGCCACGGAGTGGTTCCTGCGCTACCTCGAAGCCGTCGTCCGTCCCGTCCTCTGGCTCGACGGGACGGCCGGCGTCGCCCTGGAGGCCCACCAGCAGAACACCCTCGTCCTCCTGGACGCCGACGGCTGGCCCGTAGGCGGGCGCTACCGCGACAACCAGGGCTACTACTTCCGCACCTCCCGCCGCGCGGAGCTGGACCGGCGACTGCCGGGCATCGGCATCGCCAGCGACACCTTCGTCGCCGACGACGTCACCGACGAACGCTTCGCCTACTACCTCGGCATCAACAACGTCCTCGGCCTCATCGGGGCGTTCGGCGCGGCCCGGCTGATCCGCGAGGAGCTCCTGCTCGCCGCCTTCCGGCGGTTCCTCACCGACGCCGCGGCGGCCCCCGCCGCGCACCGCTCCACCCTGCCCGAACTGCTGCTGACCGCCCGCACCCTGCGCTGCAAGGCCAACCTCGCGACCCGGCTGCACGGCCTGGACGAGCTCGTCGGCCCGGTGGACACCCAGTCCGTCTACGTCACCGTCCCCAACCCGCTCGTGCCCTAGGCCCTGTTGTCCCCAGCCCCCACAGGAGGGCGTCACGTGCCCCCGACCGAATCCGGCCTCACCTCCCCGCCGGACGCCGTCCACGGCGACCCACCCGCGCCCCACCCCGGCGCGGCACCGCCCGCGGCCCCCACCCCGGCCGCGGGCCCGCTGCTGGACGACCTGGCCGCCTGGCCGCCGGCGGACACTCCCGCCGGGCCGTTCGCCCTCGTCCCCGTGGACCCGGGGCGCGACCTGGACCGGATCGTCGCCTGGATGAACGAGCCGGCCGTGAACGCCTTTTGGGAGCTGGCCGGCCCCCCGGAGACCACCGCCGCCCACCTGCGCGCCCAACTGGACGGCGACGGCCGCAGCGTGCCCTGCCTGGGCGTGCTGGACGGCGCCCCGATGAGCTACTGGGAGATCTACCGCGCCGACCTGGACCGCGTCGCCCGCTACTACCCGGCGCGGCCCCACGACACCGGCATCCACCTGCTGCTGGGCGCCGGCCGCGACCGCGGGCGCGGCCTGGGCACCGCGCTGCTGCGCGCCACCGCCGACCTCGTCCTGGACCGCCGCCCGCGGTGCGGACGCGTCATCGCCGAACCCGACCTGCGCAACACCCCCTCCGTCGCGGCCTTCCTGGGCGCCGGCTTCCGCTACGAGGAGGAGATCCAACTGCCCGAGAAACGCGCGGCGTTGATGGTCCGGGACCGCGCCCACCGCCACCAGCTCTGACCCCGGGGCCGTCCGTCGACGGCCCTGGCCCGCTCCGTCATCCATCCCGCCGGCCCGATTGTCCCCCGCACGTGCCCGGCCGGTCCCGCACCGAGGAGTCCCACCTTGCCTCCTGTGTCCCGTCCTTCCGCTCCCGCCGGCCGACCTGACCCGTCCGCCGCGTCCGGGCCCGCCCCGTCGCAGGGCGCCTGGCAGCGCGCCGCCCGCCGGCTGTTCGCCAAGACCCTCGGGGAATTCGCCTACGAGGAGATCCTCACCCCCGAACCCGAAGGCCCCGCCCCCGACGGCCGCACCCGCTACCGCCTGCCCGTCGCCGACGACCTCACCTACCGCTTCACCGCCCGCAGAGGCGCCTACGGGCACTGGCGCGTCGACGCCGACTCGATCACCCCGCACGCCGATCCCCTCCGTTTCCTGACCCGGGCCCACGACACCGTCCTGGGCCTGTCCGGCGACACCACCGGCCACCTCATCCGCGAACTCACCGCCACCCTCGCCGCCGACACCCGCCTGGACGCCACCGCGCTCAGCGCCGCGGACCTCGCCGACCTCGACTACGCCGCGCTCGAAGGCCACCAGACCGGCCACCCCTGGCTGGTCGCCAACAAGGGCCGACTCGGCTTCTCCGCCACCGACGCGGAAACCTGGGCCCCCGAGGCCCGCGCCCCGCGGCGGCTGCCCTGGCTCGCCGCCCACCGCCGCATCGCCCACTACCGCGGCGTCCCCGCACTCGCCACCCCCGATCGCCTCTACGACGGGGAACTCGACCCCGCCACCGCCCGCGCCTTCGCCGCCACCCTCGCCGACGCCGGCCGTAACCCGGCCGACTACCTCTACCTCCCCGTCCACCCCTGGCAGTGGGACGAGACCATCGCGCCGCTCTTCGCCCCGCAACTCGCCGACGGATCCATCATCGCGCTGCCCACTGACAACGACCTCCGCCTCCCGCAGCAGTCGATCCGCACCTTCCTCAACCTCACCCGCCCCCAGGCGCGCACCGTCAAACTCCCGCTGTCCATCCTCAACACCCTGGTCTGGCGCGGCCTGCCCACCGAACGGACCCTCGCCGCCCCCGCCGTCACCGGCTGGATGCACTCCCTACGCGACGGCGATACGTATCTGCGCGACGAGACGCGGGTGATCCTGCTCGGCGAGACCGCCTCCGTCACCGTGGAGCACCCCCTCTACGACCGGCTGCCCGGAGTCCCGTACCAGTACAAGGAGTTGCTCGGCTGTATCTGGCGGGAGCCGCTCACCCACTACCTCGTACCGGGGGAGCGCGCCCGCACGTTGGCCTCGCTGCTCCAGACCGACCCCACGGGCCGCGCGCTGACCGCGGAACTGGTGGACCGCTCCGGCCTGACCCCGCAAGGCTGGTTGACCCGGCTCTTCGCCGCCCTCCTGCCGCCGCTGCTGCACTTCCTCTACCAGTACGGGACGGTCTTCTCCCCGCACGGCGAGAACGCCATCGTCGTCTTCGACGAGAACGACATCCCCACCCGACTCGCCATGAAGGACTTCGTCGACGACGTCAACACCAGTGCCCAGCCGCTGCCGGAGCACGACGGCATGCCGGACGACGTCCGGGCGGTGCTGCTCACCGAACCCCCGGCATTTCTCACCCAGTTCATCCACTCCGGCCTGTTCGTCGGCGTCTTCCGGTACCTCGCTCCGCTGTGCGAGGACCAACTGGGCGTTCCCGAGGGGGAGTTCTGGTCACTCGTCCGGGCGGAGATCCTGCGGCACCACGAGCGCTTCCCGCACCTCAAGGAGCGGCAGGAGACCTTCGACCTGCTCACCCCGGAGATCGAGCGGCTCTGCCTGAACCGCAACCGGCTGCACGTGGACGGTTACCGCGACCGCCGCGACCGCCCGCACGCCGCCGTCCACGGCACCGTCCCCAACCCCCTGCACGTCCCGTGACCGACCCTGCTGTCAGTGGTCCCGCGTAGGCTTGCAGACGCTATGACGAAGCCCTCTCTCCCCGATCTGCTCCATGCCGCCGTCACCGCCGTCGGCGGCACCGAGCGGCCCGGCCAGGTGGCCATGGCCGAGGCCGTCGCCGAGGCCGTGGACGACAACGCCCACCTGTTGGTACAGGCCGGCACCGGCACCGGAAAGTCCCTCGGCTATCTGGTGCCGGCGCTGGCCCACGGCGAGCGGGTGGTGATCGCCACGGCCACCCTCGCCCTCCAGCGCCAGCTCGTCGAGCGCGATCTGCCGCGGACGGTCGAGGCGCTCCATCCGCAGCTGCGCCGCCGGCCGCAGTTCGCGATGCTCAAGGGCCGCTCCAACTACGTCTGCCTGCACCGCCTCCACGAGGGTGCCCCGCAGGACGAGGAGGACGGCCTCTTCGACGTCTTCGAGCAGGCCGCGCCCACCAGCAAGCTGGGCCAGGACCTGCTGCGGCTGCGGGACTGGGCGGACGAGACCGAGACCGGCGACCGCGACGACCTGACCCCCGGCGTCTCCGACCGCGCCTGGGGCCAGGTGTCGGTCTCGTCCCGGGAGTGCGTGGGCGCGTCGAAGTGCGCGTACGGCGCGGAGTGCTTCGCCGAGGCGGCCCGGGAGCGGGCCAAGCTGGCCGACGTGGTGATCACCAACCACGCGCTGCTGGCGATCGACGCCATCGAGGGCGCCCCGGTCCTGCCGCAGCACGAGGTGCTGATCATCGACGAGGGCCACGAGCTGGTCTCCCGGGTCACCGGCGTGGCCACCGGCGAGCTCACCCCCGGCCAGGTCAACCGCGCCGTCCGCCGCGCCGCCAAGCTGGTCAACGAGAAGGCGGCCGACCAGCTCCAGACCGCCGCGGAGACCTTCGAGCGGCTGATGGAGCTGGCGCTGCCCGGCCGCCTGGAGGAGATCCCCGAGGAGCTGGGGTACTGCCTGATGGCGCTGCGGGACGCCGCCCGCACGGTGATCGTCGCGCTCGGCTCCACCCGCGACAAGTCGGTCCAGGACGAGGACGCCGTCCGCAAGCAGGCCCTGGCCTCCGTGGAGAACGTCCACGACGTCGCCGAGCGGATCACCGGCGGCTCCGAGTACGACGTGGTCTGGTACGAGCGCCACGACCGCTTCGGCGCCTCGCTGCGGGTGGCGCCGCTGTCGGTCTCCGGCCTGCTGCGGGAGAAGCTGTTCACCGACCGCTCCGTGGTGCTGACCTCCGCCACCCTCAAGCTGGGCGGCGACTTCAACGGCGTGGCCGCCTCGTTGGGCCTGGGCCCGGAGGGCACCGCGCGCGAGGACGAGCCGGTGTGGAAGGGCCTGGACGTCGGCTCGCCCTTCGACTACGGCAAGCAGGGCATCCTCTACGTCGCCAAGCACCTCGCCCAGCCCGGCCGGGAGGGCAGTCGCGACGACATGCTGGACGAGCTGGCGGATCTGATCGAGGCGGCCGGCGGCCGGACGCTGGGGCTGTTCTCCTCCATGCGGGGCGCCCAGGCCGCGGCGGAGGCGATGCGCGGCCGGCTGGACATGCCGGTCCTGCTCCAGGGCGAGGAGACGCTCGGCGAGCTGATCCGGACGTTCGCCGCGGACGCCCGGACGTGCCTGTTCGGCACGCTGTCGCTGTGGCAGGGCGTGGATGTGCCGGGCCCCAACTGCCAGTTGGTGGTGATGGACCGGGTGCCGTTCCCGCGGCCCGACGACCCGCTGATGAGCGCACGGCAGAAGGCCGTGGAGGAGGCCGGCGGCAATGGCTTCATGGCGGTCGCGGCGACCCATGCCGCGCTGCTGATGGCCCAGGGCGCGGGCCGGCTGGTCCGGGCCACCGGTGACCGCGGCGTGGTCGCGGTGCTGGACCCACGGGTGGAGCGGGCCCGTTACGGCTCCTTCCTCCGCAAGTCCATGCCGGACTTCTGGTACACCACGGACCGGAATCAGGTCCGCCGCTCGCTGGCCCGCATCGACCAGGCGGCCAAGGAGGCCGAGGCGGCGGAGAAGTAGCGCGGGCGGGGCCCGGGGAGCGCCGCGGGAGCGGCTCCCGGACAGTACAGAGCCCCGGGACGGAACCGGCGCAGTGGTTCCGTCCCGGGGCCCGGTCGTGGGGGTGGCCTCAGACCCGGCGCAGCACCGCGACCACCTTGCCGAGGATGGTCGCCTCGTCGCCGGGGATGGGCTGGTACGCGGCGTTGTGCGGCAGCAGCCAGACATGGCCGTCCTCGCGCTTGAAGCGCTTGACGGTCGCCTCCCCGTCGAGCATGGCGGCGACGATGTCGCCGTTCTCGGCGACCGGCTGGCGGCGGACGGTGACCCAGTCGCCGTCACAGATGGCCGCCTCGATCATCGAGTCGCCGACGACCTTCAGCACGAACAGCTCGCCGTCGCCGACCAGTTGACGGGGGAGCGGGAAGACGTCCTCGACGGACTCCTCGGCCAGGATCGGCCCGCCGGCCGCGATCCGGCCGACCAGCGGGACGTAGGACGCGGCGGGCTTGCCGGCGGTCTCCGTCGCCGCGCTCGTCGGCTGGTCCGAGGCGCGGACCTCGTACGCCCGCGGGCGGTGCGGGTCGCGCCGGAGGAAGCCCTTCCGCTCCAGGGCCATGAGTTGGTGCGCGACGGAGGAGGTGCTGGAGAGCCCGACGGCCTGGCCGATCTCCCGCATCGACGGTGGATAGCCGCGCCGCTGCACCGAATCCCGGATCACCTCGATCACCCGGCGCTGGCGGTCGGTGAGCCCGGAACTGTCGGCACGAATACCCGGAGGGCGACCCGGCAACGAGCGGGCGGGCTTGTGCTCTTCGGAGTCCGACGTGGTCTCGTCCATCGGCCGCGGTGCCCTTTGCGGTTGCTCGAATCGGCTCTGGGAGTGGCTTTGTGCGGTGATGGTCGCGCTGTCTGCGGTAGTGGTCACGTCGGCCCCTCTCGAAATGTTCTCCCTAGTTAGCCAACGGTAGTTGCTTTCGAAAGGTTGCGCCAAACACACGTTCGAGTGAAAAATTCCGCGATTGGCTGACCTGATCAAGCGGTGCGGTGTATAGCCGAATGGCAATTCGGGCCCCCGGGGCGCGCGACCTCGGATTCCCGTCCGGATTCCGCTCCGGAATGCCGACCGGAACCCGCCGTGAAAGGCGGTCGACGGCACCGCGGCGACGGCCCGCCGCGGCGTCGCCGATTGTGTCATCCCCGCCCCTCCGGGCCCCGTGCCGGGTGGCTTCCCGTACCCTCTTGGACGGCCCGCACCCGCACCGCCAACGCGACACGCGGTAGGCAGATATAAGCGGCCCGACACCACATCTAGTGCTTAGATGCGGTCGGCCGCCTACAAGTTGTGGTGCCGGGTCCGTTGGGCCCCAGGGATCGCCTATGCTGGTGGCTGCTCCGAAGGGCCCGCAGGGACCGGCCGGAGGTGTCCGTCGTCGTACGCCGGTTCTCTTTGGCGTGCTTCCGTTTCCGAGGGTTGAGGAGGGTGGAGCCATGCACTGCCCCTTCTGCAGGCACCCGGACAGTCGGGTCGTCGACAGCCGCACCACGGACGACGGGACGGCGATCCGCCGCCGGCGCCAGTGCCCCGACTGCTCCCGCCGCTTCACGACCGTCGAGACGGCGTCGTTGATGGTGATCAAGCGGAGCGGGGTCACCGAGCCCTTCAGTCGCACCAAGGTCATCGCGGGCGTGCGGAAGGCGTGCCAGGGCCGCCCGGTCACCGAGGACGCCCTCGCCAAGCTCGGCCAGCGGGTCGAGGAGGCGGTGCGCGCCACCGGCAGCGCCGAGCTGACCACCCATGATGTCGGGCTCGCCATACTGGGCCCGTTGCAGGAACTCGACCTCGTCGCGTACCTGCGCTTCGCGTCCGTCTACCGGGCGTTCAACTCACTTGAGGACTTCGAGGCGGCCATCGCCGAGCTGCGTGAGCAGCGCGAGCAGGGGCCGCCCGCGCACGGCGGGGCCGACGAGGGGGCCGGCGAGCCGGTCGTTCCCGTGCCCGCCAACGCTGCCGACTAGAGCTCGGCGAGCATCCAGACCTGAGCCGGGACGAGAGCAGGGCGTCCCGACTCCGGAAAGACATACACCGTGCCACGGAATTTGTGTGCACATATGGGCGTTTGCCCGTATACAGGGAGGCGGAATGACAGAGACGACGAGCGGCCCGGCACGAGGCTCCCGCGCCAAGGGCAGCAAGGCGAGCAAGGGTCTGCGCATCGAGCGCATCCACACCACCCCCGGCGTGCATCCGTACGACGAGGTCGAGTGGGCGCGCCGTGACGTCGTCATGACCAACTGGCGCGACGGCTCGGTCAACTTCGAGCAGCGTGGCGTCGAGTTCCCCGATTTCTGGTCGGTGAACGCGGTCAACATCGTCACGAGCAAGTACTTCCGCGGCGCGGTGGGTTCCCCCAGCCGCGAGTCGAGCCTCAAGCAGCTCATCGACCGCGTGGTCAAGACGTACCGCAAGGGCGGTGAGGAGAACGGTTACTTCGCCTCCCCGGCTGACGCCGAGATCTTCGAGCACGAGCTGGCCTACGCCCTGCTCCACCAGATCTTCAGCTTCAACTCGCCGGTGTGGTTCAACGTCGGCACGAAGCAGCCGCAGCAGGTCAGCGCCTGCTTCATCCTCTCCGTGGACGACTCCATGGAGTCGATCCTGGACTGGTACAAGGAAGAGGGGATGATCTTCAAGGGCGGCTCCGGTGCCGGCCTGAACCTCTCCCGCATCCGCTCCTCCAAGGAGTTGCTCTCCTCCGGCGGCAACGCCTCAGGACCGGTCTCCTTCATGCGCGGCGCCGACGCCTCCGCCGGCACCATCAAGTCCGGTGGCGCCACCCGCCGCGCGGCCAAGATGGTCGTCCTCGACGTCGACCACCCCGACGTCGAGGCGTTCATCGAGACCAAGGTCAAGGAAGAGGAGAAGATCCGCGCGCTGCGCGACGCGGGCTTCGACATGGACCTGGGCGGCGACGACATCACGTCCGTCCAGTACCAGAACGCCAACAACTCGGTCCGCGTGAACGACGAGTTCATGAAGGCCGTCGAGTCCGGCGCCAACTTCGGCCTGCGCGGCCGGCTCACCGGCGAGGTCATCGAGGAGGTCGACGCCAAGTCGCTCTTCCGCAAGATGGCCGAGGCCGCCTGGGCCTGCGCCGACCCCGGCATCCAGTACGACGACACCATCAACCACTGGCACACCTCGCCGGAGTCGGGCCGCATCACCGCGTCCAACCCGTGTAGCGAGTACATGCACCTGGACAACTCCTCGTGCAACCTCGCCTCGCTCAACCTCCTGAAGTTCCTCCGCGACGACGAACAGGGCAACCAGTCCTTCGACGCCGCGCGGTTCGCCAAGGTCGTCGAGCTGGTCATCACGGCCATGGACATCTCGATCTGCTTCGCGGACTTCCCGACCGAGAAGATCGGCGAGACCACCCGCGCCTACCGCCAGCTCGGCATCGGCTACGCCAACCTCGGCGCCCTGCTGATGGCCACCGGCCACGCCTACGACTCCGACGGCGGCCGCGCCCTGGCCGGTGCCATCACCTCGCTGATGACCGGCACCTCCTACAAGCGCTCCGCCGAACTGGCCGCCATCGTCGGCCCGTACGACGGCTACGCCCGCAACGCCGACGCCCACAAGCGCGTCATGAAGCAGCACGCGGACGCCAACGCCGCGGCCAAGCGCATGGACGACCTGGACAACCCGGTCTGGGCGGCGGCCACCGAAGCGTGGCAGGACGTGCAGCGCCTCGGCGAGAAGAGCGGCTTCCGCAACGCCCAGGCGTCGGTGCTGGCCCCCACCGGCACCATCGGCCTGATGATGGACTGCGACACCACCGGCGTCGAGCCGGACCTGGCGCTGGTCAAGTTCAAGAAGCTGGTCGGCGGCGGCTCCATGCAGATCGTGAACAACACGGTCCCCAAGGCGCTCAAGCGACTCGGCTACCAGCCCGAGCAGGTCGAGGCGATCGTCGCCCACATCGCCGACCACGGCAACGTCGTCGACGCCCCCGGCCTCAAGCCGGAGCACTACGAGGTCTTCGACTGCGCCATGGGCGAGCGCTCCATCTCCCCGATGGGCCACGTCCGCATGATGGCCGCGGCCCAGCCGTTCCTGTCCGGTGCGATCTCCAAGACGGTCAACGTCCCGGAGACGGCCACCGTCGAGGAGATCGAGGACGTCTACTACCAGGGCTGGAAGCTGGGCCTGAAGGCGCTCGCGATCTACCGCGACAACTGCAAGGTCGGCCAGCCGCTCTCCGCCAAGAAGAAGGAGGAGGAGAAGAAGGCCGAGACCGCCGAGCAGCCCGCGGAGAAGAAGGTCGTCGAGTACCGACCGGTCCGCAAGCGGCTGCCCAAGGGGCGTCCCGGCATCACCACCTCCTTCACGGTCGGCGGCGCCGAGGGCTACATGACCGCCAACTCCTACCCGGACGACGGTCTCGGCGAGGTCTTCCTGAAGATGTCCAAGCAGGGCTCGACCCTCGCGGGCATGATGGACGCCTTCTCCATCGCGGTGTCGGTCGGCCTCCAGTACGGCGTGCCGCTGGAGACCTACGTCTCGAAGTTCGTCAACATGCGCTTCGAGCCGGCCGGCATGACCGACGACCCGGACGTGCGGATGGCACAGTCGATCGTCGACTACATCTTCCGCCGACTGGCGCTGGACTTCCTGCCGTTCGAGACCCGCTCGGCGCTGGGCATCCACTCCGTCGAGGAGCGCCAGCGTCACCTGGAGACCGGTTCGTACGAGCTGCCCGAGGACGAGGTCGACGTCGAGGGCCTGGCCCAGTCGGCCCCGAAGGTGGAGGCGCCCAAGCCGTCCGGCTCGTCGACCCCGGTCGTCGAGGAGAGCGCCGCGCCAGCCCCCAAGCAGGCGCACACCAACGCCGAACTGGTGGAGATGCAGCTGGGCATCAACGCGGACGCCCCGCTCTGCTTCTCCTGCGGTACCAAGATGCAGCGGGCTGGTAGCTGCTACCTCTGCGAGGGCTGCGGCTCGACCAGCGGCTGCAGCTAAGCCCGGAGCCCCGACGGGGCGGCGGCCGATGAGCGGCCGCCGGGCATGAGTTGAGCACTACCAGGGCGGCGGAGTCCGGTGAGAAACCGGGCTCCGCCGCTTTGGCGTGGGCGGGTTCCCGTGAACGTGCGCGCCTGGCGTTTGGTGGTGTGCGGCGCGTGCGACGAGGGGCCTACGGGAGGAACGCGGTGACGGTCCGAGCGAAGCGTTCCGGATCGTCCCACCACGGGAAGTGGCCGGCGCCCGGTTGGACGACGACCGTGGCGTCGGGCAGGAGTGCGGCGATCTCCGTGGCGATGCGGGGCAACGGCCCGCCGTCCAACTCGCCCACGAGGAGCAGCATCGGCACCCGCGGCGCGGCCGGTGCCGCCAGGGCGGCCCGGGTCGCGGCCGGCTCGAAGGCGCCGGCGGACGCGTACCGCTCCGCGGCCCCTTCGTTGGTCTGCGGGACCTCGGTGGCGGCGTGCGCTTGGGCCGCCCCGTCCCAACGCCCGTAGAAGAACGGGGCGATGGCGTCCCAGTCGGCCTCCGTGGGGGTGCCGGACCAGACCGCCTCGTAGGAGCGGTGGGCGGCCGGGAACCACGGCTCGGCGGACCGCAGCGCGGCCGCCTCCCGGCGGTGGGCCTCGGTGAATTCGACGCCGAGTGCGCGCGCCCGGGCGGTCACCAGGGTGAGGCTGCGGACCCGCGCCGGAAAACGGGCGGCGTAAAGCAGAGCGAGATCACCGGCAGCGGAGTGCGCGAGAACGTCGACGCATTCGAGACCGAGGTGTGCGCGGAGCGCCTCGACGTCGTCCACCTGTCGGTCGCAACGGTAGGTCGCCGGGTCGGCGGGAATGCCGGATGCGCCGGTGCCGCGCAGATCGAGCCGGATCAACTGGCGGTGCTCCGCCAGGCCACCCAGATCGCCGAGGTAGGCGGAGGCGCGCATGGGGCCGCCCGGGAGGCAGAGCAGAGGTTCGCCTTTGTCATTTCCCTGGACGTGATAAGCGAGCACGGTCCCGTCGCCCGCGGTGAGGACTGGCATGGCCGCAATCCTGGGCGGGGGCGAAGGGCGGGGCAAGTGGTTATGGGGCGACTGTGGGATGGCTGGTGGGGTGGAGTGAGTGGTGGGAAAGGGGCGGGATAAGTGGTGGGGGCGGGTGGGAAATTGCGTGAGAGGGGTGGAGGTTGGGGTGTTTCGGGGGTGGGGTGAGCATTTTGTTGGGGTGGGTGCGGCTTGGGGGCGAGGCGCTGTTCGGGGGTGGGGTGTCGCTATCGGGCCGTTCCCGGGTTTGTTTGTCTGTGTCGCTCCGTCCTGAGTGGGGTGGCACTTGGTGAAGCTGTCCGGATTGGGGCTGCCGGCAGTGAGGTTGCCCTCGATGGCGTTGCCCTTGGTTGGGTTGCCCTCGGCGTGGTCGTCCTCGGTGCGGTCGTCCTCGGGCGGGGTGGAGTGCCGGCCGCTCGCCAGGAGGAGCGTGTGGAGCAGCGCCGCCATGATCTGGAGGGCGGCGATCGTCAGGAGCAGGGTGGGCGGCGGTAGCGTCGTGGCCAGACCCGTGAGGCCCGAGCCGCAGGCCGCCGCCGTGATCTTCAGGCCGGCTCCCAGGGTGAACACCTGGGCCCGTACGGCCGTCGGGGCGTGGTCGGCCCGGATCCGCAACGTCGCGGTCAGCAACGGCCCGTCGCACAGCCCGGCCACGACGAACAGCGCCACGACGGCCTCGGGCCAAGGTGCCAACGCGGCGGCAGCGAGGGCCGCCCCGGTGCCCAACAGGGAAACCGTGGCCATCAGTTGGGCCGTCATGCGGGGCCGCCACCGGGCCATGGCCAGTGCCCCGGTGAGCGCCCCTGCGGCGAACGCGGTCATCAGGGCGCCGCCGCTGCCCGGATGGCCACGATGGGCGGCGAGCAGCACCGTGGTGGTGGTCAGTCCGCCGATCCCGACGAACGCCAGGCAGGTGGCGGCGGTGATCGCCCGTAGTTCCCGGACGTGCACCACGGTGGTCAGGCCGGCGGCGGTCCCGGACCGCAGGGCGGCCGTGCCGGGCCCGCCAACCTGCGGACGGGTGCCGGGCCGCACGCGCCCGTGGAAGAGACCGGGGGACAGCACGGCGGCGACCGTCGCCGCCCCGGCGAGGAGCCCCATCGCCGGGCCCGGTGACCACAGTCCGGCCAGCACGCTTACGACGGCCGGGCCGGCGACCGAGGCGGCGTTGTAGACCGCGGCGTCCAGTGCATAGGCGCGATCGCGCGCCGGCCCGGCGGGAACCAAGTCGGCTATGAGCCCCGACAGTCCGCCGGACACCACCGGGCCGCAGCAGCCGCCGAGCAGGGCCACGGTCAGCGTCACCGGTGCGGGGGCGTGCCCGGTGAGCATCGCCAACGCGGCGATGGCCGCGGCGAAGCCGCCCAGAGCTGCGAGGTGGAACAGCCGAGGCCGTCGGGTCCGCCCGGCGAGGGTGCCCACTAGGGGAGCGGCAAGTACGTGCGGCGCCATCCAGGCGGTGAGGACGAACGCCCCCTGGGCGGCACTCCCGCTACGAGCGAGCGCCAGCAGGACCGCGGCCACGGCCATGCCCTCCTCGGCCAGCCGCGCGAACAGGGCGACGGTCAGATAGCGCGGTAACCCGGGACGGCTATGGGCGAGGCGCACGGCCAGCCTCCCTCCGACGATGACGTAACGGTTTATGACTATAGGGCGTTACGGTGGGTGTGGGTGTGGGTGTGGGTGTGGGTGTGGGTTGTGGAGGCGAGAAGTGCGGTCAGCGGTGATCCCCAACAGCAGTGCTCAGCGGCAACAGTGCGGGGGCGGTGGCGGAACGGAACGGCCGCAAGGAACAGCAGCGGCACGGAAGTATCGGAAGTAAGAGAAGTGACAGAAGTAACGGAAGTGCGCGAACTGCACGGAACGGATTGGGTGATGCATCCCCACACCTCGGGCGGCGCCCGGCGCAAGAAGTCCACGGGCACCACTGCCGGCACCGGCACCGGCACCGGCACAGGCGTCGACCTCGGTGACGGCGATCCACGGCACGGCTTCCGGCCGGCCGAGCGGCTGATCGATCTCGCCAACGCCGTCCGGGTGGCCCCGGATCTACCCCGCGCCGCCCTCGTCGAACTCCTCGCCCGCCACGGGGAGGGGCCCGACGATCTCGCCGAGGAGGCGTTCTCGGAGCGCGACGCCGATGAACTCCGCGCCACCGCCGCCCGGATGGCCGACTTCCTCACCGAGACCGACACCGACCGGGCCGCCCACGCCCTCAACGCGTTGCTGGCCGCCTGCGGCGCCCGTCCGCGGCTCTCCCGGCACGACGGTCACCCTTGGCACCTGCATATCGACCGAGGGGACGACGCGGGCTGGGCCGACTGGTTCCTGGCCTCCAGCGCCCTGGCGCTCGCCCAGATCCTGACCGAGTACGGCCGCGTTACCTGGGGCGAGTGCGCGGCGTCCGGCTGCGCCACCCTCTACCTGGGGGCGAGCCCGGGAAGCGCCCGCCGTTACTGTTCATCGGCCTGTGCCACCCGGGAACGGGTCGCGGCCCACCGTCGCCGCAAGAAGGCCGGCGGGTGACGGGGCGGGGCGAGGTGGGGTGCTGGGCAAAGGACAGCGGGGTGGGGAGGCGGGCCTGGGCCGCCTCCCCACCCGGCTCTCCGTGTGTGTATCCGTCAGTTCCCCATCACCCTGGTGAAGGTCTCCGGGTCGGTGTCGAACCCGCGCAGCACCTGCTGGAACCGCCATTCGCCGTGGGCGTCCCGGACGAATTCGGCGACCGCCGCCGCCGTTGCGTCCTCGACTCCGGCGAAGTCGTTCCGCGCCAGCTTGCCGTATCCCTCGCGGACCTCGACGAGGGTGTTCTCCACCTCGCCGAAGACCTTCCGGCCGTGCGCCTGTTGGATCACCACGCCCACCACGACGCGGGAGTAGCGCTCGGACACCCGGCTCAACTCCAGCGTCAACACCTCGTCGTCACCGAACCCTTGGCCGGTGCGGCTGTCCCGGTTGAGGGTGATGGTTCCGTCCGGTGACCGGCTGTCGAAGTGCACCAGGTAGGCCGGCTCGCCGTGCGGTGCATCCGCCGAGTACGTCGCCGCGATGATGTCCAGGTCGATGTCCGGCTCGCCGATGGGGCTGGGGTCCCAGCCGAGCGCCACCACGACCTTCTCGATGCCCTTGTTGAACGTGTTCACCGGGCTCCCTTCCGTCAGCTCCCGTGACGGAAGTCCGCGAGTGCCGCAGACAACTGCCCCGGAATTTCCCCGTGTTCGTCCATGGTCCCACGCCCCCTCGGGCGCCGGCCCGCGAAATGCACGGCCGGCCAGGGGCGTTCGCATCCCGGCGCAATCCGCCCATTGATCGTCGGTGCAATGCGGAATGCGCCTCGGTGCAATGAGTGCATTGCCTCCACCGCGGCGCGGATTGTTTCGGATTGCTGTGAGCTGGTGAGCCACATTGAACCGTGTCGACAAGTCTCCGGACTTCCCAGTCAGTTGTCCCCGTGTGTGCGTCGCCCACCGCCCACCACTCGCCGTCCCCTCCCCGCCACCCGGCGCCTGTCACTCACGCCACCGCTTCGCTCCGTAAGCGGGAGAAGCGGCCGTCGAGGACGTCTAGGGCTCGGGCGGGGGAGAGGTGGCCGATGAGGCCGCCGGTGCGGGCGAGGAGGGTGCGCGGCCTGTTCCGGCACTGCGGTCCCGGCGGCTTCGCCGACCAACCGGGCGATCAACCGGCCGAACACGGCCCAGAGTTCGCCCGTTGTGCGCACACTCCCAGCGTCCGCTACGGGGACACCGTCACCCCTGGCCTGGCCGTCGGAGGCCACTCCGGGTGGAACCGGTGGGGGCGACGGCGGTGCCGATCCGCGTGACCCGATGGCGGTCCTTGTGCCCCCGTACGGCGAGCCATTGCCGCGTCCCCTCAAGGAGGCGGTGATGGCGGCTCCGGTCGGGCGCGGCGTCCACCCGGCCGTGCGCGCGGAGGTCGGGAACGCCGCTGACGCCTTCCGGGACGCGCCGGCTGCGAGCTGCGCGAGCGGGAGGGGAGAGTCGGCGTGCCGCGCGCCGACCGGAAGGACCGGTGCCTCGCCGCCGCGGAGAAGGCGGAACGGCTCTTGAGGCGCCGATTCCCACCGATCCGTGGACGTAAGGGAGTTCGGGCCGGTCGGGGCTCGTTGTGCAGCGGATCTGCCGGTCCGCGGGCCGTACCATGGCGCGGTGCTCGTCAAGTGGATTCGCCTTACCGTCGTGGACCGCCGAGGGTTCGAACGGGGGCAGCGGAAATGGGCCGGGCTCCTGGGGGAGCCCGGTTTCCGGGGGCAGGCCGGGGGGTGGAGCCGGTCCCGACCCGGCGTGGCCCACATGGTCGGCTTCTGGGAGAGCCGGGCGTTCTACGACTCCTTCATGGCGCGCTCGCACGACCGGTTGGCGGCCGCTCAGACCGGTACCTACAAGGACGGCCAAGTGCGGCTGTTCGAGCACGAATTCGACGTGAAGGTGGGGTTCCGGCCGGCCTTCGGGGACGCGGACGTGCTGCGGCTGGCGCACTGCCAGGTGCGCCCGGAGCGGGTCGACCACTTCGTGCTCATGCAGGAGAAGGTCTGGAACCCGGCGATGGCCGGGTCGCCCGGCATGCTCCGGGGGATGGTCGGGCGGGCCCCGGGTGAGGAGTTCCTGGTCCTGTCCATGTGGCAGTCAGCGGCCGAGCGTGGCAAGTACCGCCCGGAGCGGGTGGAGCGGCTGGCGCTGCGGGCCCAGATAGCCGCCGACGTCCAGGCGATCGCGGGCGACGTGGTGCAGCTCGAACCCTCCTGGACGGTGTGAGCCCGCTGATCAGCCCGTCCGCTCCGGGGAGTTGGGCGCGCCACCGGGGGACCGGTCACGGGTGAAGACGCCCGCGTGCGCCGCGGCCAGCGCCGCCGCGGCGGCCTGCTCGGCGAGTGCCTCGTCGACCGCCTCCCGGGTGACGAAGAGCCGGAAGAGCAGCGGGGCGGGCACGGCCCGGACCAGCGCCCCGGCGTCGACGACGGTCCCCTCGCCGCTCGGCAACTCCCCGCGCCGCACGGCGCGTTCCACCATCGCCTCGCAGCGCGCGAACCGCTCGGCGTAGTAGGCGCGCAGCGCCGAGGCCGCCCGCTCCGACTGGAAGCCGGCCGCGATCATCGCGGAACCGGAGGCGCCCGCCGCGGGGTCGGTGAACGAGTCGACGGCCTCGCGGGCCAGGGCGCGCAGATCGCCCTCCAGAGAGCCGGTGTCGGGCGGTCGCCAACTGTCCTCGCCCGCCAGGTCCAGGGCGTCGGCGATCAGCCCCTCCAGGTCGCCCCAGCGGCGGTAGAGCGTGGTCTTGTGCACCCCGGAGTGCTCGGCGACGTACTCGACCGTCAGGCCGGGATAGCCGAGTTCGGTGAGACCGGTCAGCACGGCGTCGCGGACGGCGGCCCGGGTGCGGGCCGTACGGCCGCCGGGGCGCCGGGTGCCGGGGGTGGAGGCGGCCGCCGGGGCGTCGCTCCCGGCCCGCGGATACTCGGTGTCACCAGTCAACTGCAACTCCTATTGCGTTAGTTCGGCGGGTGTGGCACTCTCATCGTAACGCTATTCGAGTTGCGTTTGCCGTTCCGGCGGTATCGCCCAGCGCGCCCGCGTGCATCACCTGGAGGATCACGTGCCCACTCACATCTCCCCGCGTCACGTCACCGAGCCTCGCGCCGGCCGTCCGCTCCTCGACGCCGTCCCTCTGGCCGTGCACCCGGTCGAACGCCTGGGCAGCGCAGACGAGAACGGTGCCGGCAAACCCACCCTGCTGCGCTCCCTCGCCCGTCCGAAACCACCCGACGAAGGGCGCACCGTCCTCACCGACGACGGCGGCGCCGGCTGTCCGGGCCGAACCCCAGGCTTACCCCCGGACCGCACCGTCCAGGACGCTGTCGACACCGCCCTCGCCGAACTCCGCGAGAGCGAGCGCCGATTGAGATCCCTGGAGGCCGTCCTCGGGGACGCCCCTACGGTCCATCTCGACGGCCACCGCGCCCCGCTCGCCCGCTTCGAGCTCCGTGGCGGATACGCGGCCGAGGACCGCACCGCCCGCGCCCCGCGTGGCCGGGGCCTCGCCTGCCTGATCGCGGCCGAACCCGAGGCCCTGCTCCTCGACGAGCCGACCAACCACCTCGCCGCCCCCGACTGGCCCGCGGACTGGCCCGGCGCCCTGGCCGTCATCCCCCACGACCGCCTGCGGTGCCGCCCTTTCGCCGGCCGCCCGTACGAAATACGCAGGGACCGCCCCGCGCTCTTCGCCTGCCGAAACCGGCGGCGCGGGCCTGCGCGCCCGGGCCGGCATCCCCAATGCCACACCCGGCATGTACAGGGCAGGCGATTTACGCTGGCCGCATGGCACGGCCCCGACGCATCGTCCTGCTCCGCCACGGCGAGTCCGTGGGGAACGTCGACGACACCGTCTACGAGCGCGAGCCCGACCACGCCCTCGCCCTGACCGCGACCGGCCGGAGCCAGGCCGAGGCCGCCGGCCACCGGCTGCGCGGGCTGTTCGGCGACGAGCGCGTCTCCGCCTACGTCTCGCCGTACCGCCGCACCCACCAGACCTTCCGGGGTCTCGGCCTGGACCCCGCGAAGGTCCGGGTCCGCGAGGAGCCGCGACTGCGCGAACAGGACTGGGGCAACTGGCAGGACCGCGACGACGTCCGGCGCCAGAAGGCGTACCGCGACGCCTACGGCCACTTCTTCTACCGCTTCGCGCAGGGCGAGTCCGGCGCCGACGTCTACGACCGGGTCGGGGCCTTCCTGGAGAGCCTCTGGCGGAGCTTCGAGGACCCCCGCCACCCACCCAACGTCCTGATCGTCACGCACGGCCTCACCATGCGGCTGTTCTGCATGCGGTGGTTCCACTGGTCGGTCGCCGACTTCGAATCGCTGTCCAACCCGGACAACGCCGAATGGCGCACCCTGGTCCTCGGACCCGACGGCCGGTACGCCCTCGACCGCCCCTTCGACCGCTGGTGCGAGCCCGAGCCGTATGGCGTCACCGGTTAAAGTGCACAGCGATGACGACCCCTGATCCCCGTGACGCGGACCGCTGCGCGCGGGCTCTGGCGAGCCTGCGCGGCCTCTCCGTGGGCGACGCCCTCGGAGCGCAGTTCTTCGTCCCCGCCCACCACCCCTTCCTCAAGCGCCGCGAACTGCCGCCCGCGCCCTGGCGGTGGACCGACGACACCGAGATGGCCTGCTCCGTCCTGGCGGTCCTCACCATGCACCACCGCGTCGACCAGGACGCCCTGGCCCGCTCGTTCGCCGAGCGCCACGACGCCGGCCGCGACTACGGCCCGGTCGTCGACCGCCTCCTCCGCCAGATCCGCGCGGGCGGCGACTGGCACGAGTTGGCCGCCGTGCTCTTCAACGGCCACGGCTCCTGGGGCAACGGCGCCGCCATGCGTATCGCGCCCCTCGGCGCCTGGTACGCCGACGACCCCGAGCAGGCCACCCACCAGGCGGAGATCTCCGCCTACCCCACCCACCAGCACCGCGAGGCCGTCGTCGGCGCCATGGCCGTGGCCGCCGCGGCCGCCCTGGTCGCCGACCCCGCCCGCGCGCTCCGCCCCGAGGCCCTCATCGACGGCGTGCTGGCCCTGATCCCGCGCAGCGCCGTACAGGCCGGCCTACGCCGGGCCCGCGACATGCTCGACTACGCCGACCCCGGCACCGTCGCCGCGGTCCTCGGCTGCGGACGGCGCACCAGCGCACACGACACCGTGCCGTTCGCCCTCTGGGCCGCCGCCCGCAACCTCGGCGACTTCGCGCAGGCGATCTGGACCACCGCCCGGGCCGGCGGCGACGTCGACACCACCTGCGGCATCGTCGGCGGCATCGTCGCCGCGGCTCCCGACGGCACGCCGCCGCAGGAATGGCTCGACCGCACCGAGCCGCTCCCCGCCTGGGCGCCCGTCCTCTGACCTCGCGCCACAACTGGCCGCCCCCACCGGCCAGTTCGCGCCCTGATGGCTGCCCACCCGCGCTCGCTCGCGCCCCTCGGCCCACTCGCCGGCGGCCGCGTCGAACCCGCGCATCCGGCCCACCGCCGGTGTCCGCGGAGCCCAGGTTCGGATCCGGTGCGGACGGCGGCGCCGAATAGGCGTAATCTGGCTGGCGCCATGCCGTACGAGCCTCCCACCCACACCGTCGAGCGATCACTGCGCGCCACCACGGGCGCCAAGATCGTCGCAGGGATCGACGAGGTCGGGCGCGGAGCCTGGGCCGGTCCGGTCAGCGTCTGCGCCGCCGTCACCGGTCTGCGCCGGCCACCGGACGGACTCACCGATTCCAAGCTGTTGACCCCCAAGCGCCGCACCGAACTCTGCGACGTGCTCGCCAATTGGGTCACCTCGTACGCCCTGGGGCACTCCTCACCGGAGGAGATCGACGCCCTGGGAATGACCGCGGCACTGCGGCTCGCCGCCGTGCGCGCACTGGAGGCGCTCCCGGTCCAACCGGACGCGATCATCCTCGACGGCAAGCACGACTACCTGGGCGCGCCGTGGCGGGTCCGGACGGTCATCAAGGGCGACCAGTCCTGCATCGCGGTCGCTGCCGCGTCCGTGATCGCCAAAGTGCGGCGGGACGCCCTGATGGCCGAACTCGGCCAGGAGTACGCCGACTTCGACTTCGCGGCCAACGCCGGCTACCCCTCACCGACCCACCGCACCGCCCTGGAGGAGTACGGTCCCACGCCGTACCACCGGGTGTCGTGGTCCTACATGGACGCCCTGCCCCGGTGGCAGCACCTCAAGAAGGTGCGCGTCACCCCCGAAGCAGCCGCTCTGGAGGCCGGTGGCCAACTCGGCTTCGACTTCTGAGCGGAGCGGGGCGGGAATTTCGGTACCCGCTGTCAATGTTCCGCACCTACGTTTGATAGACATCCCTTTATGCCTCTCATCCCCGAGGAGCCTCAGATTCACGAGAGTGTCCCGGGTCCCCGCGCAACTCCGGCCGCCGGCCGCACCGCGTCGACCCCCCGTCCTGTCCCTGGCCCCGGTCCCCGCCCCGCCCCGCCGCGAGGCGCCCCCGCGTCCAGTGCCCGTCCGGGCAAGCCCGGACCCACCGCCCCGCCCCGCGGGTCGGTTCCTGCCCCGCCGGCGCAGCGCACCGGCTCCCCGCAGCCTCCCGTCGCCACCACCGGCGCCGCCGAGGGTGCCCAACTCCAGTTGATCCCGGCACCTGTCGATGGAGCCATCGACGCCGCCGACGAAGCCGTCGACCTGCTCCTGGACTCCGGCCGCGCGCCGAACGAGATCCTGGTGCTGACCACCGGCGAGAACCACCCGTGGGCGGCCCACGAACTGTCCTTCGGTGAGGCGGCCTACTGGGCGCAGCACGACGCAGCCGACGACGTGTTCTACGCGGACGCCGGCGCCGAACGCACCACCGGGCGGCCCGTCGTGGTCGTCGCCGTCAACGGAAGCGACAACGAGGTCACCGCGCGGGCGTTGCCCGCCGCGATGGCCCGTGCCGGAGCGCTGCTGATCGTCTGCGGCGACCCGCAGCGGATCAACGCCGTGCTCGGCGCGAACGCCTGACCACCATCAGCCCGACACGGCCCGCCGGCCTCATGGCCGGTCGGGCTCGTTCGCGCGCCCGGACACCTCAGGGCAATACAGCTAGGGCGCTTCTGACGGATCTCCGTGGCGTCGCGGCGTTGCCGACATGTCCCTATAGCTCCGCTATGACGACATCCCGGCGCCTTGCGATCGCACGCGCCAGACGCCGCTCCTTCCGCCACGGAGATCCGTCAGAAGCGCCCTAGCGCACCACCGTGCGCCGGCGCGTTTCCGTCGCACCGCCGCCCGAACGCCGGGGCGTGCCCCGGACATTGCGTGGCTGCTCGCCCGGCGTCGCCGCCCGCACCGCCGGGACGCGCTGAGGGGTCACCGGGCCCGGGCCGACCGGCAGCCCCTGGGCAACGGACTGCCCCTCGGACCGCGGGACTTGTGGGGGCGCGGCGCCTGAGGGAACGATGCCCTCCGGGGCGGACGCCCCAGTGGTGACATCCAACGCACCGTCCCCGTCGGACGCCTCGTGGCGAGGGCCGCTCCGCGCCGCGTCCGACCCGACCTTGCGCTTCGTGGGGGAGGGCGCCCTGGGCAGCCGCCCACCCCGCCCCTCGCCCACCACCTGCCAACGGTCCCGGGTCAGCGCGATGTACGCCCCGCAGCGGAGCCCGTGCAGGGTGCAGGCGTCCCGCAGGCCCCACATCCAGGCGCCGTCCGCCTCCGTCCAACGGGGCTCACCCTCCCGGGAGTGGAGCAACACCGCCGTCCGGGCCGGAACGCGCAGTCGCAGATCGTGCGGGATGATCCGGCGAAGCTGCGCCAACAGCGCATTGCGGTACGCCCAGCCGTCCGGGGCCATCGCCGGCTCGCCGAACGACGCGCTGGCGATGACTCGTTCTTGGGGGTCCAACACCGCCACGATCACCGTGCCGGTCCCCGGAAGATGACGGGCGTACAGATCGGCGACCACCTCACGGGGCGCGCGCAGCAACGGAATTCCGGCCGAGGCCCACTCCGCCAACTCCAGCAGTCGCCCCCCTCGGGCGCTGGAGCCGTCCGACTCGGGCGGCGGTTCTTGCGGGGGCCGGGCGAATCCGAAGGTCATCGTCCTCCCTTCGTCTACGCGTCCGCGCTACGGGCCGCGTCCCGTCGCACCGGCGCACCACGGCACGCCCCAAGCGGACCGCGAACGGCCGGACACCGGGAAGCACTTCCCATTCTCGCGGCTCGTACAGGCATGCGGCAACGAGCAGTTCGCCGCGGCCGGCCGGAAATATCCGCCGCGTCACCGGCATCCCTGCCCGTCGCAACCGCCTCTGATGCCCGGGCACCCCTTCCTTCCCGTCCACCCCCATCAGAACCACCCCCTCGACATCAACTAGCCCTGCACGGCCAGAACTAGTGGGAACACCGCGCCGGCACCGGCCCTCCGCAACAGCCGGGCGGCCACCGCCAACGTCCAGCCCGTGTCGGCATAGTCATCCACCAGGAGCACCGGGCCGTTCGCCGACGCCAGCGCCTCCGCCAGCTCCGGAGAGAGCGACAGCGCGCTGTGCAGGGCCCGCAGCCGCTGGGCGCTGTTGCTCCGCGGAACCCTCGGCCCCGGGCCGTCGTCGAGCGAGGCCACCGTGCCCAGGAACGGCATCCGGCCCACCGTGGCGATCCGTTCGGCGAGCGAGCGGATCAACTGCGGGCGGCTGTGCGAGCCGAGACAGACCACGCCCACCGGGCGCGCCGCGGCGTCCGCCGTGCCCGAAGCCCAACCCCCGGGCCCCTTCGCCCAATCCGCCAACACCGTCACCACCGCGGCCGCCACATCGTCGGACACCGGCCCGTCCGGCGCCTGCGGGGCGAGCATCGGCCGCAGGCGATTGCCCCACCCGATGTCCGACAACCGCCCCAACGCCCGTCCCGTCGAGGCCAGTTCGCCTGCCGGGATCCGGCCCTTGAGGTCGACCCCTACGGCCGGCAGCCCCGTGGGCCACATCCGCCGCGGCTCCACCTCCACACCGGGGCGGCCCAGTTCGCCGCGGGCCGCGTCCAGCGATCCGGCGGACACCTCGGCCGTGAACCGCGGTCCCGCGCAGTTGTCGCACCGGCCGCACGGGGCCGCCGCTTCGTCGTCCAACTGCCGCCGCAGGAACTCCATCCGGCACCCGGACGCCGCCGCGTACTCCCGCATCGCCTGCTGCTCGGCCTCCCGCTGCCGCGCCACCCAGGCATAGCGCTCCGCGTCGTACGCCCACGGCCGGCCGGTCGACGTCCAACCGCCCTTCACCCGCTGAACGGCACCGTCCACATCGAGCACCTTGAGCATGATCTCCAGGCGGGAGCGCCGGAGTTCGACCTGCGGCTCCAGCGCGGGCAGCGACACCGGCCGCCCCGCCGCCGCCAGTACGTCCAGCGTCCGCCGCACCTGCTCCTCCGGCGGGAACGCCAGCGAGGCGAAGTACTTCCAGATCGCCTCGTCCTCCCGGCCCGGCAACAACAACACCTCGGCGTGCTCGACACCGCGGCCGGCCCGACCCACCTGCTGGTAGTACGCGATCGGCGACGACGGCGAACCCAGGTGCACCACGAACCCCAGGTCGGGCTTGTCGAACCCCATCCCCAGCGCGGACGTGGCCACCAGCGCCTTGACCCGGTTGGCCAGCAGATCGTCCTCGGCCTGCTGGCGGTCGGCGTTCTCCGTCTTGCCGGTGTACGACGCGACCACATGACCCCGGTGCCGCAGGAACGCGGTGACCTCCTCGGCGGCCGCGACGGTGAGCGTGTAGATGATCCCCGAGCCGGGCAGTTCGTCCAGATGGTCCGCGAGCCAGGCGAGCCGGTGCGCGGCGTCCGGCAACGGCAGCACGGCCAGGCTCAGGCTCTCCCGATCCAGCGGACCGCGCAGCACCAGGGCCTCCGCGGTGCCCTCGCCCGTCCCCAACTGCTCGGCGACATCGGCCGTCACCCGGGCATTGGCCGTCGCGGTCGTCGCGAGCACCGGAACGCCGGGCGGGAGGTCGGCCAGCATCGTGCGCAGCCGCCGGTAGTCCGGGCGGAAGTCATGGCCCCAATCGGAGATGCAGTGTGCCTCGTCCACCACCAGCAGCCCGGTGGCCGCCGCCAGCTTGGGCAGCACCTGATCACGGAAGTCGGGGTTGTTGAGCCGCTCCGGGCTCACCAGCAGGACGTCGACCTCGCCGGCCGCCACCTCGGCCTGGACGGTGTCCCACTCCTCGGTGTTGGCGGAGTTGATGGTGCGCGCCCGGATGCCGGCCCGCGCGGCCGCCTCGACCTGGTTGCGCATCAGCGCGAGCAGCGGAGAGACGATCACCGTCGGCCCGCTGCCGCGCTCCCGCAGCAGCGCCGTCGCGACGAAGTAGACCGCCGACTTGCCCCAGCCGGTGCGCTGCACGACCAGGGCCCGCCGGTGCTCGGCGACCAGCGCCTCGATCGCCCGCCACTGGTCTTCACGCAGTCGGGCCGCCCCGTCGGGATCCCCGACGAGTCGGCGAAGGACGGCATCGGCCGCGGCACGCAGGTCTTCGTTGCTCATGCCCCCATGCAACCCGATGCCACTGACATCGCGCGAACCCCCGCCGCGGGCTGTGGAGAACCGTGAAGCCGCGAGTTATCCACAGGGGTCGCGGAAAGCCGCTCGACCGCGGGATCTTCGAGCCATGAATCCGCACAGCGAACCGCACGAGTCCAGCAACGACGCCCCCCAGACCCACGGCCACAACGCCGACCACATTGATCCCGACCACCACGACGCCGGTCCCGCCGGCACCCCGCCCACCCCCTACGACCCGCCCGGCCCCACCCTCTCCTGCGGCGCCGACGGCCGGCCCACCGACCCGACCGCCCCCGGCGACGCCCCGGCGCCCGCAGCACCGCCCGGCTCCACCGGCCCGGCCGCGAGCCCGCCCACCGAGCCGCAGGTCACCCTCCGCGGCCCCGCGGACCTCGCCGACGCGCTGCCATACCTCCTCGGCTTCTACCCGGACGACAGCATCGTGATGGTCGCCCTGCACGGCGAGCGCGCCCGGTTCGGCGGCCGGCTCCGCCTCGGCATCCCCACCGACCCGTCCCACTGGCCCGATGTCAGCGACCAACTCGCCGACTGCCTGATCACCGGCGCCCGCAAGCGCTCCGGAAGCCTCGTCGGCATCCTCGTCTTCCTCTGTCAGGAACCGGCCCCGGGGGAGAGCGGCCGGGACGTCAAGGAGCGCCTCCGGCCCCTGGCCCAGCGACTGCGCACCGCCTGCGGTGCCCTGGACGTCCCGGTCCTCGAAGCCCTCTTCCTCTCCAACGGCCGCTTCTGGTCCTACTGTTGCCCCGACTACCGCTGCTGCCCCGCCGACGGCACACCCCTGCTCCTGCCCGGCACGTCCGTGATGGCCGCGGCCGCCTCCTATGCCGGCATGCAGGTGCGCGGCTCCCTCAAGGAGATGGAGGCCCGCCTGGCGCCCCGCACCGGACCGCGCGGCGCCGACCAAGAGAAGGCCCTGGACGACGCGGCCGCCGAACTGCTGCCGCGGATGTTCCGACCGGACGGCGCCTCCGCCGTCCAACGGGACACCCTCGAACTGGCCGCCGCGATGATCCACCGGTTCCGCCAGGACACTCCCGCCGGCAGCAACCGCGCCCGGGACGCCTGCGACGACGCGCTGATCACCGACGCCGAGGCCGCCACCCTCATCCTGGGCCTCCAGGACCGCACCACCCGTGACCGGGCCGCGGAATGGATGGACGGCCCCGAGGCCGCGGCGGCCCTCCGGGTCTGGCGCGCCCTCGCCCGCCGCTGCACCGGCGGCTACGCCGAGCACGCCGCGGCGCCCCTGACCCTCGCCGGCTGGGTCTGCTGGTCCATGGCGGACGGTCCCTCCGCGCGCGTGGCCCTCAGCCGGGCCGTGACCGTCGATCCCGACTGCGTCTTCGCCCAGTTGCTGCACCGCGCCATCAACGAGGGCCTGGATCCTGAGCCGTTGCGCCGCTGCCTGCGCGAGCAGCGGGAGGAGGCCGAGGACACCGGTGCTGCCGAGGCGACGCCACCGGGCCGGCGACGGCCGGCGCAGCGAGCGACACCGTCACGCCCGGGAGGCACCGCCCGTCCCCGCGGCCCACGCGGCGGCACGGGCCCCGGTTCCCGCACGACCGGAGCCTCGGGCAGTCGCCGAGCGGGACGGGGTGGTGACCGAAGTCGGCGGTGACCGCGAGGAGATGGGGCGCGGTCGGCGTGACCTGGGCGCCGGCCGTACCGTTCAGCTTGGTGGCGCAGGCCGTACGGAGCCCCGACCTCACCAGGGAGCGCAGAGCGTGCCAGGGATCGTCCCCACTACCTCACCGGCCCAACGACTCACCGGAGACCGGCGCGTCCCGCCGGCTCGAATTCCCCAACCCCAGTCCGTGCACGCGATGTTGGTCTGTGTGGCCCTGCCATCACTCGCCGTGTCGTCCAGTACGGGGCAGTTGACCGGCCAGGGGCTGGACGGCTGCTACCGCGACGGCCGTCGGGTCCTCGCCCGCTGCGAGGTACGCGCCGCGGGCGGTGAACCACTCGTCGTGCAGGGGCAGTTGCTCGCCACGGACCGCGCCCGGTTCACCGGCGTGGTCCGCAGAACGGGCGAGCGTGGGCCGGATCCGGAGATCCGGATGGAACGGTTGCGGTTCGCCGACGGCACAGAACGGATCACCTTCTACAGCAGTGCAACCCGGCCTGTTCGCCTGCCGGTTGAGATCCATCTGGGTACCGATCTGGCGGACCTCGGGGCCGTCGCCGTGGGTCTGCCTGGTCCCGAACTCCGCGCCGCCGTCCACGGATCCGGCCTGCGCTGGTCTGGCCGCGGAGCCCATGCGGTGGTGACCGTCAGCCCGGCGCCCCAGGACGCCCTGGCCTCCGCGGGCTTGCTGCGCTGGGAGTTGGACCTACCGCCCGGCGGCCGCCGCACGCTCGAACTCCAACCCCGCCTGGAATACGACGCGGGCGGCCCGCAGGCCCCGACGGGTCGGGTCGGCCGCGTCACCGTCCCCGGCCCGCGCACCGGCTCCACCGGGCCTCGCGCCCGCAGTGAACGGCCGCCGCGCTCATGGTCCGCGGCCCGCCTGGAGTGCGACGACCACCGCGCCGACGCCCTCATGGCCGGCAGCCTCGACGACCTGCACGGCCTGCTCGTCCGCGACCCAGCCCTGCCCGCAGACGTCTTCGTCGCCGGCGGCTTCCCCTGGCGCTGCGGCCTCGCCCCGGCCGAGGCCCTCTGGGCCGCCCGGATGCTGCTCCCGCTCGGCACCCGGCTCGCCGCCTGCACGCTGCGCACCCTCGCCCGCACCCAACAGGCCACCCCAGGGGCGGATTTCGGCCGAATTCCCGGCTCCCTCCGAGACGCCGGCCCGCACGCTCCGCCCGGCTGCACCGGCATCGAAGCGACCCTCCTCTTCCCGGTGGTCCTTGCCGAGGCCCGCCGTTGGGGCCTGCCCGATCAGGAGACCGAGCGGCTGCTGCCCGCCGCCGAACGCTGCCTCCAATGGCTCCGCACGGCCACCGACCCACGGGGCGGCGGCCGCGGCGGCTACCTCCCCGACCCCGCGCCCGACGGTCCCTACCGCTGCGAGACCCAGGCCCACGCCCATCGCGCCGCGGTGCTCGGCGCCGACCTCCTCGACGCCTGCGGATCGCCCGGTGCCGCCGCACTCCGCGACTGGGCCGCGGAACTGCGCGCCCGCTTCCGCACCGACTTCTGGCTGGAAGACCGCACCGGAGGCCGCCCGGCCGCCCTGCTCACCGGCGACGGGCGTCCCGTACCGCACCTCGGCGCCGGCGCCGCCCACCTCCTCGACACCGGCCTGAGCGGCGGCGGAACCTTCGCCCCCGGCCTGTTGGACGCACCCCAGACCGACCGACTCGCCCGCCTGCTCCGCGGTCCCGCCATGGACACCGGGTGGGGCCTGCGCGGCCTCGGCGCCAAGGAGGGCGGCTACAACCCGTTCGGCCACCGCAGCGGAGCGGTCCGCGTCCACGAAACCGCCGTCGCCGTCGCCGGGCTGGCCGTCGCCGGCCACGAAGCCGCCGCCGGCGCCCTCGCCAAGGGCTTCCTCGATGCCGCCGAGAGCTTCGGCCATCGCCTCCCCGAGATGTTCGCGGGCGAACAACGCACCGCCAACGCCGTCCCCGTCCCGCATCCGGCGGCCTGCCGCCCCGCAGCCGTCGCCGCCGCCGGCGCGGTGCACATACTCGTCGCCCTCGCCGGCTTGCGCCCCGACGTCCCGGCTCGAACGGTCGCCGTCCGTCCACTTGGCAACGCCCCGCTCGGCGCGATGCAACTGACCGGGCTCACCCTCGCCGAGCAGCCCTTCGCCGTCCGGATCAGCCGGCTCGGGATGGGCATGGTCGAGGAGGCCGCGGACGGTCTGCAACTGGGGTCATGAGGGATGCAACGCCTGTTTATCGTCAGGCGGACGACTATGATCGCGACATGCCTCCCTACGACCCGTCGGCCTTCCCGCCCTTCGCTGTCACCGTCGACCTGGTCGTGCTCACCGTGCGCCGCCACGCCCTGTGCGCGCTGGCCGTGCGCCGTGGCGAGCCGCCGTTCCAGGGCCGCTGGGCCCTGCCCGGCGGATTCGTCCGCGGTGACGAGGACCTGGCGGAGGCGGCCGCCCGGGAACTCGCCGAGGAGACCGGCCTGCACGCCTACCCGCCGGAGGGCACCCCGCCCTCCGCGTACGGCGCGCACCTCGAACAACTCGCCACCTACGGCGATCCCAAGCGCGACCCCCGCATGCGCGTGGTCAGCGTCGCGCACCTCGTCCTCGCCCCCGACCTGCCCGCTCCCCGGGCCGGCGGCGACGCCCACAGCGCGCGCTGGGCCCCGGTCGAAACCCTTCTGGGCCAGGAGGGCAACGCCCACGCCCGCGAAGGCGAACTGACCGCGCCCCTCGCCTTCGACCACGGGCGCATCCTCTCCGACGGAGTGGAACGCGCCCGCTCGAAGATCGAGTACTCGTCGCTCGCCACGGCCTTCTGCCCACAGGAGTTCACCGTCGGCGAGCTGCGCCGCGTCTACGAGGCGGTCTGGGGCGTCGCCCTCGACCCCCGCAACTTCCACCGCAAGGTGACCGGCACTCCCGGCTTCCTGGTTCCCACCGGTGGTACCACCACCCGCCAAGGCGGCCGCCCCGCCCAACTCTTCCGCGCCGGCGGCGCGACCCTCCTCAACCCGCCGATGCTGCGCCCCGAGGTCTGACCCACCACCCGCGCGCACACCCCGGTAGCTCGGCGACAACCAGCCACAGGCCAGCCTGACATCGAGGCACGCCCGCAACCGCCGCACCAACGCGCCCCAGGCCGCCTTCCGGCCGCGGCAGAACGTCCACCGGAACTGCTACGTCACACAGTCACCATCAGGCCCGCCCCGGCATGCAGTTCCCCACGATGTCAACGAACTGCCCCCGAGGCCACCGTCCTCGGTGACCTCGGGGGCGCAGCAACAAGCAACCAGCCTCAGCAGCCCGCTCCTCACGGTGACTTGGCGCCCTGGTGATCACCAGTCACTTCAGCACCCACCGAAACGTCATGAACCCCGCTCACCCTCACCGGGCAACACCACGCGCACGGTGCCGTCCTCACCAACTCCCTTGTCCATGCGCCCCGCTGACTCCGGTCCGCCACCGCGAGTCTCATCACTCACCGCGCCGAGTTCGCCCTGCCCTCCACGCACCCCATCTACCTCCCGCCAGCGACCGAAACGCGACACTAGGGGCAGGTCTGACGTGCCCAACGCCCGCCCCTCACAGGGGCGTTGTCGACTTATCGCCGGCTGCACTTATGTGTTCACCGTGCTAACGGGCCAGCGGCTCTGATCGGCCAAAACGCCCGATTCCAGGCCCCGTTGTGGCACCCCTTGTCCGCAACTCACCGCTGAAAGCGCATTTCTTTCCGATAAAGCGTCAATTGCGAGATAACGGGCGATCACCCTTTCGTGTGCTTTTCACCAAAGACCTCAAGGCCGTTCGGAGCGACGCCGACAAAGGATGCGTGAGTACCCTTGCGCACACCATGATGACCGCGGCTCGCCCCGGCGACACCGGCCTCGCAGGCCCCGGCGAGCTTGACCGCTACCCCTACGCCAACGCCGCCAACGCCACCGGCCAGGACCGCGCAGAGCGCGTCTCGTCGGTCTGGGAAGGCTCCGAGGCAGACATCGGCCGGGTCGGCCGGCGCGCGGCGGGCAACCGCGGCCGCGGGCTCCACGGCCAACTCGTCCAGCAGCTCGGCCAGATGATCGTCTCCGGTGATCTCGGTGCCGACCGTCCGCTCGTCCCCGAGGAGATCGGCCAGCGCTTCGAGGTCTCCCGCACCGTCGTCCGCGAGTCCCTGCGCGTTCTCGAAGCCAAGGGCCTGGTGAGCGCGCGCCCCAACGTGGGCACCCGGGTGCGTCCGGTCAGCGACTGGAACCTCCTCGACCCCGACATCATCGAGTGGCGCGCCTACGGGCCGCAGCGCGACGACCAGCGCCGCGAGCTGTGCGAGCTGCGTTGGACGATCGAGCCGCTCGCCGCCCGCCTCGCCGCCGGTCACGGCCGCGAGGACATCCAGCAACGGCTCGCGGACATGGTCGAGATCATGGGCCACTCTGCAGCCCAGGGCGACTCCATGACGTTCGCCCGCGCCGACGCCGAGTTCCACACCCTGCTCCTCCAGCTCGCCGGCAATCGCATGTTGGAGCACCTCGCGGGCATCGTCACCTCTGCCCTGCACGTCTCCGGCGGATCCGGCGGCTGCGAGCGGCCGGTCGAGACGTCCGTGAGCCAGCACATGAGGGTCGTCGACGCCATCGGTTCCGGCGACGCCACCGCCGCCGAATCCGCGATGCGCCAGCTCCTCGCCGCCCACAGCGACACCACCGGCCAGGGTGCCGGGGCGCCCGTGGACCACGTCGTCCCCGCGCCCCGCGAGCACTGAGGGCTCGTACCCCGAGCACGTGCGGGCCGTAAGTACCGCGCGACCTCGCGTCCCCTGTGGACCCGCCGAGGACGCGCCATACGCACCGAAGGAGCGCAAGATCGCCGGATCCGGGATGACGACCGGATCCGGCGGAAGGTTTTGGGAGGATTGCGTGGCATATGACGGGGAAAGGGTCGTTATGGGGTGTGACTCGGGCCACGCAGATTGGCCGTAACGCTCTCCGGGGAGGCGCGATGACGTAAGAGGTGATAGCCGAGGAGGGAATACGAGCGGCGTTCGTGGCGCTGTTCAACTCCCCGGTTGCCCTTGCGCCGTCGGTCCATCCCCACCGGCGGTCGTCGGCTCCGACCCACAGTGGACGGGGTCGGAAGCCGTTTCCATCGTTCCGAGAGGTTGTTCGTGTCGGCCAGCACATCCCGTACGCTCCCGCCGGAGATCGCCGAGTCCGAGTCTGTGATGGCGCTCATCGAGCGGGGAAAGGCAGATGGGCAGATCGCCGGCGATGACGTGCGTCGGGCCTTCGAGGCTGACCAGATTCCGCCAACCCAGTGGAAGAACGTTCTGCGCAGCCTCAACCAGATCCTCGACGAGGAGGGTGTGACGCTGATGGTCAGTGCCGCAGAGGCGCCCAAGCGCACCCGCAAGAGCGTCGCAGCGAAGAGTCCGGCGAAGCGCACCGCCACCAAGACCGTCGCGGCCAAGACCGCCACGGTGAAGAAGACCACCACCGCGTCGGCCGCCGCCTCCGTGGCGGACCCGGACCCCGGTGAGTCCGAGGCTGCACCTGTGAAGAAGGCTGCGGCGAAGAAGGTGACCGCCAAGAAGACGGTCGCGAAGAAGACCACGGCCAAGAAGGCCACCGCGAAGAAGACCGCGTCCAAGAAGGACGTCGACGACCTGCTCGACGACGAGCTGGCCGAGGAGACCCCGGCGCCCGGCAAGGGCGAGCCCACCGAGCCCGAGGGTGCCGAGAACGCCGGCTTCGTGCTGTCGGACGAGGACGAGGACGACGCCCCGGCCCAGCAGGTCGCCGCGGCCGGCGCCACCGCCGACCCGGTCAAGGACTACCTCAAGCAGATCGGCAAGGTCCCGCTCCTCAACGCCGAGCAGGAGGTGGAGCTCGCCAAGCGCATCGAGGCGGGGCTGTTCGCCGAGGACAAGCTCGCCAACAGCGACAAGCTCGCGCCGAAGCTCAAGCGCGAGCTGGAGATCATCGCCGAGGACGGCCGCCGGGCGAAGAACCACCTCCTGGAGGCCAACCTCCGCCTGGTCGTCTCCCTGGCCAAGCGCTACACCGGTCGCGGCATGCTCTTCCTGGACCTGATCCAGGAGGGCAACCTCGGTCTGATCCGCGCGGTCGAGAAGTTCGACTACACCAAGGGTTACAAGTTCTCGACCTACGCGACGTGGTGGATCCGTCAGGCCATCACCCGCGCCATGGCCGACCAGGCCCGGACGATCCGTATCCCGGTCCACATGGTCGAGGTCATCAACAAGCTGGCCCGCGTCCAGCGTCAGATGCTTCAGGACCTGGGCCGCGAGCCCACCCCGGAGGAGCTGGCCAAGGAACTGGACATGACCCCCGAGAAGGTCATCGAGGTCCAGAAGTACGGCCGCGAGCCGATCTCCCTGCACACCCCGCTGGGCGAGGACGGCGACAGCGAGTTCGGTGACCTCATCGAGGACTCCGAGGCGGTCGTTCCGGCCGACGCGGTCAGCTTCACGCTCCTCCAGGAGCAGCTTCACTCGGTGCTGGACACCCTCTCCGAGCGCGAGGCCGGCGTGGTCTCCATGCGCTTCGGTCTCACGGACGGCCAGCCCAAGACTCTCGACGAGATCGGCAAGGTCTACGGCGTCACCCGTGAGCGGATCCGCCAGATCGAGTCCAAGACGATGTCGAAGCTGCGCCACCCGTCGCGCTCCCAGGTGCTGCGGGACTACCTCGACTAGCCCCAACGGTTCCGACCGCGCCGCGAGCCCGGCGCTCCACGAGGTGGAGCGCCGGGCTCGCGGCCGTCCGGGTGCGGAACGCGTCCGTTTGGCTCACTCTGGGTGGGCGACCGCTGTCCCAGAGTCAGGAGTCCGTATGCGCCCCACCGTACGAGCCACCCTCGGGGGCCTTGCGCTAATACTCGCCGTGCCGGCCCCGGCGGCCGCGGACGGGTCGGTGGTCGGGGGCAAGCCCGTCCGCCCCTCACAGAGCCCCTGGGCGGTGGCCCTGGCGTCGCACCAGCGGTTCGGGAACAAGCGCTCCGGACAGTTCTGCGGCGGCGTGCTGGTCGGGCACGCAACGGTCGTGACGGCCGCGCACTGTCTGGGCCGGGAAGTCCTCGGGCTGCCTTGGCGGGAGGTGAAGGACCTCAAGGTCGTCGTCGGGCGTAACAACCTCTCAGGCAAGGGGGGCCAGGAGGTCAAGGTCGCGAAGGTGTGGACCAGCCCGAGCTACAACACCTGGACCAACGAGGACGACATGGCCGTCATCACCCTGGAGAAGCGGGTCCCGAACCAGCCGATATCCATAGCGCGACCGAACGACAGCGCCTACGCCGCGGGGAGCGTGGCCACGGTCTACGGGTGGGGTGACATGACGGGCGACGGCAGCTACGCGTCACGGCTGCGGTCGGCGCGAGTGAACGTCCTGGGGGACACCGTGTGTGCGCGGGCATACCCGGGCAGTGCCGACGGCACGTTCAAGGCGGCTTCGATGCTGTGCGCCGGGGAGCCCAAGGGCGGGCGGGACGCCTGCCAGGGGGACAGTGGCGGGCCACTGGTGGTGCAGGGGCGCTTGGTGGGGCTGGTGTCGTGGGGGACGGGTTGCGGGCGCGCGGGCAGCCCCGGTGTCTACACGCGGGCGTCCGCGCTGCTCCCGGCGGTGCTGGCGCACGGCGCCGGCTGAGCGGTGCCGAGTCCCGGCGAGGGGCGACGGACGAGTGCGGGCGGTCTTCCCGATGGTGCCGGGAAGACCGCCCGTCGCACGGCGCTGTGCCGCTACTCGCTCGTCGTGGATGCGATGTGTCAGCGTTCCTCGTCGGACGCAGACTTCGGGGTGGTGGTGAGCCGCTCCGTCTCGTCCTGTATTTCCGCGGCGATCTTCTTGAGTTCTGGCTCGAACTTGCGGCCGTGGTGGGCGCAGAAGAGCAGTTCTCCGCCGGACATCAGGACGACGCGCAGGTATGCCTGGGCGCCGCAGCGGTCGCATCGGTCAGCGGCCGTCAGCGGGCTCGCGGGTGTCAGAACAGTAGTCACGTCGCCTCTTCTCTAGCTCGACGAGCTGTCGTACCAGGGTCAACATCCAACCAGGCCGAAAACGTTCCCGCTCGTGCCTTTTCCTCGAAAAAATTCTTCGAGGGGGCCGGGTGCTGCCGGGTGGCGGCGAATGAGCCGTATTGCGTGGTGGTCTGATTCACGTTGGTTGGTGAAGTCTGCCCTCCCGGCTGGCTTGCCGGTCGTTGATGAGGACGTGCCCGGAGCCTAAATGGTTCATGCCTCGAAGGGAACGTGATGTGCACGTCACTCGGACGTCACCCCAACGAGCGATCGAACGTACGAACGAAATTCTACTACCATGGTCACGCTCACGGGTGGCGTCACATCGGCTCTACTGGGCCTCGGTACCCTCTCACCGGCGACACCGCCACAACCGAGTCCGCGGAATGCGGACTGCCAGAAATTCAGCGAGGAGCGAACCGCGTGACCGCCGAGATGTCCGTGCCGTCCACCGCAGTGCTGACCGGGGCAGACCGGGACGGTTCCAACTACACCGCGCGGCATCTGCTCGTCCTTGAGGGCCTGGAAGCCGTCCGGAAGCGTCCCGGTATGTACATCGGCTCGACGGACAGTCGTGGCCTGATGCACTGCCTGTGGGAAATCATCGACAATTCTGTCGACGAGGCGCTCGGCGACTACTGCGACCACATCGAGGTGATCCTCCACGGCGACGGGTCCGTGGAAGTACAGGACAACGGCCGCGGCATTCCCGTCGACGTCGAGCCCAAGACGGGGCTCAGCGGCGTCGAGGTCGTGATGACCAAGCTGCACGCCGGTGGAAAGTTCGGCGGCGGGTCGTACGCCGCCTCCGGCGGTCTGCACGGCGTCGGCGCCTCGGTGGTCAACGCGCTCTCGGCGCGACTGGACGTCGAGGTCGACCGCAGCAGCAAGACGCACGCGATCAGCTTTCGCCGCGGCGTGCCCGGTGCCTTCACCGGATCCGGCCCGGATGCGACGTTCGAGCCGGCCAACGGGCTGCACAAGGGGAAGCGCATCCCCAAGACCAAGACCGGTACCCGGGTGCGCTACTGGGCGGACCGGCAGATCTTTCTGAAGGACGCCAAGCTCTCCCTGGAGACGCTGCACGCCCGCGCCCGCCAGACGGCCTTCCTGGTACCGGGCCTGACCATCGTGGTGCGCGACGAGCGCGGCATTGACGGTGCCGGCAAGACGGAAGAGACGTTCCGCTACGACGGCGGCATCAGCGAGTTCTGCGAGTACCTCGCCCAGGACAAGGCCGTCTGCGACGTGCTGAGGCTGAGCGGCCAGGGCACCTTCAAGGAGACCGTGCCGGTCCTCGACGAGCGCGGCCACATGACTCCCACCGAAGTCACCCGCGAACTGGGCGTCGACATCGCCCTCCGGTGGGGCACCGGCTACGACTCCACGCTCAAGTCGTTCGTCAACATCATCGCCACCCCCAAGGGCGGCACCCACGTCGCCGGCTTCGAGCGTTCGGTGGCCAAGACCGTCAACGAGGTGCTGAGGTCCAGCAAACTGTTGCGCGTCGCCGAGGACGACGTCGTCAAGGACGACGCCATGGAGGGCCTCACCGCCGTCGTCACCGTGCGGCTCGCGGAGCCGCAGTTCGAGGGGCAGACCAAGGAGGTGCTCGGCACCTCCGCCGCCTCCCGGATCGTCGCCCAGGTGGTCAGCAAGGAGCTGAAGGCGTTCCTGACCTCGACCAAGAGGGATGCCAAGCAGCAGGCGCGCTCCGTCCTGGAGAAGATCGTCGCCGCGGCCCGCACGCGCATCGCCGCCCGGCAGCACAAGGAGGCGCAGCGGCGGAAGACGGCGCTGGAGTCGTCTTCCCTGCCGGCCAAGTTGGCGGACTGCCGCAGCGACGACGTCGATCGCAGTGAGCTGTTCATCGTCGAGGGTGACTCGGCGCTGGGCACCGCCAAGTTGGCGCGGAACTCGGAGTTCCAGGCGCTGTTGCCGATCCGCGGCAAGATCCTCAACGTCCAGAAGGCGTCCGTCTCGGACATGCTCAAGAACGCCGAGTGCGGGGCCATCATCCAGGTCATAGGAGCTGGATCCGGCCGTACCTTCGACATCGACGCGGCTCGCTACGGCAAGGTCATCTTCCTCGCCGACGCTGACGTCGACGGCGCGCACATCCGCACCCTGCTGCTGACCCTCTTCCAGCGCTACATGCGGCCGATGGTCGAGCAGGGCCGGGTCTTCTCCGCCGTCCCGCCGCTGCACCGCGTCGAGCTGATCAACCCCAAGAAGGGCCAGGACAAGTACATCTACACGTACTCGGACAACGAGCTGCGGCAGACCCTCCTGGAGCTCCAGCGCAAGAACGTCCGCTACAAGGACAGCATCCAGCGCTACAAGGGCCTCGGTGAGATGGACGCCGACCAGCTCGCCGAGACGACGATGGACCCGCGCCACCGCACCCTGCGCCGGATCAACATCGGCGATCTCGAAGCCGCGGAGAAGGCGTTCGACCTGTTGATGGGCAACGAGGTCGCTCCTCGCAAGGAGTTCATCACCAACTCCGCGGCCACTCTGGACCGTTCGCGCATCGACACCTGAGCCGGTCGCGGCCTCGGGTACGGGCGCCTCTCCACCCGCGGGTGGAGAGGCGCCCGTCGCCTTTTCCACCCTGGTCCCACCCTGGCTCCGATCCGGGGGACGGGTGGGCCTCCGTAGCGTCGGGAGCGTCGAGATTCACCGTCCCACGGAGGCCCAAGCCATGAGCGGCTGGCTCAATATCGCTGTGCTCATCGCGGTTGTCGCGTTCGTCTTCGCGCGGCAGTTCACCGCGCAGCGCATCACGTCGGAAGGCCGGAAGTGGTGGCTGATGCCGGCCATCCTGTTCTTCATGGCGGTGCGTGAGCCAGGAATCCTGGACCCCGCCCATCGTGCCGCCTCCGTGGCCCTCCTGATCGCAACGCTCCTGATAGGACTGGCCAGCGGCGCCGCATGGGCGTGGACCACACGCATCTGGACCGACGAGAGCGGCGCGGTGTGGACCAAGGGAACCTGGGCGGCGGCCGGTGTGTGGCTCTGCGGGATGGTGCTGCGCTTGGGCCTCATGGGCGTTGCCGCTGCCCTGGGTGTCCACCAAGGCAGCCCGGCGACGCTGATGTCCGTGGCGGCGATGTTGCTCACCCGGTCCGGAGTGACTGCCTGGCGGGCTCAGGGGATGCAGCGGACGTACCGTGTCCCTGTCGCGGGCTGAGCCCCTGCGCCACGCACCGAAAGGACCTCACGTGCCGCCGAACGCCTGGACGAGCTGGCCGCTGCGGGAGTCCCTCTCCCGCGCGGGCCTCAGCGAGACTCGTCTCTGGCTCGGTCGCGGTACCCGTGTCGCGGTGGTCGCGGGTCTGCTCTGGAGCACCTTCGCTGGCGGGACCTTCTCCGGTTGGGGGCTGGCTGCGGCGGCCGCCGTACTGCTCGTCACCATGTTGGCGTTCTGGGGCCTGTTCCGGATGACCCTGGAGCGGCGGCTCTGGCCCGCTCTCGCGCTGTACGCCGTACTGGAGGCGGCCGCCCTCGGCTTCCTGTTGGTCGGTGCCCGCTTGCCGGCGACCGTCCTTTGGTGCGCCTGCGCCATGACAGCGATTGAGCGGCTGCCCCTCGTTGCCGCGGTGCCGTGTTCCGCCGCGGCACTCGGCGCGTTCGCCGTGGTCAACAACGACAGTTGGTTGACCACCACCGTGACCGCTACCGGGTTGGCCCTGGCCGGCTACGTGGTGCGCCTGGACGCGGAGGCCCGGGGCAACGCCCAGCGGTTGTTGGCCCAAGAGCGTGCGGCCCGCAAGGCCGAGGCCGAAACCGCGGCACTCGCCGAACGCGGCCGGATCGCCCGCGAGATTCACGATGTCCTCGCGCACAGCCTCAGCGCCCAGTTGGTGCACCTTGAGGCGGCTCGGCAGTTGATCCAACGCAGTGCCGATCTGGAGGCCGACCGCGAACAGCTGCTGGAGCGGGTGGTGGCGTGCCGCGGAATGGCCCGAGAAGGGCTTGACGGCACGCGTGAGGCGCTTTCCGCCCTGCGCGGGGAGATGGTCCCGGTCGAGGACTTCCTGCGCCGTCTGACGGCCACTGAGGGCGCACAACTGGACGTCGTGGGTGCGCCGCGGATACTGCCCGCGGAGGCGGGACTTGCGGTCCGACGGGTCGCCCAGGAGGCGCTCACCAATGTGCGCAAGCACGCACCGGGTGCCCATGTGAGCGTGTGGCTGGAGTACTTCGAGGGCGAAGTGGGGTTGGTGGTGCGGGACTCCGGCGGACGTGGCAGACCGGGGGAACTTGCGCGGAGCGGTTCCGGGTACGGTCTCCTCGGGATGCGGGAGCGCGCCGAACTCCTCGGCGGAACGCTGGAGTCCGGCCCCGATGAGGAGGGTTTTGTGGTGCGGCTGCGGGTGCCGGCATGACGGAGCGTACGACGGCGCGCGTGGTCGTGGCTGACGACCAGACGGTCGTGCGCGAGGGAATCGTGATGCTGCTGGGGCTGTTGCCGGGAATTGAGGTCGTCGGTTCGGCCGCGGATGGCAACGAGGCGGTCCGCATGGTCGCCGAACTGGCCCCGGACGTCGTCCTGATGGACCTGCGGATGCCGCGTTGCGACGGAGTCGAGGCGACCCGTCGCATCCGTAAGGAACACGCTGGCACGCAGGTCGTCGTGCTCACCACGTATGCCGACGACGATTCGCTGTTTCCCGCTCTGCAGGCCGGCGCCCGCGGTTACCTCACCAAGGACGCGGATGGCGACGAGATCGTCCGCGCCATCGACGACGTGTTGTCGGGCGAGGCCGGGCTGTCGCCGAAGATCCAACGTCGTTTGCTGGAACGCCTCGCCGAGCCCGTACGCAACCGTCCCGAACCCTCCGACGAGCCCCCGGACGGGCTGACCGCACGGGAGGTGGACGTGCTGCGCCTCGTGGCGGCAGGGCAGAGCAATCCGGAGATCGCCCGTACGCTGCATGTCTCCACGGCGACGGTGAAGACGCACATCAACAACCTCTTCGCCAAGGCGGGACTGCGCGATCGGGCGCAGGCCATCCACTACGCGTATCGGCACGGTCTGGCGGAGCCTCCGGGGACGCCGGAGCCGTAGTTCGGAGAGGCGAGTTTCGAGCCTGTCTGGCTTCGGGCGCGGGGCTGTTGCTGGCAATTCGGGGTGTGCGGTGGTCTCCGTGCTGGGGGCAATTCGCCACTCTGGACGGGGAGTTGGCCCTCTGTTGGGAGGACTATGGCACGGCCAGTTGGGGCCGTGGTGTTGGCCTGTCGCGGCGAGGGGCGGCGTGGAGTTATCCACAGGCTCTGCGATGGCGGATTGTGTGTGCGTAGCCTCGCAGGGTCAGGTTCGAAGGTCGGCGACCCGTCTTCTTGCGGCGGTGGCTGCTGCCGAGCGTGCTGCGCTGAGGCGGGTGAGGAAGCCGGACTGGGTGCGCGCGGGGGAGCGTGCGGAGGGGGAGTTAGAGATGTTGTGGGTTGTGGGAGCCGGTGCGGCGGCGTCGGGGGCGGTGCTGAGGGGCGAGAGGAGCCGTGGTGCCGCGCTGCGAGCTGTGGGGCCGTCGTTCGGTCTAGGGCTGGTTGCGACGCTGGGACTGGCGTTGGGGGTCGCGCTGGCGTGCGCAGTGGGGGCAGACCGGGGACAGAGCGGTGGAATGCGGCACTCCGCACGTGATGGGAAAGCTATGGACCCCGATCCGCCGACTTCAGAACCGCGGAAGTGTGGGCAGGAGGCACCGCTCAGCGGTACCTCAGTCCCTGAGCGCGGTGATGGACGTGACCGCCATACGCGTCGGTGGGCCGAGCGGCGCACCACAGCTAGCGGGCGTCGGAGCACCGTCGGTCCGCTGATCGATTACCACCCGCCACGCTCGCCCGTCGGTGTGCGCAACGTCAACGGTCCAACTGCGAACGGCATCCGTCAGCGGCCCGTCTCCCGGCGCTCGCCTGGGGGCACCGGCAAGTTCGGGCCACACCGGATCGGTCCCTACGACGTCGAGTGCGTCCGCGCGCCACTCACGGATCAGCTCTCGGACGGCGAGATCGGCAGCCTGGGCCGGCCGGTCCCACGTCGATCGGCCCCGGCACTGGTCGAGCGCGATACGGCCACTGCGGGCCGATTCCACGACGTCCTTGACCAACTGGGCCGAGGCGCGTCCGTAGGCGTAGCCGTAGGGGAGAACGAAGAGAGTGGGGGAGAAGCGGTGGCCGCCGATGTGCGTGACCTCCCAGGTCGCGCAGCCGTCGGTGGAAAGTTGGGCGGCCAGTGGGCGGCCGAGGAGTGCACAGCAGCGGTCCCGTTTGCCGTTGGTGCACACAAGCACCATAGGTTCGCCGGTGTACGGCTCCCAGAGGCCGTGATGGTCTCCGTCTCCCAGGGAGGCGAAGTCGAGTCCGAGCGTGGCTCCCGGGTCGGTGACGGTGGTGGTGCGGATCCAGGAACGGCCCGGCGAGGTGTGTGCGAGGAACATGCGGCGGCGGGTGGTGCCGTGGAGGTCGGCATGGCGGCCCGGGCGGCGGATGAGGGCGACGCGTACGCCGGTCCCTTCTGCTGCGGCTTCCAGGGCCCGGCCGAGGTGCGGATCGAGGTGGCTGTCCGTCAGCGCCTTGGCTCCCCATGGTCCGGTTTGCTCGATCAGCAGCCAAGTCCGGGCGGTTGCGGCCGTTCCGGCGAGGGGTTCGGCCGCTTCAAGGGAAGCGATAGCGCATGTGCTCACAAAGGCGAGCCTAACCCGGAGGGTGATGCCCGGAATGCCGGGAGAGTGGAGGGCAACGCAACGGCACGAGGCGCTGGTGTGTCCTGCTTGCGGTACAGCGGAGCCGGGCGTGAGGGCAGGTTGCCGCGGGGCGGCAGTCGGGTGCCATCGGGCGGTAGGAAGCCGGGGCGCCGGCGCGCAGGGACGGTGGGACCAGGCCGAGATGCGGGCACCTAGATGAATGAGTCCGATGTTTGTGCTGGCCGCGACCATGGCGAAGGGCGCCCGTTGGCTCGTGTGTGACGACAAACCTGGACGCCCTTCTGGCTGCACTGTACGTGTTCATCGATGACCATGTGGCCCCTCGTCGCCGGATCGGGCGACCCCCGAAACTGACAGACGCCGAACTGCTGTGCCTGGCCGTCGCCCAGGTCCTACTGGGCTTTCCCTCGGCCCGGCAATGGATCCGCTTCGTACACGCCCGACTGGGACACCTCTTTCGCTACCTGCCCCAGCAATCCGCCTACAACAAGCGCCTGAACGCCGCCGGCCCACTGATCTCGGCCGTGATCCAGGCACTGGCCAGGCAGGTGCCCACCTGGCACGACAACCTGCGGCTGATCGACTCCACACCACTGCCGTGCGCCGCCTCCCGCGAGACAGTCAAACGCTCCGACCTGGCAGGGCACGCCGGATACGGCTACTGCGCGAGCCATTCTCGCTTCTTCTGGGGATTGCGGCTCTACCTGCTGACCACAGCCGAGGGCATGCCGGTGTCCTGGTGCCTGGCCAACCCCAAACTCGGCGAACGCCAGGTGATGACCGCGCTGCTGGAACGCGACCACCACCTCATGCGCTCCGGTCAAGTGATTCTTGCGGACAAGGGCTTCGCCGGGCGGGAGTTCGAGGCGTTCCTCGAAGAGCGCCTGGGCGTCCATCTGGTGCGGCCGGACCTGAAGAACGAGCCTGTCCGGCATGGACGCCTGGCCCACGTCCGCCAGTGGATCGAGGCGGTATTCGACACCCTCAAAGGCCAGCTCAGCCTCGAACAACACGGAGGCCGGACACCCGCTGGTGTCTTCGCCCGCACCGGCCAACGACTCCTCGCCCTGGCCACGGCGATCTGGCACAACTGGAACACCAACGCCCCAGCCAAGCGATCACTGATCGCCTATGACCACTGAAGACATCGGACTCATTCATCTAGGTGTCGCCTGCCCCGAGGCGGCTGGCGCTGACATGGCTGGTCCTCGGGCGGTCGGTGTGGTTGCCTGCGAGCCGCAGTTGGGTCGAGGTTGTGGGGATCTGCTGGGTGTTGGGTCGTCGGTGGTGTGCCCTGTTCACGGTTGCCGATCAGGAGTGTGGCTCGATGCCGTAGGTGGAGGCCGCGGGCAGCGGTGGTGGGCCGGACTCTGACCGCGGGCAGTCGGTTACGATCGGCAGCTCGTCCGCCGCCGGTCCGTGCGGCCCGCCACCCGCACCATGGAGGCGTCCCTTGGCCACCCAACAGATCCCGGTCGTCGTGCTCGCGGGCTTCCTGGGATCGGGCAAGACCACCCTCCTGAACCACCTGCTGCGTGCCGGCGACGGCACCCGCATCGGTGCGATCGTCAATGACTTCGGCAGCATCGAGATCGACGCCATGACGGTCGCCGGGCAGGTGGACTCCATGGTGTCGCTGGGCAACGGATGCCTGTGCTGCGCCGTCGACACCAGTGAGTTGGACGACTATCTTGAGCGGCTGGCCCGCCCCGCCGCCCGTATCGACGTGATCGTCATCGAGGCCAGTGGGCTAGCTGAGCCGCAGGAACTCATCCGCATGATCCTCGCGAGCGACAACGAGCGGATCGTCTACGGCGGGCTGATCGAGGTCGTCGACGCGGCGGAGTTCGAGGACACTCGTGCCCGGCACCCCGAGCTGAATCGCCACGTCGGAATTGCCGATCTCGTGGTGCTCAACAAGGCCGACCGGCTCCCGGACGAGGCGCGTCAGGAACTCGTCGACACGCTTGCTGAGCTCGCCCCGGGTCGGCCGGTGATCTGCACGGCCTATGGGCAGATCGCCCCGGAGTTGTTCTTCGACCGTGGGACGGGGAAGGACCGCGACGCGGCGGTCCGCCAGTTGTCCTTCGAAGACCTGCTGCGTGAGGCTTCCGCACAGGGGCCTCCGGGGCAGGGCATCGGTGATGACCACGAGCATGACCACCAGGACTGCCGTGGTTGCGACCACCATCACTCGGGGCATCTCCACGCCGCGTACGAGAGCGTGGAGTTCACTTCCGTCGAGCCGATGCACCCGCGCCGGCTGATGGAGTTCCTGGACAGCCGTCCCTCCGGCCTCTACCGCATCAAGGGATTCGTCCACTTCGACGTGCCGGAGAACCGCCAGAGGTTCACGCTGCACGCAGTCGGCAACTTCCTGCGCTTCTACCCCGAGCCGTGGCCGAAGGGCGAGGAACGGCGCACGCAACTCGTGATGATCGGTAGTGGCATCGACGGGCCTGCGCTGCGCAAGGAGCTGGCGAACTGCCGGCAGGAGGCGCCGACGGTGGCCGACGAACACAGCATGTGGGGCGTGTTGCGTTACGTGGCCTCGCGGGAGGAATGACGGGGGAGTTGGGCGGTGTGCCGGTCACTGCCCGCGCGGCGGGACGTGCGGCGTCTGCTGCGAGTACGAGGCGCGGCCTCGTAGTGCGCCATGAGTTGAGGCGATGCCACAGGCCGCCAATGCCGGCGGGTTGATGTCGTGGATTGTCGCCAACAGGCCCGGTGACCCCAGTGAGACAGTTCCCGGCACGCACAACGGACGCCGCCGGGGCGGTTGTTCACCATCCCGGCGGCGTCCGTCGTGTGTGTGGGTCGGTCGTGTATGGGACCGGTCGTGGTTACACGGGGCCAGCCAGGGCCGTCACCGGCTTGGCCAGGGCCACGCCGGAGCCGTCCCGGCGGGGGTCCGGCTCCGGCAGCGGAACCGGTGCGCCCTTGGCGTCAGCGGCCCGTACGGGCGCCGGGCCGGCCCATGCCAGCGTCAGACAGTCCTCGCCCTTCAAGAACCGCTGGCAGCGCACACCGCCGGTGGCCCGGCCCTTGCGCGGGTACTGGTCGAACGGGGTGAGCTTGGCCGTCGCCACCGAGTCGTCCAGCGTGCCGTGCGACCCGGCGACCGTGAACACCATGGCGTCCGCGGCCGGATCGACGGCCGCGAAGGCGAGTACCTTGGCGCCCTCTCCCAGCTTGACGCCCGCCATACCGCCCGCCGGCCGGCCCTGCGGCCGCACCTGCGACGCCGGGTAGCGCAGCAACTGCGCCTCGTCCGTGATGAAGACCAGGTCCTCCTCACCCGTGCGCAGTTCGGCCGCGCCCACGATGCGGTCGCCCTCCTTGAGGGTGATGACCTCCAACTCGTCCTTGTTGGACGGGTAGTCGGGCACCACGCGCTTCACGACGCCCTGTTCCGTGCCGAGCGCGAGACCCGGTGAGGACTCGTCCAGCGTCGTCAGGCACACCAACTGCTCGTCGTCCTGGAGGCTGAGGAACTCCGCGACCGCCGCACCACCGGCGAGGCTGGGCGCCACGGTGTCCGGGAGCTGCGGCAGATCGATCACCGACAGTCTCAGCAGCCGGCCTTGGGAGGTCACCGCCCCCACCTCGCCGCGCGCCGTCGCCGGCACCGCCGAGACGATCGCATCGTGCTTGACGCGCCTGGCGTCCGCGTCGAACGACGTCTCCGCCGTGGTGGTGCGCGCCAACAGCCCCGTGGAGGACAGCAGGACTCGGCACGGGTCGTCGGAGACCTCCAGCGGCACCGCGGCGACGGTGGCCCCTGCCGACTCCTGGAGGACCGTGCGACGCGGCGTGCCGTACTTCTTGGCGACCGACGCCAGCTCGCCCGAGACCAGCTTGCGCAGTTCGGCGTCGGACTCCAGGATCCGGGTCAGTTCCGCGATCTCGGCCTCCAGCCGGTCGCGTTCGGCCTCCAGCTCGATCCGGTCGAACTTGGTCAGTCGGCGCAGCGGGGTGTCGAGGATGTACTGCGTCTGTACCTCGCTCAGCGCGAAGCGCTCCATCAGGCGCTCCTTGGCCTGGGCGCTGTTCTCGCTGGAGCGGATCAGGCGGATGACCTCGTCGATGTCCACCAGGGCGGTCAACAGGCCCTCGACCAGGTGGAGTCGGTCGCGCCGCTTCGTGCGCCGGAACTCGCTGCGCCGGCGTACCACGTCGAAGCGGTGGTCGACGTAGACCTCCAACAGCTCCTTGAGGCCCAGCGTCAACGGCTGGCCGTCGACCAGGGCGACGTTGTTGATGCCGAAGGACTCCTCCATCGGCGTCAGCTTGTAGAGCTGTTCCAGGACGGCCTCCGGATTGAAGCCGTTCTTGATCTCGATCACCAGCCGCAGGCCGTGCTCGCGGTCGGTGAGGTCCTTCACGTCCGCGATGCCCTGGAGCCTCTTCGCCCCCACCAAGTCCTTGATCTTGGAGATGACCTTCTCCGGGCCGACGGTGAAGGGGAGTTCGGTGACGACCAGACCCTTGCGGCGGGCGGTGACGTTCTCCACCGTGACCGTCGCGCGGATCTTGAACGTGCCGCGGCCCTTCTCGTAGGCGTCCCGCACGCCGCCCAGCCCCACGATCCGGCCGCCCGTCGGCAGGTCCGGTCCCGGCACGAAGCGCATCAGGGTGTCCAGATCCGCGTTCGGATGCTTGATCAGGTGCCGGGCCGCGGCGATCACTTCGCCGAGGTTGTGCGGCGGCATGTTCGTCGCCATGCCGACGGCGATGCCGGACGCCCCGTTGACGAGGAGGTTCGGATACGCGGCGGGGAGGGTGACCGGTTCCTGCTCCTGGCCGTCGTAGTTGGGCGAGAAGTCGACGGTGTCCTCGTCGATGGACTCCGTCATCAGGGAGGTCGCGGACGCCATCCGGCACTCGGTGTACCGCATCGCGGCGGGCGGGTCGTCGTTGCCCAGGGAGCCGAAGTTGCCGTGCCCGTCCACTAGGGGCACCCGCATCGAGAACGGCTGCGCCATGCGCACCAGGGCGTCGTAGATGGAGGCGTCACCGTGCGGGTGGAGCTTACCCATCACCTCGCCGACGACCCGCGCGCACTTCACATAGCCACGGTCGGGCCGGAGGCTCATCTCGTTCATCTGGTAGAGAATGCGGCGGTGTACGGGCTTGAGGCCGTCGCGGGCGTCCGGCAGGGCGCGCGAGTAGATGACCGAGTACGCGTACTCAAGGAAGGAACCCTGCATCTCATCGACGACGTCGATGTCGAGGATCCTCTCCTCGAAGTCGTCCGGCGGCGGGGTCTTCGTGCTGCGGCGGGCCATCGCGGCTGCGGCTCCTTCTGCTGCGTCTACTGCCGATGTGGGAACAACGCTGTTGGGTCAACGCCTACGACCAACGCTGTGATCAACGTTGACCGGTCGGCCGGCGGACCGACCGACGAGTCCGATGAGTCTGACGCCGACCATTGTGGACCGCCCCACTGACAACGCTCACCACGACTCCCCCCTTACCGCCCCACCGCCGGCTCCGGCGCACGTTCGTGGCCTTCCTGACGGGAACTTCGCCAGATGCCGACGCGGTTGCATACAGTGACAGAACTTCCTCGCAAGCGGATCGAAGGGACGTACATGCCCATGGGTCACACGGCCACAGAACAAGCCGGCTCCGGCGGCCTGACAGCGACCGAGCACCGGCTGGCCAATGGCCTGCGCGTGGTGCTCTCCGAAGACCATCTGACGCCGGTGGCGGCCGTCTGCCTGTGGTACGACGTCGGCTCGCGCCACGAGGTGAAGGGCCGTACGGGCCTGGCGCACCTCTTCGAGCACCTGATGTTCCAGGGGTCCGCGCAGGTGAAGGGCAACGGCCACTTCGAACTCGTCCAGGGTGCCGGTGGCTCGCTCAACGGGACCACCAGTTTCGAGCGCACCAACTACTTCGAGACCATGCCCGCCCACGAGCTGGAGCTCGCGCTCTGGCTGGAGGCGGACCGGATGGGCTCGCTGCTGACCGCGCTCGACGAGGAATCCCTGGAGAACCAGCGCGACGTCGTCAAGAACGAGCGCCGCCAGCGCTACGACAACGTCCCTTACGGCACGGCCTTCGAGAAGTTGACGGCCATGGCCTACCCGGAGGGCCACCCCTACCACCACACCCCCATCGGGTCGATGGCCGATCTCGACGCCGCCTCCCTGGAGGACGCGCGGGCCTTCTTCCGCACCTACTACGCGCCCAACAACGCGGTCCTGTCCATCGTGGGCGACATCGACCCCGAGCAGACGCTGGCCTGGGTGGAGAAGTACTTCGGCTCGATCCCCTCGCACGACGGCAAGCAGCCGCCGCGCGACGGCAGCCTGCCCGAGACCATCGGCGGCCAACTCCGCACGGTCGTCGAGGAGGACGTCCCCGCGCGTGCCCTGATGGCCGCCTACCGCCTCCCGCACGACGGCACCCGCGAGGCCGACGCCGCCGACGTGGCGCTCACCATCCTGGGCGGTGGCGAGTCCTCCCGCCTGTACAACCGCCTGGTGCGCCGCGACCGCAGCGCCGTCGCCGCCGGCTTCGGCCTGCTGCGGCTGGCCGGTGCGCCCTCACTGGGCTGGCTGGACGTGAAGGCATCCGGTGGCGCGGAGGTCCCCGCCATCGAGGCCGCCGTCGACGAGGAGTTGGCCCGCTTCGCCGAAGAGGGGCCGACCCCGGAGGAGATGGAGCGGGCCCAGGCCCAACTGGAGCGCGAATGGCTGGACCGGCTCGCCACGGTCAGCGGCCGCGCCGACGAACTGTGCCGCTACGCCGTCCTGTTCGGCGACCCGCAGCTCGCGCTGTCCGCCGTCCAGCGGGTCCTGGACATCAGCCCGTTGGAGGTGCAGGCGGCCGCCAAGGCCCGGCTGCGCCCCGACAACCGCGCCGCGCTCGTCTACGAGCCCACGGCGCAGCCCGACGCCGCCGGCACCGAGGAAGAGGAGGCGGCCAAGTGACCGACGCCACCACCCCCGCAGACGCCCCCATGAGCGCTATGCAGTTCCACCCGCAGCCCAAGGGCGGCGCGCCCAAGCCGTGGGCCTTCCCGGCGCCCGAGCGCAGCCAGTTGGCCAACGGGCTGACCCTGCTGACCAGCCACCGCCCCGGGCAGCAGGTCGTCGCCGTGGAGGTCAACCTCGTCGCCCCGCTGGCCGCCGAGCCCGAGGGCCTCGACGGCGTCGCCACGATCATGGCCCGGGCCTTCTCCGAGGGCACCGACAAGCACACCGCCGAGGAGTTCGCCGCCGAACTGGAGCGCTGCGGCGCCACGTTGGACGCGCATGCCGACCACCCCGGTGTGCGGGTCTCTCTGGAGGTCCCGGCCTCCCGTCTGCCGCGCGCCCTCGGCCTGCTCGCCGACGCACTGCGCGCCCCCGCCTTCCCCGACGACGAGGTCGAGCGGCTGGTCCGCAACCGCCTCGACGAGATCCCGCACGAGTTGGCCAACCCGGCCCGGCGCGCGGCCATGGCGCTGTCCAAGGAGCTGTTCCCGGCCACCTCCCGGATGTCCCGGCCCCGTCAGGGCACCGAGGAGACCATCGCCCGGATCGACGCGGCCGCCGTGCGTGCCTTCTACGACGCGCACATCCGGCCCGCCACCGGCACCGCCGTCATCGTCGGCGACTTCACCGACGTCGACCTGGACGCGGCGCTGGCCGACACCCTGGGCGCTTGGACGGGCTCCACCGCGCAGCCGTCGAAGCCCTTGCCGGTCGTCGCCGACGACACCGGCCGCGTGGTGATCGTCGACCGCCCCGGTGCCGTCCAGACCCAGCTCCTCATCGGACGGGTCGGCGCCGACCGGCACGACCAGGTGTGGCCCGCCCAGGTGCTCGGCACGTACTGCCTGGGTGGCACCCTCACGTCCCGTCTGGACCGGGTGCTGCGCGAGGAGAAGGGCTACACCTACGGGGTGCGCGCCTTCGGCCAGGTATTGCGCTCCTCCGCCCCGTCCTCCCCGGAGGGCGCCACCGGCGCCGCCCTGCTCGCCATCAGCGGGTCGGTGGACACCGCCTCCACCGGGCCGGCCCTCCAGGACCTCTGGACGGTGCTGCGCACCCTCGCGGCCGAGGGGCTGACCGACGCCGAGCGCGACGTCGCCGTGCAGAACCTCGTCGGCGTGGCCCCGCTCAAGTACGAGACCGCCGCCGCGGTCGCCGGGACCCTGGCCGACCAGGTGGAGCAGCAGCTCCCGGACGACTACCAGGCGCAGTTGTACGTCCGACTCGCGGAGACCGGCACGGTCGAGGCGACCGCGGCGGTCGTCAACGCCTTCCCGGCGGACCGGCTGGTGACGGTCCTGGTGGGCGACGCGGCGCAGATCGCCGAGCCCGTCAAGGCGTTGGGCATCGGCGAGGTGACCGTCGTCAGCGGCTGACCCCAGCCGCGTGACGGCACGTCACCCGACGTCTCGTCACGTATCGACAAAGCGGCTCCCGTGGCAGCGACTTGCCACGGGAGCCGTTGTGTGTGCGCACCGTGTTCTCGCCCGCCCAACTGGTGTGCGTGGCTCCGCCGCCCCTACGGGCCCGGGGCTCGTGGACGGGTGGCGCCGCCTGCCCGGTTGCCCCGGTTGCCCGATTCGAGTGTGGCGTGCCGCACAAAACTCCGGTTCTGTTTGCCGATTGAAAGTTGCCCCGTTTAGCGTCGGTCCGGCTGTTCGTCACAACTCCGCCACAACAGTGGCACCGAGCAGTCATCGCCGAGTCCCCGTACGGCGCGAGCCAGGGGAGCCGGGGACCCACATGTCCCCTGGGGTGAATCGGGTCCCTCTCCGGAGGAGCCCGTAGGAGACCTTCCTGCTCCGAACCCGTCAGCTAACCCGGTAGGCGAGAGGGAAGGAAAGGACCAGCCAGTACATGGCGTTCACCCGTGCCACCGGGAAGCACCGCCGTGCGAGCCGCACCGCTCGCACGACCCGCAACCTCGCCGGCATAGCCACCCTCGCGGCCTCCGGAGTCGTCGCCTCGGTGGCGTCCCCCGCGCTGGCCGCCACGGGCGAGCCGACCGCCCACGACACCGGCCTCCAGCACGCCGTCGAGCTCGGTGACGAACTCGCCGTCCGGATCGAGGCCCAGGCGGACACGCAGCAGGCGGCCGCCGAGGCCGCCGAGGTCAGGGCGAAGGCCGAGGTCGAGGCCAAGCGGCTGGCCGAGATGGCGAAGAAGAAGGCCGACGAGGAGCGTGCGGCCAAGGTGCGCGCCGCCCGCGAGGCCGAGCGCAAGCGCCTCAACACCTTCGTCGCTCCCGTGACCGGTTCCTACGTCTCCACCGCGTACAAGGCGTCCAGCGGCCTGTGGTCCTCGGGCAGCCACACCGGCATCGACTTCCACGCCGCCTACGGGACGCAGGTCCACGCCGTGAGTGCCGGCACCGTCGTCGAGGCCGGCTGGGGTGGCGCGTACGGCAACAACATCGTGATCCGGATGAACGACGGTACGTACACCCAGTACGGCCACCTCTCCTCGATCGGGGTGACGGTCGGGCAGTCCGTCACTCCGGGGCAGCAGATCGCCCTCTCCGGCAACACCGGCAACACCACCGGCCCGCACCTCCACTTCGAGGCCCGGACCGGCCCCGACTACGGCTCGGACATCGACCCGGTCGCCTACCTCCGCGCGCACGGCGTCAGCGTCTGACCTTCCCCGACCTCTCCGCCGCAGCACCGTCCCCCTGGAGCCCCGGCCCGCCATCTTGGCGGGCCGGGGCTCCGTCGTTTCCGTAGGGCCGCCGTCGGCCCGCCCACCAGGTTCCCGGCTCGCATCGTCCGAAAAGCGCCGATGGATTCACGACATTCCACGGGAGAATCTTCCGGTGTCGAATAGAGTCGAGGAATGTCGCCGAGCGGCGATGTCTTTCGGGGATTACGGCGGAGGCACGGACGATGCGAAGCCACATTTCCGCGCACGCGGTGTGTACGGCGATTCGGGACGATATCGTCTCCGGTCTGCTCGCGCCGGGGAGCCGGCTGATCGAGGACATTCTCGCCGCGCGGTACGGCGTCTCCCGGGTCCCGGTGAGGGAAGCGCTGCGCACCCTCCAGTCCGAAGGTTTCGTCACCTCCCGGCACCATGCGGGCGCCTGCGTCGCCGAGCTCACCGAGCAGGAGGCCGCCGACCTCCTCGACATGCGCGCCCTCATAGAGCCGCTGGGTGCCGCCCGCGCCGCGGCCCGCCGCACCACCGCCCACCTGAAGGTGCTGCGCGGCCTGGTGCGGCTCGGCCGCGAACGGGCCCGCCACGGCCACCTCGCCGACCTGCGTCAGCTTGACGGTTGGTTCCATGAGACGCTCGCCCAGGCGGCCGGTAGCCCCAGCCTCACGGCGCTCCTCACCCAACTGCGACGCAAGATCGAGTGGACCTACGTCATCGAGCCGCCTACCCGGGTCACCGATGCGTGGGACGAACACGGCGCCGTGCTTGACGCCGTCGCCCGGGGGGACGCGGAGCGGGCGCGCACCCTCATGGCGGCGCACATCGAACGGTCGCTCCCGGTGTACCGACTGCGGCGCCACGCTTCCGCTGTGAGGGAGGCGAAACGCCCCGTCAACACGGCACGCGTCCGCGCTTAACAATCGCCCCGTATACAAAGGGGGAGGTGTCTGGGAATGCGGGCGCAGGGAGCGAAGGCGGGGTGGGGGTGCTCGACGTGCGTTTCCGATGCCGCTCGCCGAAATGCCTGCCCCAGATACGGAGAATGGGAATTCCGGATTAAAAGTGTCGACTGGGGGTCGCAAATGAGGGCGAAGGTCAACGGGGGCTCTCGCTGACCGGAATCATTCGCGGGTGGCCGTACAGGTTTCCGAGGCTTCCGATTAGCCAATGGAGAATCCCCGACGTGCCTTCCCGTACACGGTTCAGCGCATCGCCCGACGCCCCCAAGTAACAAGGCGAGCAGCCGCCTCCACATACACGCGAACGACCCCGCCGCGGCAGCCGGATGTGTGTACCGGTTGCCGCGGCGGGGCCGTCTCGGCTGGCGTCCGAAGAAGCCCTGGGCGGGGTGCGTGGCCCCGTAGGTGCTCGGGGCTCAGACGGTCTCGGGAAGCTCCTCAAGGCCCTCGGCGACCAGCTTCGCCAGGCGGTCGAGCGCGGCCTCGGCGCCCTCGGCCTCGGAGGCGAGCACGATCTCCTCGCCACCCTGGGCGCCCAGGCCCAGGACCGCCAGCATGGAGGCGGCGTTCACCGGGTTGCCGTCGGCCTTGGAGATCGTCATCGGGACACCGGAGGCGGTGGCCGCTCGGACGAAGATCGACGCGGGGCGGGCGTGCAGCCCCTCGGCCCAACCGACATTGACGCGGCGCTCAGCCATGGTGTTGCCCTTCAAAGTCGTGACTGTTGTCTAGACCATTCTCGCACGCTGCCGGGGGTGGTCCGGCAGCCCGTCGCCCCGGCTTCCCGTCGGGCTGCCGACCCTCCTTCCGGGCCGTTGGTCCGGCGCGACGAGCCCGGGGAAATCGAGCGTACGCACGCCGAGCCGGTTGTCAGTGGCCCGCCGTACGCTGTCCGCATGCAGACGCCGCCGGATCACGCCTACCCGACCCACTGGGAAGCCGACGTGGTGCTGCGTGACGGCGGGACGGCGCGCATCCGACCCATCACGCCCGACGACGCCGAGCGGCTGGTCTCCTTCTACGAGCAGGTGTCGGACGAGTCGAAGTACTACCGCTTCTTCGCGCCGTACCCGCGCCTGTCCGACCGTGACGTCCACCGGTTCACCCACCACGACTACGTCGACCGGGTCGGCCTGGCCGCCACCGTGGGCGGCGAGTTCATCGCCACCGTCCGCTACGACCGGATCGACGTGCGGGGCCTCCCCGCCAAGAGCCCCGAGGACGACCAGGCGGAGGTGGCCTTCCTCGTCCAGGATGCCCACCAGGGCCGCGGCGTCGCCTCCGCCCTCCTGGAGCACGTCGCCGCCGTCGCCCGTGAGCGTGGCATCCGCCGGTTCGCCGCCGAGGTGCTGCCCGCCAACACCAAGATGATCAAGGTGTTCACGGACGCCGGCTACACCCAGAAGCGCACCTTCGAGGACGGCGTCGTCCGCCTGGAGCTCGACCTCGAACCAACCGAGCAGTCCATGGCCGTGATGCGCGGCCGCGAGCAGCGCGCCGAGGCCCGCTCCGTCCAACGACTGCTCGCCCCCGGCTCCGTAGCCGTCATCGGCACCGGCCGCACCCCCGGCGGCGTCGGCCGCACCGCGCTGCGCAACCTCCTCGACGCCGGCTTCACCGGCCGGCTGCACGCCGTCAACCACGCCTTCCCCGAGGACCTCCGCCGCCTGGAGCCCGAGGGCGTGCAGGCCGCCCGTACGCTGCGCGACATCCCCGAGCCGGTCGACCTGGCGGTCGTCGCCGTCCCCGCGGCCGCGGTCCCCGACGTCATCCGCGACTGCGGTGAGCACGGCGTCCAGGGCGTACTGGTCCTCTCCTCCGGTTATGCCGAGGCCGGCTCCGACGGGCGGGAGCGGCAGCGCACCCTGTTGCGCCAGGCCCGCTCCTACGGGATGCGGCTCATCGGGCCCAACGCCTTCGGGTTGATCAACACCGCTCCCGACGTCCGGCTGAACGCCTCGCTCGCCCCCCAGATGCCCGGCGCCGGCCGGATCGGCCTGTTCACCCAGTCCGGTGCGATCGGCATCGCGCTCCTCAGCGGCCTGCACGAGCGCGGCCCCGGCGACGGCGGGATCGCCGGCATCTCCACCTTCGTCTCGGCCGGCAACCGCGCCGACGTCTCCGGCAACGACCTCCTCCAGTACTGGTACGACGACCCGCACACCGACGTCGCCATCCTCTACCTGGAGTCCATCGGCAACCCCCGGAAGTTCGCCCGCCTCGCCCGCCGCACCGCCGCCGTCAAGCCGGTGGTCGTCGCCAAGGGGGCCCGGCACCACGGCACCGCCCCCATGGGCCACGCCGTCCCCACCGTCCGCGTGCCCGATAGCACCGTTGCCGCCCTGATGCGCCAGGCCGGCGTGATCCGCGTCGACACGGTCACCGAACTCATCGACGCCGGGCTGTTGTTGGCCGCCCAGCCGCTGCCGGCCGGCCCGCGCGTCGCCATCCTGGGCAACTCCGAATCGCTGGCCCTCCTGGCTTACGACGCCTGCCTCACCGAAGGGCTGCGCCCGCAGCGCCCCCACGTCCTACCGTCCGCCGCGAGCCCGGAGGACTTCCGTGCCGCCCTGGCCCAGACGCTCACGGGGGACGGCTGCGACGCCGTCGTCGTCACCGCGATCCCGTGGGTGGGGGAGGAGGGCGGCGCCTCTCCGAGGGGCAGCGAGGGGGCCGCACTCGCCGCCGCCCTGCGCGCCGCGGTCGCCGCCGATATCGCCAAGCCCGTCACCGTCGTCCACCTCGCGATGGACGACTTGGCCGCGACGCTCGCGGCCCCGCCCGAGCCATACGCCCCGCAGGCCCATGGAGAGCCCCCCGCCCCTGCCCCCGTGCCCCAGGGGCGACCCCTCGTTGCCCCCGGGGCACCACACGCCTCCACAGCGCCCCCGTATACCCACGACCGGATCCCCGTCCCGGAGGCCGAGGCCGGCCCCCGCCCCGTCCGCATCCCTGCCTACCCGGCGGCCGAGCGGGCCGTCCGCGCCCTCGCCGAGGCCGTCCGGTACGCCGCCTGGCGCCGGACGGCCGCCGAGCCGGGCCGGGTGCCCGCGTACGACGACATCCAGGAGGCATCGGCGGGCGCCGACATCGAGCGGCTGCTCGACCGCCTCACCACGGACGTCGCCCCCGGTCGCTCCGTCGCGCTGCCCCCTGCCGACGCCGAGGCGCTGCTGGCCCGCTACGGCATCCACCCCCGCCCCACCCTCCCGGCCCCCGACCCGGACACCGCCGTCCGCGCCGCCGCCCGGCTCGGCTACCCGGTCGCCCTCAAGACCACCGCCCCCCACCTACGACACCGCGCCGACCTCGGCGGCGTCCGCCTCGACATCGCGGGCGAGGCCGAACTCCGCCGCACCTACGCCGAATTGACCGACCGCCTGGGTTCGCCGGCGGAGCTGCGGCCGGTCGTTCAGGCGATGGTGCCGCGCGGCGTCGACACCGTCGTCCGCGCCGCCATCGACCCAGCCGCCGGCGCGGTCCTCTCCTTCGGGCTGGCCGGCGCGCCCTCCCAACTACTCGACGACATAGCCCACCGTCTGATTCCGGCCACCGACCGCGACGTCAACGAGCAGATCCGGTCGATCCGCAGCGCCCCACTGCTGTTCGGCTGGCGCGGCTCCCAGCCGGTGGACACCGCCGCCCTGGAGGAGTTGATGCTGCGCGTCTCCCGGCTCGTCGACGACCATCCGGAGGTGGTCGCCGTGGACCTCGAACCGGTCGTCGTCGCCCCGCACGGTCTGGCCGTCCTGGGCGCCTCCGTCCGCCTCGCCAGACCGCCCGCCACCACCGACCTCGGGCCCCGTCGGCTGCCCGTCTACTGAGGCTCTCGCGCCCCGGTGCGCCCCGTAAGATGGACCCCATGGCTAAGACCGGTACGACGACCCAGGGGCTGCGCGCGGCGATCGAGCGCAGTGGCTATTACCCGACGCTCGTGGCCGAGGCGGTGCAGGCCGCGGTCGGTGGTGAGCCGGTGGTGTCGTACCTCGTCCACCAGGAGACGACCTTCGACGCCAACGAGGTCCGCCGCCACGTCACGGTCCTGGTCCTGACCGGCACCCGTTTCATCGTCAGCCACACCGACGAGCAGGCCGCCGACGCCACCTCCCCGTCCCCGTACGCCACCACCTCCACCGAGTCCGTCAAGCTCGGCCGGATCTCGTCCGTCGTGCTCAGCCGCGTCGTCGCCAACCCCGAGTCCTACACCCCCGGCCAGCTCCCCCGCGAGGTCGTCCTCACCATCGGCTGGGGCGCCGTCGCGCGCCTCGACCTGGAGCCCGCCAGTTGCGGCGACCCCAACTGCGACGCGGACCACGGCTACACCGGCTCCTCCACCGCGGACGACCTCTCCCTCCGGGTCAGCGAGGCCGGCGACGGCCCGGACTCGGTGCGTGAGACCCTCGCCTTCGCCCAGGCGCTCTCCGAGGCCACCGCGGCCACCAGCGCCCGCTGATGGTGCACACCGCCCCCGCCTGGCCGGAGCCGGAACCGCTCGACCCGCTCACCGCCCCGGTGCCCCAGTACGGCACCGGCTCGCTGGCTGACCTGCTGCCCGCCATCGTCGCCGGCCAGGGCCTGTCCGGCGTCAGCAGCACCATGGAGCTGGCCCCCGCCGACCGCGCCTGCGTCTTCCTGATCGACGGCCTCGGTTGGGAACTGCTGCGTGCCCACCCGGACGAGGCGCCGTTCCTCACCTCCCTCCTGGACAGCTCGTTCAACGGCACCGGCCGCCCGCTCACCGCCGGCTTCCCCGCCACCACCGCCACGTCCCTGGCCTCGGTCGGCACCGGCCTGCCACCGGGCGCGCACGGCCTGCCCGGATACACCTGCCAGGACCCGGCCACCGGCGCGCTGATGAACCAACTGCGCTGGCGCCCGTGGACCGACCCGCACGCCTGGCAGCCCTACCCCACGGTCTTCCAACTCGCCGACGCCGCCGGCATCCACACCTGCCAGGTCTCCGCGCCCGACTTCGCCCAGACCCCGCTCACCCGGATCGCGCTCAGCGGCGGCACCTTCCACGGCCGCCTCTCCGGCGAGGAGCGGATGGACCTCGCCGCCGAGCAACTGGCCGCCGGTGACCGCTCATTGGTCTACACCTACTACTCCGAGGTTGACGGCAAGGGCCACCGTTACGGCGTCGACTCCGACGCCTGGCGCGGCCAACTGCTCTACGTGGACCGGCTCGCCCAGCGCCTGGCCGAGCAACTCCCGCCGCGCAGCGCCCTGTACGTCACCGCCGACCACGGCATGATCGACATCCCCTTCGACCCCGACTCCCGGATCGACTTCGACGAGGACTGGGAACTGCGCGCCGGCGTACGCCTGTTGGGCGGCGAGGGGCGCGCCCGGCACGTCTACGCCCACCCGGGCGCCGCCGCCGACGTGCTCGCCGTGTGGCGCGAAGTGGTCGGCGACCAGATGTGGGTCGCCGGCCGCGAGGAGGCCATCGCCGCGGGCTGGTTCGGCCCGCAGGTCGACGACCGGGTCCGCGCCCGGATCGGCGACGTGGTGGCCGCCGCCCACGCCGACGTGGCGATCGTCGCCAGTGAACGGGAGCCCAACGAGTCGCAGATGGTCGGTCTGCACGGCTCCATGACCCCGGTGGAGCAGTTGGTGCCGCTCCTCGAAGTCCGCACCTGACCCCTGCACGTCCGCACCGACTCCCTCCGCACGTCCCATCCGTACGAGCCCGAAAGGCCCGCCCTTCCCCATGCCCGAGCTGGTGTTCTTCTCCGGAACGATGGACTGCGGAAAGTCGACACTGGCGCTGCAGATCGAGCACAACCGATCGGCCCGCGGCCTACAGGGCATGATCTACAGCCGCAACGACCGGGCCGGCCGCGGCAAACTCTCCTCGCGCCTGGGCCTGGTCACCGAGGCCGTCGAAGCCGTGGACGACCTCGACTTCTACGCCCACGTCGTGGACCACCTCAGTGCCGGCGGCCGGGTCGACTACGTCATAGCCGACGAGGCGCAGTTCCTCGGTCCCGAGCAGGTCGACCAACTCGCCCGGGTCGTCGACGACCTGGATCTGGACGTCTTCGCGTTCGGCATCACCACCGACTTCCGCAGCAAGCTCTTCCCCGGGTCCCAGCGCCTGGTCGAACTCGCCGACCGCATCGAGGCACTGAAGGTGGAGGCGCTGTGCTGGTGCGGCGCCCGGGCCACCCACAACGCGCGGACCGTCGACGGTCGGATGGTCGTCGAGGGCGCGCAGGTCGTCGTCGGCGATGTCGTGGGCGAGGGCGCGGAGCGGCCTGCGGAGGTCGGCTACGAGGTGCTGTGCCGCCGTCACCACAGCCGGCGGCAGACCGCGGCGACCGCCCACGCGGCCGCGCTCTCCCCGGACGTCCTGCCGGTCGACAGCGCGCGCTAGACACGGGTCCGCGGTCGCCGGACGGGTGGCCTGCCTCAGCGCCGCTGGATGATGGTGAACGCCGCGCCCTCGCTGTCGGCGACGGTCGCCAGCCGGCCGTGCGCCGACTCCCGCGCGGGCCGCAGCACATGGCCGCCCAGTTCGACGACCCGACGGGCGGCGGCGTCGGTATCCGGGACGGCGAAGTACGTCATCCAGTGCGGACCCCGGTCGCGCGGCAGCGCGTTGCCGACGCCGTGGATGCCGGCGACCGGCTTGCCCTTGATGTGCAGCGTCAGATAGTCGAAGTCGGCGGAGACCACGGCCTCCCGCTCGAAGCCGAAGACGTGCTCGTAGAACGGGGCGACGGAGTCCGTCTCCTGGGTGACCAACTCGTTCCACACGGGAGTGCCCGGTTCGCCGCTGACCGCGGTGCCCAGCATCGCCTTGCCCTGCCAGACGCCGAAGATGGCGCCCTGCGGGTCGGAGGCGATCGCCATCCGCCCGGCGTCGTCGGCGTCCAACGGGCCGACCCCGACGGTGCCGCCGCAGGCGCGGATCTGCTCGGCGGTCACGTCCGCGTCGTCACTGGCCAGATAGGTGGTCCAGGCCACCGGGAGGTGCCGGTCGGCCGCCAGTTCACCGACTCCGGCCACCTCTAGCCCGTCGAGGAAGGCGCGCGCATAGGGACCGAAGTGCTGCGGCCCCGGGCGGAACTCCCAGCCGAAGAGCGCGCCGTAGAACTCCTGCGTCGCGGGCAGGCTGTGTGCCAGGAGGCTCACCCAGCAGGGCGCGCCGGGCATCCGCCGGGCTGCTGCCTCGGTCGTCATCGTCACTCTCTCCTCGGAGCATCGTGGTGCTGGCCATGTGCGGTACGGGCGGGGGTCCCGAGCAGATGCTCGCACCCTGTCATCGGGTGTGCGCCCCGGCCGCGCCGTCCATGGCGCGTTCGCGAGGGAGAATGCCCGTTTTGATGTTCCACTTCCGTTTCGGTGGCGTTGCGGCGCCGCCGAACTCCGTCATACGGAGGGTGCGCACCCGCCTTCTGTACGTAGTGATCGCTACGCAAGGATGAGTGCCATGAATGCCATCATCACCGCTACCGAACTCGCGAGCGAGTTGACGGGCCCCGATGCTCCGCTCCTCCTGGACGTGCGCTACCAGCTCGGCGGTCCGCCCGGGCGCCCCGAGTACGAGGCCGGTCACCTGCCCGGCGCGGTCTACGTCGACCTCGACGGCGAACTGGCCGGGCCGCCCGGTACGGCGGGTCGGCACCCGCTCCCCCAACTCGCCGTCTTCGCCGCCGCGATGCGGGCCGCCGGCGTCAGTGCCGCCCGCCCGGTGGTCACGTACGACGGCGGTCAGGGGTGGGCCGCCGCCCGCGCGTGGTGGCTGCTGCGCTGGGCGGGCCACCCGGACGTGCGGGTTCTCGACGGCGGAGTTGCCGCATGGCGAGCGTCCGGCGGCGCGATGAGTGTCGACAAAGTGACTCCGCGGCAGGGTGACTTCACTCCCGCACCCGGCGCGATGCCGTTGTTGACCGCCGACGACGCGGCCGCCCTCGCCCGTCGCGGCGTCCTCCTGGACGCGCGGGCGGGGGAGCGCTACCGGGGCGAGACCGAACCCATCGACCCGGTGGCCGGCCACATCCCCGGCGCGGTGTCCGCCCCCACGACCGAGAACGTCGCCGACGGCAGCACGGTCTTCCGCCCCGCCGCCGAACTCGCCGCACGCTTCACGGCGCTGGGCGCCACCAACGAGACCGAGGTCGGCGTCTACTGCGGCTCCGGCGTGTCCGCCGCCCACCAGGTCCTCGCCCTCGCCGTCGCCGGCATCCCCGCGGCGCTGTACGTCGGTTCCTGGAGCGAATGGTGCGCCGACCCCTCCCGGTCCATCGCCACCGGCCCGCAGCCCGGCTGAGCGGCCGCTGGGGCCCATGACGGGCCCGCGGAACGGCGTCCGCCCGCTCCCCGAATCCAGGGAGCGGGCGGACGCCACGAACAACAGGGCCGGAACCCGGCCGTTTACGGGTTACTCCGGCTTCTTCCTCCGCGTGCCGAAGACGATCTCGTCCCAACTGGGCACCGCGGCCCGTCGCCCGGGTCGCACTCCGTCCGCCTCGGCCTGCCGGTCCGTCGTCCCGGTCAGTCGGTCGCGGTGGCCGCCCACCGCCCGCGGCATCAGCACATCGGCATACGCGGAACCCGCGCCCGCGCTCGCCGCGGGAGCCGGCGGCTCCTCGACCTTGGCCTGCTCCTCGTCCTCCGGCTGCGACGCCTTGGCGGTATCCGGGACGACCATGTCGCCCCGGAAGCTGGGCACCGCCTCCAACAGGCTGGTCAGCGAATCCCGCTCCCGCTCGCCGGTGGCCTCCTCGCTCCGACCCTCCCGTTCCCGGTCCTCGCCGGATTGCTCGGCGCGCTCCGGTGCCTGACGGTCCAGGGTGCGGTCCAACGGCCGGTCGCGCGGCAGCCGCGCGATCCGGGGCACGAACGGGAAGCTGGGCTCGGGGGTGTCGTCGCTCTCGCCGATCAGCGCCCGAGCCTCGTCGTCCACGGCCTGCACTAGGCGGCGCGGCGGATCGTAGGTCCAGGTGGCTGACTGCGGCTCCCCGGCAGCCCGGTAGACGAGCAGCACCTCCCAGGTGCCGTCGTCCCGGCGCCAGGAGTCCCACTGGGCGCTGTCCTTGTCGGCGCCGCGCAGCAGCAGTCGCTCGGCAACCGCCTCGCCGAGCTGGGGCCCGGTGTTCTCGCCCGGTCGACGCACGGGGGTCTTGCGGGCCCGTTCGGCCATGAACGCCCGCTCGGCGAGCACCGGCCCCTCGAAGCGGCGCACCCGGTCGACGGGGATGCCGGCGAGTTGAGCGACCTCCTCAGCGGAGGCACCGGCTCGTATCCGCGCCTGGATGTCCCGCGGGCGCAGATGACTCTCGACCTCGATCTCGATCTGGCCCAGCCGCGCTCTGTCGTTGCGGACGGCTGCGCGCAGCCGTTCGTCGATCGGAAGCGTGTACTCGGTGCTGTCCGCAGCCTTGAGCACCAGCCGTGTGCCGTCGTTGGAGACGGCCACGACACGCAGTTCGGGCATGGGGACCTCCCGGGTGGTGCCTGCCGACGTCACGTGCGTCGCTGCTTCCGCTAGTCGAGTGTGGCCTGCCCGGGTGCAGCCTGCCACAACATTGCCGAGTTGCCCGGCGTGTCGGGGCTTGGCCCAGAAACGCCGTCATGACACGGTTACCAGTTCGCAACGCTCAGTGACCATGCCGCTTGCCCTGTCACCGACCACCCGTGCCGAGCAACGGCACCCCAGGGAGGGTGTCACCTTCAGTGCCCCTCCCGCGGGTCCGGGCAGCCGGACGGGAACCGGGGCCAGGGCTCGCCACAGTACTCCATTTGGGCCACTGAAGTGGACCGCCGCGCCGTGGAAGTTCTGGGCAGGGAGTCAGGGCAAGTCACCTTGTCGACCTCTCTACCTGCGCTGTGGGTGGCAAGGTTCACAGATTCCTCAGATTCGGAACTAATGACTCCGCCATTTGGTCACTTCTCCATGCAAGATGGAGCGAAGGGGCGATCAAAGGTAGGAGATGGACGAAAAAACCGAAGCCGACACGAAACCGAAGGAGAAGCGGGTCGACCTGAGCCTCGCCCAGGTCGCCGGCAGCGCGCTCGCAGCGGCCGTCGCCGCGTTCCTCGCAGGTCAGCTCGGTGTGTACGGAACCATCATCGGCGCAGGTGTCGTCAGTGTCGTCGCCACGACCGGCGGTTCGATATTCCAGCACCTGTTCCGTCGCACCGGTGAGCAGATCAAGGAAGCGGCGGTCACCACCCGGCCGAAGCCGCACCGCGTCTCCACCAGCCGATCTCGATCCACCACTCGATCCCAGACCACCACTAGCACCCCTGGGTCCGCCGACGCTACGAAGGTGCTGCCCACCTTCGACAAGCAGGGCACCCAGGACCCCGTCACCTCGGTCGCGGCCCGTGAACCGGATCCCGCCGCGGCCCGCACGCAGTTGATCCCCCGCGCTCAGCGGCAGCCACCCGGACGCGACCTGGACGCGACTCAGCTCGTGGCGCGGCCGGCCGAGCGGACCATGGCGCTGGGCCGGGCCGCTGCCCGGGACGCCGACGCGACCACCGTGCTCCCGCAGGCCGGCGGCCCCGGGGGCCCGGAGTCCGGCAGCGTGCCGCACGACACCGAAGAGGCGACCGCCACCTACGGGACCCGGTTGCGCGGCTGGAAGCGGCCCGCGCTCGGTGCGCTCGCCGTCTTCGTGCTCGCCATGGGCGCCGTCACCGCCACCGAGCTTCTCACCGGCCAGTCGGCGAGCGGCAGTCCCGGCACCACCCTCAGCAACATCACCTCCGGCAACTTCTCGCCGCAGCGGCACAGCACTCCGCAGGCGCCGGAGCCCGGGCACTCCACCGGGAGCGGCACCGACCGCCATGGCGGTTCGCAGTCGCCGGACCCCAACCGCTCCGGCGGCACGGGTTCCGACGGTGCCGACAGTGGCACCGACCACGGCGGGCAGTCCCCGACGCCGACCCCGAGCGACGGCGCCTCCGGCTCTCCGAGCCCCGGTACGTCCTCCTCGCCCGATCCGTCGCCGAGCCCGTCGGCCGGTACCGACGGCGGCAAGGATGGCGGTGGCTCCGGCTCGACCGGCGGTGGCGCCACCCCGGGGCACCAGCAGGGCGACAAGCCCTCCGGTGGGCAGACCTCCGACCCCAACACCCCCTGATACCCCTGACGAAGGATCGCCCCCAACGGGCGGGCCGCCGCATCGGCGGGCCACCCAGGACCGCGGCCCGGTGCCCCTACGGGACACCGGGCCGCGGCACGTCACCAACGGGCCGGCCGCCGCTCACTCACCCAGCACCTGCCGCAGGTAGCGGTTGGCGAACCGGCGCTCCGGGTCCAGCCGATCGCGCAGCGCCGTGAACTCGCCGAACCGCGGATAGACGCCCGCCAGGTATGCCGCGTCGCGGGTATGCAACTTCCCCCAGTGCGGCCGGCCCCCGTGCGCGGTCATGATCCGCTCCGTGGCCCCGAAGTACGCCTGGTACGGCGTCCCGCGGTACATGTGCACCGCTATGTAGACGGTGTCCCGTCCCGACGCGGTGGACAGCACCAGGTCGTCGGCGGGCGCGGTCCGCACCTCCACCGGGAAGCTGATCCTGAAGCCCGACCGCTCCACCAGTGCCTTCAGTTCACGCAGTGCCCCGATCGCGGCCTCCCTGGGGAGCGCGTATTCCATCTCCACGAACCGCACCCGCCGCGGCGAGGTGAACACCTTGTAGGGGACATCGGTGTACGTACGGGCGGACAACGCCCGGCTGGAGAGCTTCGCGATGCCCGGTATGGCGGCCGGCACCGCTCGGCCCACCGCGCACGCCACCTGGAACACCCCGTTGGACAGCAACTCGTCCTCGACCCAGCCGCTCACTCGCCCCGGGGGCGCCGCCGGACCCTGACTACGGTTGTTGCGCTTGGTGTTGCAGTTGCCGGTGTGGGGGAACCAGTAGAACTCGAAGTGCTCGTTCTCGGCGGCGAGTTCGTCGAAGCGGTCGGTCACCTCGGCGAACGCCATCGGCTCCTCGCGGGCGGTCAGCAGGAATTCCGGCTCCACCGCGAACGTCAACTCGCTCACCACGCCCAGCGCGCCCAACCCCAACCGCGCCCCGGCGAACACCTCGGGGTTCTCCGCTGCGGAGCAACGCAGCACCGATCCGTCGGCGGTGACCAGTTCCAACGCGGTGATCTGCGCGGCGATCGACGCGCAGTCGCGGCCGGTGCCGTGGGTCCCGGTGCTGGTGGCGCCGGAGACGGTCTGCGCCATGATGTCGCCCATGTTGGTCAGCGACAGCCCGTGCGCCGACAACGCCCGGTTGAGGTCCCTGAGCGGGGTGCCGGCGGCCACCGTGACGGTGCCGGCCGCACGGTCGATGCGGCGGATCCCGGTGAGTCGCTCGGGACGGATCAGCAGCCCGTCGGTGGCGGCGACCGGGGTGAACGAGTGCCCGGTGCCGGCCGCCTTGACCGTCAGGCCGTCCGCGGCGGCCGACCCGACGGCCGCCGCAAGTTCCTCGGTGCTCGCCGGCGTTGCGATCCGGGCGGGGCGAGCGGTCACGTTGCCCGCCCAGTTGCGCCAGGGCCCTGCCGGGCCGCGTCCTCCCGAGCCGCCGATGACGTCGGTGACTGCCATGGTGACGTCCCCTCCCTCCGCGCGGGCCGGTCGCCTGCGACCGCCGTTGGTTCAGCGCATGATGTCAGCCGTCGACGCGGGTTCCAGGTGGGGTGACGGGAATCACACGCCCCCGAAAACGGGCGCAACCGCACGGCTCTCGGACATGTCGTACCGCGGGTAACTGGGGTGCGGAGGTGGTTAGTTCACTTTGTCGGGCGAGAAAGCCATGACGTGCGTTGCACCCGGAGTCAGCTCGGTGCCCGCGAAGTCACCCTCGTGGGTGGGTGCGGGGAGGTGTCGCGCCAGTGGTGCGTGCGGAGACGGATGCGCTGTGTCGATGACGCGTACGGGAGAGCGGGCTGCCGCGGTGACGCATACGGGGAGGCCGACGCACACCGATGACGCATACGGGAGAGTCGGCCGTCTCCATGACGCAACCGGGTGGGGGAGTTGTCCCGATGACGCATACGGGAGCGTCTCTTCGGAGAGCGCTCCGCGTACCAGTGGTAGCTGCCCGGGGGCGGCAACGGGCCGGATGGGGCCGCCAGTTGGGGCAGTGACCGGCGTTGGCCCGCCCGTTGGTGCGTCTGCGGCGTGCCTACGTACCGGTCAGCCGGCTCGGGTCTCGTCCTGGCGTTCCGAGGCCGGATGGTCGGCCGCGGCGGGGATGCCGGTGGCCACGGGGGAGGACGGGGGCAGCACGCCGCGGGGGCGGAGCCAGCGGTAGCCGGCGAGGGCCACCAGGGCGGCCAGGACGCCCGCGGAGAGCGGCACGAGGTAGCCGTGGGCGGCGCCCGCGGCGTCCACGACCCAGCCGGCGGCCGAGGAACCGAGCGCCACGCCGACCGCCAGGCCGGTGCTCGTCCACGTCATGCCCTCGGTCAGCTTCGTCCGCGGGACGTGCTCCTCGACCAGCGCCATGGTGGTCACCATCGTCGGCGCTATCGACAACCCGGCGAGGAACAGCACGATCGCGAGTACCACCAGGGAACCGGAGAGCGACGCGGCCAACTGGAGCGGCACCATGCTCACCGCCATCGCGGCCACCCCCACCAGCCACCGCCGGGAGGCCGGGCCCGCCAGGTGCAGCAGTCCGAACACCGCGCCGGCCAGACAGGACCCCAGCGCGTACACCGCCAACACCAGGCTGGCCGCGGCCTTGTGGCCCGCTTCCTGGGCGAAGGCCACGGTCACCACGTCGATCGCCCCGAAGATCGCGCCGGTCGCCACGAACGTCCCCACCAGCACCCGCAGTCCCGGCGATCGGAGTGCGGACCCCTTGGCGTGCTGCTCGCGGGCGTCCGGCACCGGCTCCGTCGCCCGCTGCGCGGTCAGCCAGAACACCCCCGCCGCCAGGAACACCCCGGCCAGCAGCGGCCCGGCCTCCGGGAACCACGCCGTCGACAGTCCGATCGAGAGGATCGGGCCGAGGATGAAGCACATCTCGTCGACGATCGACTCCCACGAGTACGCGGTGTGCAGTTCACGAGGCGAGCCCCGGTAGAGCTCCGCCCAGCGCGCCCGCACCATCGAGCCCACGCTCGGCACGCAGCCGGCGCAGGCCGCGAAGCCGAAGAGCGTCCAGTCAGGCCAGCGCTGTTGGGCGCTCAGCAGCAGTCCGGCGACCGCCGCCAGGGCCACCAGCGTGGCCGGCCGCAGCACCCGCCGCTGCCCGTGCCGGTCCACCAGCCGGGAGATCTGCGGACCGATGACCGCCGCCGACAGCGCGAGCGTCGCGGACAGCGCCCCGGCCAGGCCGTAGCGGCCGGTCAGTTGGGACACCATCGTGACGATGCCGATGCCCATCATCGACAGCGGCATCCGCCCCAGGAGTCCCGCGGCGGAGAACGACTTGGTACCGGGACGGCCGAAAAGGGCGCGGTAGGGACTGGGCAACGGGGTGCTCCGCCGGGTGAAGAGGTCGGTAAGGAATGACTGTGGCCGATACAGCTTACGGGCGGCGCGGCGCTCGGCGCCTCCCGATTTCCGCCCCGTTCCCGTCTCCGGTAGCCGGGCCTGACCCCGCGTGCCCGGAGCGGGAGTGGGAGGATCGGAGGCATGCCCGAACAGTGCGATCCCCGCCCCTATGACGCCCTGCTGCTGCTGTCCTTCGGCGGTCCCGAAGGCCCCGACGACGTCGTGCCGTTCCTGGAGAACGTCACCCGCGGCCGCGGCATCCCGCGCGAGCGCCTCAAGGAGGTGGGGCAGCACTACTTCCTGTTCGGCGGCGTCAGCCCCATCAACGCCCAGAACCGCGAGCTCCTCGACGCGCTCCGCAAGGACTTCGCCGAAAACGGCCTCGATCTGCCCGTCTACTGGGGCAACCGCAACTGGGCGCCCTACCTGATCGACACCCTGCGCACCATGGTCGCCGACGGCCACCGCCGCATCGCCGTCCTGGCCACCAGTGCCTACGCCTCGTACTCGGGCTGCCGCCAATACCGGGAGAACCTCGCCGACGCGCTCGCCACCCTCCGGGACGAGGGCCTGCCGGTGCCCCAGGTGGACAAGCTGCGCCACTACTTCAACCACCCCGGCTTCGTCCGCCCCATGGTCGACGGCGTCCTGGCCTCCCTCGCCGAGCTCCCCGAGGAGACCCGCGCGGGCGCCCACCTCGCCTTCACCACGCACTCCATCCCCACCGCGGCGGCCGACACCTCCGGCACCCCCGACGACCACACCGAGGACGGCGCGGGCGGCGCCTACGTCGCCCAGCACCTCGACGTCGCCCGGGTCATCGCCGACGCCGTACGGGAAGAGACCGGCGTCGACCACCCCTGGCAGCTCGTCTACCAGTCCCGCAGCGGCGCCCCGCACATCCCCTGGTTGGAACCCGACATCTGCGACCACCTGGAGGAGCTGCACGGCGCCGGCGTCCCCGCGGTCGTCATGGCCCCCATCGGCTTCGTCTCGGACCACATGGAGGTCAAGTACGACCTCGACACCGAGGCCACCGAGAAGGCCGCCGAGCTGGGCCTGCCGGTCGCCCGCTCGGCCACCGTCGGTGCCGACCCCCGGTTCGCCGCCGCCGTCCGCGACCTCCTTGTGGAGCGTGCCGCCACCGAACGGGGCGCCGCCCCCCAGCGCTGCGCCCTGGGCGCGCTCGGCCCCTCGCACGACCTCTGCCCCGTTGGCTGCTGTCCCGCCCGCACGCCTCGCCCGGCTGCCGCGGGTGCCGACTGGGCCGGCCCCACCGCCCAGGCACCCGCCTAACCCACGCCGCCCGCCCGCCCGAGCCCCGACCACCGCTCGCCCGAGCAAGGAGCACCGTGCCCGACCCGCAGCACCGCGACCGACCGCATGCCGACCCCCTGAACGACGAACTCCTCGAACTGGCCCTGGAGGCCGCCCGCCGCGCCTCGACCCTGTTGCGCGACGGACGCCCGGCCGACCTGGGGGTGGCCGCCACCAAGACCAGCCCCATCGACGTGGTCACCGAGATGGACCTCGCCTCCGAGAAGCTGATCACCGACTTCCTCGGGGAGCACCGCCCGCACGACGGCTTCCTGGGGGAGGAGGGCGCCGGCAGCCCCGGCACCAGTGGCGTGCGCTGGGTCATCGACCCGGTGGACGGCACCGTCAACTACCTCTACGGGCTGCCCTCTTGGGCCGTGTCCATCGCGGCGGAGAAGGACGGCGAGACCGTCGTTGGCGTGGTCGCCGCCCCGATGCGCGGCGAGACCTACCAGGCCGTCCGCGGCGGCGGCGCGTACTGCAACGGCGAGCCGGTCAGCCACCGGCCCGCCCCGCCGCTCTCCCAGGCCCTGGTCGGCACCGGCTTCGGCTACCTCACCGAGCGCCGCGCCGCCCAGGCGGAGGTGGCCCGCGCGCTGATCCCGCAGGTCCGCGACATCCGCCGCGGTGGCTCGGCCGCCATCGACCTGTGTGACGTGGCCTGCGGCCGGCTCGACGGCTACTACGAGCGCGGGCTGAACCCCTGGGACCTGGCCGCCGGCGTCCTGATCGCCTCCGAGGCCGGCGCGCTCACCGGCGGCCGCCCCGGCAAGGTCGCGTCCCACGAACTGACCGTCGCCGCCTCCCCGGGCGTCTTCGCCGAGCTCCAGCCGCTGCTGGAAGAGCTCGGCGCCTGGCACGACTGACCGGGCCCGGACACGGCTGCGCCCCGGCACCACTGATCGGTGCCGGGGCGCAGCCGTGTCCGGTGCGGTCGGGATCAGGCGGAGACGCGGTAGCGCACGCCGTGCTCGTCGGCCAGTCGCTGAAGGTCCTCAAGCTCCGCCAACTCGACCTCGGCGAGGAGCTCGTCACCCGACTCGCGGGCCCGGACCAGATCGGCTTCGGTGTTCCGTATGCGCTGCAAAATGCCTGCGGTGAACGCGTCCATGGTGCGCCCCCTCGTCGTGGGTCGGTGGCACGGGGGTGTGCCGACGGGCGAGTCGATCACGGCGTGGTCCCTGCAATGGAGAGAACGGAACATGCCAAGACGCCGGTACAGGGCGTGATCGCGGGTGTGCAGTCGTCCTCCCCACAGGCACCCTCAGGGAAACCTCAACCGGCCCGGGAAATCCGGGGTGCTGGTGCACCGGCCGACCCCCGGCCCGTTCCTCCACGCCCCCGCTTACCCCCGGTTTATGACTCTTCGGGGCAGGATGGAAGGGCTCCGTATGTTGTTGTGCCCTGCTCATCAAGGGCCGTGAGGAAGGACTGGGCCGTGCGTGTTCTCGTCGTCGAGGACGAGCAGCTGCTCGCCGATGCTGTGGCCACCGGACTGCGCCGGGAGGCCATGGCCGTCGACGTGGTCTACGACGGCGCCGCGGCGCTGGAGCGGATCGCGGTCAACGACTATGACGTCGTCGTCCTCGACCGCGACCTCCCGCTCGTCCACGGCGACGACGTCTGCCGCAAGCTGGTCGAGCTGGGCATGCCGACCCGCGTCCTGATGCTCACCGCCTCCGGCGACGTCAGCGACCGCGTCGAGGGGCTGGAGATCGGCGCGGACGACTACCTCCCCAAGCCGTTCGCCTTCACCGAGCTGACCGCCCGGGTCCGCGCCCTCGGTCGCCGCACCACGGTGGCCCTGCCGCCCGTACTGGAGCGCGCCGGCATCAAGTTGGACCCCAACCGCCGCGAGGTCTTCCGCGACGGCCGGGAGGTCCAGCTCGCGCCCAAGGAGTTCGCCGTCCTGGAGGTCCTGATGCGCAGCGAGGGCACGGTCGTCTCGGCCGAGCAGCTCCTGGAGAAGGCATGGGACGAGAACACCGACCCGTTCACCAACGTCGTCCGGGTCACGGTCATGACGCTGCGCCGCAAGCTGGGTGAGCCCGCGGTGATCGTCACCGTCCCCGGCTCGGGATACCGGATCTGACGGCGATGCCCTCCCTGCCTTCGTTCTCCAGCTCCAAGGCGGCGTCGCCGCCCCCGGTGCCGCCCAAGCCGGCCTGGGACCCGAAACCGGTCAACGTGCGGCCCTTCCCCTGGCTGCGCCCCACCATCCGGATACGGCTCACGCTGCTCTACGGCGGCATGTTCCTGATGGCCGGCATCGTGCTGCTCACGATCATCTACATGCTCGCCGCCGCCGCGCTGCACGACGGCAGCGCGCTGCCGTTGAAGATCCTCGGCGGGAAGTTCCAGTCCACCAGCGACATCTGCGACCTTCCCACCGAGACCTCCGGGGCGCTGCTCCAGGAGGCCGTCAACAACTGCCTGATGCACCAGCGCGCGGTGGCCCTCAACAACCTCCTCAATCGCTCGCTGCTGGCGCTTTTGGGGCTGACCATCGTGGCGTTCGCTTTTGGTTATGCGATGGCGGGGCGGGTGTTGTCGCCGTTGGGGCGGATCACGCGGACCGCGCAGCGGGTGGCGGGGTCGGATTTGCATCGGCGGATCGAGTTGGGTGGTCCGGATGATGAGTTGAAGGAGTTGGCGGACACCTTCGACGAGATGTTGGACCGGTTGGACCGGGCGTTTGAGTCGCAGCGGCGGTTCGTGTCGAATGCGTCGCACGAGTTGCGGACGCCGTTGGCGATCAACCGGACGTTGTTGGAAGTGCAGTTGGCTGATCCGGAGGCGTCGCCGGAGGTGCAGCAGTTGGGGAGGACGTTGCTGGCGACCAATGAGCGCAGTGAGCAGTTGGTGGAGGGGTTGCTGCTGCTGGCGCGTAGTGAGAACAAGATCGTGGACAGGCGGCCGGTGGATCTGGCGGAGGTGGCGTCGCAGGCGGTGGATCAGACGCGGCAGGAGGCGCAGTCCAAGGGGGTGGAGCTGCGGGGTGTGCGGCAGCAGGTGTTCGTGCAGGGCAATGGGGTGCTCTTGGAGCGGATCGCGTTGAACCTGGTGCAGAACGCGGTGCGGTACAACGTTGCCGAGGGGGGTTGGGTCGAGGTGCGGACCGAGCCGCAGCCGGGGTGTGCGGTGTTGGTGGTCTCCAATACGGGGCCGGTGGTGCCGGCGTATGAGGTGGAGAACCTCTTCGAGCCGTTCCGGCGGCTGCGCACCGAGCGGACCGGCAGCGACAAGGGCGTCGGCCTGGGCCTGTCCATCGTCCGCTCGGTGGTCCGCGCCCACGACGGCACCATCACCGCCGAACCCCGCGAGGGCGGCGGACTCGACATGCGCGTCGTCCTGCCGCTCTGACGGCGACGACAGGGCCGCTGTGCGGCCGCTGACGGCGCGCGTGGGCCGCGGAGGTCCTGAGGGCCACCGCCGCATACGAACGTCCGTCCGACGGCCGTGTATCGATCATGTGTCGGCTGTACGTTGGCCGGCCCCGGGAATCCGCCCGCCCCGTTCGGTCTTCCGGTTTGACGGGGAGGGGGGTATCCGGGGATCCTTCGCCGGAGTTCGCTTTGCGCGGAATTCGGCGGGTCCGCCCGCCGCTCGGAACGTGTGTGATCCCTCACAGAGGCCCCTTTCTGGCCATCTACGTTCCGTGATCAAAACGCCTGGTGGAAAGCCGGGAAAATCCTGGTTTTCAGGGGCCCTGATCACGGGAAGTACACGTGATGGGCTGCGCGAGGTGCGACATTCGGACCGTGTACGGTCCTGATCGCCATCCAAACCGATCACCTCTTCAGGGGTGCGGTTGGGTGTCGATTGAGTAACAGACCTTGATGTGAGGCAAAATCTCCGCCTCAGGTCGGGCACAAGTCCGGCCTCTCACGCGTTACGAGCGCTGAGACACCGCAGACACCCAGAGGGGGAGAGCGACAATGGCTACGGATTACGACACTCCACGCAAGACCGATGACGACCTCAACGAGGACAGCATCGAGGAACTGAAGTCGCGGCGGAACGACAAGTCCGCCTCGGCCGTCGACGTCGACGAGTTCGAGCAGGCCGAGGGCCTGGAACTGCCCGGCGCCGACCTGTCCAACGAAGAGCTCGCGGTTCGCGTGCTGCCCAAGCAGCAGGACGAGTTCACCTGCATGAGCTGCTTCCTGGTCCACCACCGGAGCCAGCTGGCTGCGGAGGACAAGAACGGCAACCCGATCTGCCGCGACTGCGCGGCCTGACCGGTTACGCCGTGTCAGGCGTAAACCCGTTCCGTAAGGGCCGCAAGGGCGGCAACGGTCCGGCGGCCGGCGCACGATCACGCGAGGAAACAGCGCCCGTGCCCGCCGACCCGACCGCCCTCCCCGAGGAACGGATGGCCGGCGAGCCGAAGCGGCGGGGCCGGCCGGCCTCGTTCGCGGGCGCGGCGGTCCGCGGAGCCAGGAAGGGCCGCGACGGCGTACGGTCCGCGCTCGGCGTGATCGCCGACCGGATCATCGCCACCGCTCCCAGGATCCCGGTCCGCGACCTCACCACCTTGCGCGCGCAGTTCCCCGGCCTGACCCCCGAGGAGCTCGCCGACAAGTTGGTGGCGGGCGCCTGTGCGGGCACCGCCACCGTCGGCGCGGGTGTCGGCGCGGCCGCCATGCTGCCCGTCCCACCCGCCGTGCCGGCCGAACTCGCCGCCGAGGTCGCGGGTGTTGCCTCGGTCGAGATCAAACTGATCGCCGAGCTTCACGAGGTATACGGGCTGCGGCCCACGGGGAGCCGCACCCAGCGCACCGCCGCCTACCTGACGTCCTGGACGCAGGAGCGCGGCATCGACATCGCCAAGCCCGCCTCGCTCAACGTCGCGCTCGGCGGGCCGATGCGGCGCGAGCTGCGTCAGCAGATCATGAAGCGCACCCTGCGCAATCTGCCCAACCTCACGCCGTTCCTGATCGGCGCCGCGGTCGGCGCGTTCCTCAACCGCCGCGACACCCGGAAGCTCGCCGAGAAGATCCGCGCGGACCTGCGCCGCCACCAGATCTCTTGGGACGCCCTCCCGGACGCCCCGGCCGGTCAGTCGCGCGCCGCCGAGAGCGCCGCGACCAGCCGCTCCGGCTCCCGCGTCGACACGTAGGCGTACGGCGTCGGGTCCTCGGGGTCGACGATCTCCACCCGGACCGCCGTCGGTACGTAGCTCCGCAGCACCATGAAGGCCCGCGCGTCCGCCTTGTGCGTCCGCCACGCCATCGCCTCGGCGGCGTCCAGCGCGTGCGCCTCACCCAGCGCCGACACCGGGATCTTGGCGTCCCCGGCGACCAGCGCGCCGCCGACCACCCGGATCCGCACCGAGCCGTACGAACTGACCGCGACCGCGGACAGCGCCGCGCCGCCGATGAGCCCGCCGAGCATCGGCAGCGTCCCCAAGGGGAGCAGCATCAGGGCGCAGGCGACGCCGATGAGCGCGGCGATCACCCACCAGGAGCGGGGCGCGGTGAGACGTTCTTCGTACGACTGCATGGGTCCAGCTTGGCACGGCGGCACGCGCCCCTTACGCGCGCGGGTAGGGTCTGCACTCGTGAGTGGAACTGACCAACCCAGGACGCGGCTGACGCCACCCGAGGACGCCACGGCCCCGGTCCGGCACCCGGACGCACCGGCACCCGGTGAACTGCTCGGGGCGCACTACGACCGGTGCTTCGGTTGTGGCGCGGGCCAGCCGCACGGGCTGCACCTGGAGGCCCGGGCCGGCGACGGCGTGCGCGTCACCGCCGAGTTCACCGTCAAGGAGGCCCACCAGGGTGCCCCCGGGCTCGCGCACGGCGGCGTGCTGGCCACCGCGCTGGACGAGACGCTCGGCTCGCTGAACTGGCTGCTGCGGGTGATCGCGGTGACCGGACGGCTGGAGACCGACTTCATGGCGCCCGTCCCGTTGGGCACCGTGCTGCACCTGGAGGCGGAGGTCACCGCGGTGCACGGCCGGAAGATCTATTCGTCGGCGGTGGGTCGGATAGGCGGCCCGGACGGGCCGGTCGCGGTGCGTGCCCGGGCCGTCTTCATCGAGGTCAAGGTCGACCACTTCATCGACAACGGTAGGACCGAGGAGATCCAGGCGGCGATGGCCGACCCGGACCAGGTCAAGCGAGCGCGTGCCTTCGAGGTGAACCCGTGAATCAGCGACGGAATCCGATTGATGTGCTGCTGCGCCGGCTGGACCCGGACGTTCCCGTTCCGAGCTATGCGCACCCGGGCGACGCGGGCGTCGACCTGGTGACCACCGAGGCCGCCGAGCTGGCACCGGGGGAGCGCGCCGTCCTCCCCACCGGTGTCTCGATCGCGCTGCCCGACGGCTACGCGGCGTTCGTGCACCCGCGATCCGGGCTGGCGGCCCGCTGCGGATTGGCGCTGGTGAATGCCCCCGGGACGGTCGATGCCGGGTACCGTGGAGAGATCAAGGTGATCGTGGTCAATCTGGATCCGCGGGAGAGTGTGCGGTTCGAGAAGTACGACCGGATCGCCCAGTTGGTCGTCCAGCAGGTCGAGAAGGTGCGCTTCCACGAGGTGGCGGAACTTCCCGGCTCGGCGCGGGCCGAAGGGGGATTCGGGTCCACCGGCGGTCATGCGGCGGTGGACGGCTCCACGGGCGGGAATGAATACGCATCGGTCGTTGGCGACCGGGAAGGACAGTGACGTGTTCGGACGTCGCAAGAAGAACGAGGCTCCTGTAGAGCCCGCCGAGGACACGGCGCTCGCCGAAGAGACGACGGACGGCGAGAACGACGACGCGACGCAAGCGCGGCTCAACCTTCCGCCCGCGCCGCGCCCCGACGGCCCCTGGGACGTGTCGGAGGTCAAGGAGCCCGGCGAGGGTCGGGTGGACCTCGGCGGCCTGCACGTCCCCGGCGTCGAGGGCATGGAGCTGCGGGTCGAGGTCGCCGGCGACGCGATCGTGGCCGCGACGATCGTCCTCCAGGACAGCGCCGTGCAGTTGCAGGCGTTCGCCGCCCCGAGGAGCGAGGGCATCTGGGGCGAGGTCCGCGAGGAGATCGCCTCCGGCATCACGCAGCAGGGCGGCGTCATCGACGAGGTCGAGGGTCCGCTCGGCTGGGAGCTGCGCGCCCAGGTGCCGGTGCAACTGCCGGACGGGGCCAACGGCGTGCAGGTCGTGCGCTTCGTCGGCGTGGACGGTCCGCGCTGGTTCCTGCGCGGTGTGATCTCCGGGCAGGGTGCGGTGCAGCCGCAGGCCGCCGGGGTGTTGGAGCACATCTTCCGGGACACCGTCGTCGTGCGCGGCGAGGCCCCGATGGCGCCCCGCGACCCGATCGTCCTCAAGCTGCCGGACGACGCCCAGATGGTGCCGGACGGGGTCCAGCAGGAGCAGGCCGAGGGGTCGCGCTTCGGCGGCGGCGTGGAGCGCCTGGAGCGCGGGCCGGAGATCACCGAGATCCGCTGACCCGCCGTCGGCGCGGCCGGGGTACTACGACACCGCGATTACGCTGCACCAACGCCCCGGCAACGGCTCAAACATGACGGTTGGAAGGGGCCGTACTCCCGTAAGGGGGTACGGCCCCTTCTTGTTTGTGCAGGTCAGATCAGGCTGCGTAAGAAAACCGTCAACGGAACGCTAATGGCCGTAAGGGAGGCGTCAACAGGGCTCAAGTGGCGGAAGAACGGCGGTTTGCTCTAGGGGTCCAATTCCGTCTGCCCATCTAGGAGCACACGATGGCCGACGTGGCCTTCGTCGTCGCCACCCTCGCTGTCTTCGCAGTGGTGGCTCTCGTCGCCAAGGGGGTGGCGAAGCTGTGACCATCGAGAACATCGTCGGCCTCATCGTGGCCGTCGCCCTCCTCGGGTACCTGGTCCTCGCCCTCGTTTTCCCGGAGAGGTTCTGAGGTGTCGACAGCTGCAACCGCAGCGGGCCAGATGAGCCCCGCTCTCGCCGGCGTGCTCCAGTTGACGGCGCTCATCGCAGCGCTCGCCCTGGTGTACCGCCCCCTCGGCGACTACATGGCCGCCGCCTACAGTTCCCCGCGCCATCTGCGCGTGGAGAAGGTCATCTACCGTTGCATAGGCGCCAACGCGGACACGCAGATGCGCTGGCCCGCGTACCTCCGTGGCGTCCTCGCCTTCTCCCTGGCCGGGATGCTCTTCCTGTACCTGATCCAGCGGATCCAGGGGGGACTGCCGCTCTCCCTCGGATTCGCCTCCATCAGTCCCGACCAGGCTTTCAACACCGCCGCTTCGTTCGTCGCCAACACCAACTGGCAGTCGTACAGCGGTGAACAGTCCATGGGTCACGTCGTCCAGACCCTCGGGCTCGCCGTCCAGAACTTCGTCTCCGCCGCCACCGGCATGGCCGTCGCCATCGCCCTGGTCCGCGGTTTCGCCCGCTCCCGCACCGGTGAACTGGGCAACTTCTGGGCCGACTTGGTACGCGGCACAATCCGCGTCCTGATCCCCCTCGCCGTCGTCGGCGCGGTCATCCTCGTCGCCTGCGGTGCCATCCAGAATTTCGCCGGCATCCACGAGGTCGGCCAATTCATGGGCGGCGCCCAGCAGACCAACGGTGGCGCGGTCGCCTCCCAGGAAGTCATCAAGGAACTCGGCACCAACGGGGGCGGCTACTTCAACGCCAACTCCGCCCACCCGTTCGAGAACCCCAACGCCTTCACCAACCTCTTCGAGATCTTCCTGATCCTCGTCATCCCCTTCTCGCTCACCCGCACCTTCGGCAAGCTGGTCGGGAACGTGAAGCAGGGCTACGCCATCCTCGCCACCATGGGCGTCATCTGGCTCGGCTTCACCGCGCTGATGATGTGGAGCGAGTTCGCCCACGGCGGGCCCGCGTTGCAGGCGGCCGGCGCCGCGATGGAGGGCAAGGAGAACCGCTTCGGAGTCGGCTCCTCCGCCATCTTCTCCGTCGCCACCACCCTCACCTCGACCGGAGCCGTCGACGCCTTCCACGACTCCTTCACGGCCTTCGGCGGCGGCATCCAACTGCTCGGCATGATGCTCGGTGAAATCGCCCCCGGCGGCGTGGGATCCGGCCTCTACGGCATGCTCGTCATGGCCGTGATCGCCGTCTTCATCGCCGGCCTCATGGTCGGCCGCACCCCCGAGTACCTCGGCAAGAAGATCGGCACCCGCGAGATCAAGCTCGCCGCGTGCTACATCCTCATCACCCCCACCCTGGTCCTCGGCTTCACCGCCGCGTCCATGGTGCTTCCCGATGCCGTCGGCTCGATGCTCAACACCAAGGCACTGGGCGCAGGGCCCCACGGCTTCTCCGAAGTCCTCTACGCCTACACCTCCGGCGCCAACAACAACGGCTCCGCCTTCGCCGGACTGAACGCCAACACCCCCTGGTACAACACCACGATCGGCCTGGCCATGCTGCTCGGTCGCTTCCTCCCGATGGTGTTCGTGCTCGCCCTCGCCGGTTCGCTCGCCGAGCAGCAGCCGGTCCCCGAGACCGCGGGCACCCTCCGTACCGAGAAGCCGCTCTTCGCCGGGCTGCTCGTCGGCACGATCCTGATCATCACCGGTCTGACCTACTTCCCGGCACTCGCCCTCGGGCCGCTGGCGGAGGGCCTGTCATGACCGTCCCCGTGAAACCGGAGGAGCCCGGCTCCATGTCCACCGCAATACCGACCCGTGCTCCAGAACAGGACGACACGGGCGGGCAGCAGTCCGGAGACGGCCGTGTGGGCGGCGGTCTCTTCGACCCCAAGCAACTCGTCACGTCCCTGCCGGACGCCCTGCGGAAGCTGAACCCGCGGGTGATGATCAAGTCGCCCGTCATGTTCGTCGTCGAGGTCGGCTCCGTCCTCACCACGATATTTGCCTGCCTGTCACCTTCCGACTGGTTCGGCTGGGCGATCGCCGTCTGGCTGTGGCTGACCGTCATCTTCGCCAACCTCGCCGAGGCCGTCGCCGAGGGCCGCGGCAAGGCGCAGGCCGACACCCTCCGCAAGGCCAAGACCGACACCGTCGCCCGCCGCCTCAACGGCACCGACGAGGAACAGGTACCCGGCACCGAACTCCGCGTCGGCGACCTCGTCGTCTGCGAGGCCGGCGACATCATCCCCGGCGACGGTGACGTCGTCGAAGGCGTCGCCTCCGTCGACGAATCCGCCATCACCGGCGAATCCGCGCCCGTCATCCGGGAGTCCGGCGGCGACCGCTGTGCCGTCACCGGCGGCACCAAGGTCCTCTCCGACCGCATCGTCATCAAGATCACGACGAAGCCCGGCGAGACCTTCATCGACCGGATGATCAACCTGGTCGAGGGCGCGGCACGGCAGAAGACGCCCAACGAGATCGCGCTGAACATCCTTCTCGCGTCCCTCACCATCGTCTTCCTGCTGGCGGTCGTCACCCTCCAGCCGTTCGCCATCTACGCCGGCGCCGAGCAGCCGATGATCGTGCTGCTCGCCCTGTTGGTCTGCCTCATCCCGACGACCATCGGCGCGCTCCTCTCCGCCATCGGCATCGCCGGCATGGACCGCCTGGTGCAGCGCAACGTGCTCGCCATGTCCGGACGTGCCGTCGAGGCGGCTGGCGATGTGTCGACATTGCTGCTCGACAAGACCGGCACCATCACCTACGGCAACCGCCGCGCCGCCGAGTTCGTCCCCGTCCCCGGCGCCGACGAGACGGAACTCGCCGACGCCGCCCAGCTCTCCTCGCTCTCCGACGAGACCCCCGAGGGACGCTCCGTCGTCGAACTCGCCAGGGAGAAGTACGCGCTGCGCGAGGGTGAGTTCAACGCCGACACGTTGACGGGCGCCGAGTGGATCCCGTTCACCGCGCAGACCCGGATGTCCGGCGTCGACGTCGACGGCCGCAAGATCCGCAAGGGTGCCAGCGGCTCCGTTCTCGCCTGGGTCCAGGAGCGCGGTGGCGAGGCCACCGAGGACGCCCGGCAGCTCGCCGACACGATCTCCCAGGCCGGCGGTACCCCGCTGCTGGTCGCGCTGGAGGACGAGAGCGGCCCCCGCGTCCTCGGTGTGATCCACCTCAAGGACGTCGTCAAGGACGGCATGCGCGAGCGCTTCGTCGAGCTCCGCAAGATGGGCATCAAGACGGTCATGATCACGGGTGACAACCCGCTGACCGCCAAGGCCATCGCGGACGAGGCCGGCGTGGACGACTTCCTCGCCGAGGCCACCCCCGAAGACAAGATGGCGCTCATCAAGCGCGAACAGGCCGGCGGGAAGCTGGTCGCGATGACCGGTGACGGGACGAACGACGCCCCGGCGCTGGCGCAGGCGGACGTCGGTGTGGCGATGAACACCGGTACCTCCGCGGCGAAGGAGGCCGGCAACATGGTCGACCTCGACTCCAACCCGACCAAGCTGATCGAGATCGTCGAGATCGGCAAGCAACTCCTCATCACCCGCGGTGCGTTGACGACCTTCTCGATCGCCAACGACGTCGCCAAGTACTTCGCGATCATCCCCGCGATGTTCGCGGTGGCCTACCCCGGTCTGGGCACCCTCAACATCATGCGGCTGTCCAGCCCCAACTCCGCCATCCTCTCCGCGATCATCTTCAACGCGCTGATCATCGTGGCCCTCGTGCCGCTCGCCCTCAAGGGCGTGCGCTACCGCCCCGTCAGCGCCGACAAGATGCTCCGCCGGAACCTCGCGGTCTACGGACTGGGCGGCCTCATCGCCCCGTTCATCGGCATCAAACTCATCGACCTGCTGATCTCCCTCATCCCCGGAATCGGGTGACCCGCCATGAACAACTCCGTACGCAACACAGCACGGTTGCTGACCGCGGGCCTGCGCGCCCTGCTCGTCCTGACCGTCGTCTGCGGGGTGATCTACCCCCTGGTGGTCACCGGAGTGGCGCAGGCCGCCTTCAACAACAAGGCCAACGGCTCCGAGGTGACCTCTCACGGCAAGGTCGTCGGCTCCAGCCTCCTCGGTCAGCGCTACGACAAGGGCACTGACAAGAAGGGCAACCCGATCCCGGACCTCCACTACTTCCAGCCCCGCCCCTCGGCCGGACTCACCAGCAACCGGGCCAACGGCGTCAACCCCCAGTACAACCTCCAGGTGTCCGGCGCCTCCAACCTGGGCGCCACCAACACCGACCTCGTCAAGGCCATCAAGGAGCGCAAGCACTGGGTCGCCACCACCTACGGTGTCCCCGAGTCGCAGGTGCCGGCCGACGCCGTGACCTCGTCCGGCTCCGGCCTCGACCCCGACATCTCCCCGGAGTTCGCACTCCTCCAGGTCAACCGCGTCGCCAAGGAGAACCGCCTCCCTGCCGACAAGGTGAGGCAGCTCGTCCAGGACCACACCCAGGGACGCCAGTTGGGATTCATGGGGGAGCCCCGGGTCAACGTCCTGGAACTCAACATCGCACTCCGGGACCTGGCACAGGGACAGCGGTGACGAACGGTGCCCCACCAAGGCACCTCACGCGGCGCGCGTCTGCCGTAGCCAGTCGCCGCGACCGATCGGCATGCGGGGGAGGCCCCGGGGATGATCTTCCCCGGGGCCTCCCCTTTGTGCGTGTGGCGCGGAAGCGAGCGGCGGCCTGCGTCGGCTTGTGCCGGTCCGTGCCGGCACCCGCCCTGGAGCGCGTCCTCCAACTCCGCTTGAAGCGGCCCGATCTGCGTCTTCTGCGAGTTATCCACAGGCGTTGTCGGCCCGGGCGCGGGATCCTCATACTGTTTTTGCGGCGGGAGGGAAGAGTGTTGAGGAGGCGAGCAGTTCGGTAGTGGATTTCCCTAAGTGTGCGGAGATGGAGCGGAGTTGGGGGCGATTCGGAATGGATTCGGAGACGGTGGAGTGAGGCGTGGGCATGGGCGTGGGCGTGATGGTGGGACCACCAGCCCACCTCCCTCCGCCCCTACCAAACGTCCCCCTCCCTCCAATCGCACGTCAGGTCGGCCTCGGGGGCGAGGGGTACGGACGACGGGAGGACGTAGAGGGTGCCGTCCTCGTTCGCGGTGCGGCGGGGGCCGGTTGGGGTGAGGGTCCAGGAGTGGCCGCGCCAGGGTTGCCAGCCGCGGGCGGCGTAGAAGGTGGCGGCGTCGGCGGCGGCGCTGAGTGCGCCGAGGTCGTAGGCGTTGCGGATCACGCGTTCCAGGGCTTTCATCAGGGCGGCGCCGTGGCCGCGTCCGCGGTGGTCCGCGCGGACGCCGACGCCCTCGACGTAGCCGCAGCGCAGGGCCCGGCCGTTGTGCAGTAGGCGGCGTTGGACGACGGCGGCGTGGCCGATCAGTTCGCCGTCCTCGTGGACGAGGGCGTGCAGGCCGCCGAGGGCGTGCTCCCAGTCCTCGGCGGTCATGTCGTCGAAGACGTCGTAGAGGAGGATGCGGGCGGCGTTGAGGGTGGCGGTGTCGAGGTCGGCGGTGTGGACGACGCGCACCGAGGCGGCGCTGGTGGGGTGTTCGGAGGAGGCGGGGGTCGGGTGGCTCGTGGGGGACATGGGGGTCATGGGAGGCATCGTGGCAGGGGGTCTCGGCAGGGGCGATCGCTTTGTTTCGGCCAGTGATTCCGGTCGCGGGCGACCCGTTTCGGCGGCCCGGAGGCGGTCGCCGGAGGGTCGGTGGCGTCCCTTACCAGAGTGCCCGGCAGCCCGATCAGCTCCCTGCTCAGAAGGTGTATCAGAGTCGCGTAAAGACCGGGCGAGAAGCCGCTACCTGGGGCTTTTTTCGGCGAAACGGTCGGTAGGGTCGCATCAGGTCTAGCCCGGTGGGGGCGGCCTTCACGTAAGACAATGGGGCCATGGCACGCGGCAAGCTACGGATATATCTCGGCGCGGCACCGGGCGTCGGCAAGACGTACGCGATGCTGTCGGAGGCGCATCGGCGCGTGGAGCGCGGTACGGACGTCGTGGTGGCGTTCGTCGAGCACCACGGCAGGCCCCGCACCGAGGTGATGCTGCACGGCCTGGAGCAGGTGCAGCGACGGGAGCTGGAGTACCGCGGGTCGACGTTCACGGAGATGGACGTCGACGCGGTGCTGGAGCGGAAACCGGCCGTGGCGCTGGTCGACGAGCTGGCGCACACCAACGTTCCCGGGTCCCGCAACGGCAAGCGCTGGCAGGACGTCGAGGAGTTGCTGGAAGCCGGGATCACGGTGATCTCGACGGTGAACATCCAGCACCTGGAATCGCTCGGGGACGTCGTCGAGTCAATAACGGGAGTGCGGCAGCGGGAGACGGTGCCGGACGAGGTCGTCCGGCGGGCCGACCAGATCGAGTTGGTCGACATGTCGCCGCAGGCGATCCGGCGGCGGATGGCGCACGGCAACATCTACCAGTCGGACAAGGTCGACGCGGCGCTGTCGAACTACTTCCGGCCGGGCAACCTCACCGCGCTGCGGGAGCTGGCGCTGCTGTGGGTGGCCGACCGGGTGGACGAGTACCTCCAGCAGTACCGGGCGGAGCATTCGATCCGCTCGACGTGGCAGGCGCGGGAGCGGATCGTGGTCGGGCTGACCGGCGGTCCGGAGGGGCGGACGCTGATCCGCCGGGCCGCGCGGATGGCCGCGAAGGGGTCGGGCAGCGAGGTGCTCGCCGTCTACATCGCCCGCAGCGACGGGCTGACCTCGGCCTCGCCGAAGGAACTCGCGGTCCAGCGGACCCTGGTGGAGGACCTCGGCGGGACCTTCCATCACGTCATCGGGGACGACATACCGAGCGCGTTGCTGGAGTTCGCCCGGGGGGTGAACGCCACTCAGATCGTGCTCGGATCGAGCCGCCGCAAGTCGTGGCAGTACATCTTCGGCCCGGGTGTGGGGGCGACGGTGGCCCGGGAGTCCGGGCCGGACCTCGACGTGCACATCGTGACGCACGACGAGGTGGCCAAGGGCCGGGGGCTGCCGGTGGCGCGGGGGGCGCGGCTGGGGCGGTCGAGGATCGTCGCCGGCTGGCTGGTCGGGGTCGGCGGTCCGGCGCTGTTGTCGTTGCTGCTGACCAAGATCTCGAACGGGCCGGGGCTCGCCAACGACGTGCTGCTGTTCCTGTTCCTGACGGTCATCGCGGCGCTGCTCGGTGGGCAGTTGCCGGCGCTGGCGTCGGCGGCGGTCGGCTCGTTGCTGCTGAACTTCTACTTCACGCCGCCCACCCACACGCTCACGGTCAACGACCCGAAGAACATCGTGGCGATAGCGATCTTCTTCGCGGTGGCGGTGTCGGTGGCGTCGGTGGTGGATCTGGCCACCCGGCGGACCCACCAGGCGGCGCGGTTGCGCGCCGAGTCGGAGATCCTGTCGTTCCTGGCGGGCAGCGTGCTGCGCGGCGAGACCACGCTGGACGCGCTGCTGGAGCGGGTGCGGGAGACGTTCGGGATGGACACCGTGGCGCTGCTGGAGCGGCGCAGCGACGTCGATCCGTGGACGTGCGCGGGCCGGGCCGGCGGCGACGAGAGCGTGCCCCCGCTGCGGCGCCCCGAGGACGCGGACGTGGACATGCCGGTGGGGGACCACATGGCGCTGGCGCTGACCGGCCGGGTGCTGCCGGCGGAGGACCGCCGGGTGCTGGCCGCGTTCGCCGCGCAGGCCGCCGTCGTCCTGGACCGGCAGCGGCTGGTGGGAGAGGCCGAGCGGGCCCAGGAGCTGGCGGAGGGCAACCGGATACGGACCGCGTTGCTGGCCGCGGTCAGCCATGATCTGCGGACGCCGCTGGCGAGCATCAAGGCGTCGGTGACGTCGTTGCGGTCGGACGATGTGGCGTGGTCGGAGGAGGACGAGGCGGAGCTGCTGGAGGGCATCGAGGCGGGCGCGGACCGGCTGGATCACCTGGTGGGCAATCTGCTGGACATGTCGCGGCTGCAGACCGGGACGGTCACGCCGCTGATCCGGGAGATCGACCTCGACGAGGTGGTGCCGATGGCGCTGGGCGGTGTCCCGGAGGGCAGTGTCGCGTTGGACATCCCGGAGGAGCTGCCGATGGTGGCGGTGGACCCGGGGCTGCTGGAGCGGTCGGTGGCCAATCTGGTGGAGAACGCCGTGAAGTACAGCCCGGACGGGGAGGCGGTGCTGGTCGCGGCCAGCGCGCTCGGCGACCGGGTGGAGCTGCGGATCGCCGACCGGGGTCCGGGGGTGCCGGACAGCGCCAAGGACCGGATCTTCGAGCCGTTCCAGCGGTACGGGGACGCTCCGCGGGGCGCCGGGGTGGGGCTCGGGCTGGCCGTGGCGCGTGGTTTCGCGGAGGCGATCGGTGGGACGTTGGCGGCGGAGGACACTCCGGGGGGCGGCATGACGATGGTGCTGACGCTTCCCGCCGCCCCGGGCGTTCCGCCGGTCCGCCCTGATCTTCCGGCGCAGGCGACGACATGAGTCGGGGCCTGGGCGGTCGTACCTGCGGCGGGATACGGCCGCGTTCCGGTGACGGTACGTGCCCGCCGCGTGGCCCGGGAGGGGCCCAGCACGGCGGTCGGGCAATACCGGCCGCACTCACCACCTGGCCGGCGGGCGTTGTCCGTCGGCGACCGACACCGCGAGGAGAACGCCAGTGAACCGGGTGCTTGTGGTCGATGACGAGCCGCAGATCGTCCGCGCCCTTGTGATCAACCTGAAGGCGCGCAAGTACGAGGTGGACGCCGCCCCGGACGGGGCGACGGCCCTGAAGCTCGCCGCGGCCCGCCATCCCGATGTCGTGGTCCTGGACCTGGGACTGCCCGATATGGACGGGGTGGAGGTCATCAAGGGACTGCGCGGCTGGTCGAGAGTCCCGATCCTGGTGCTGTCCGCCCGGCAGACGTCGGACGAGAAGGTGGAGGCGCTGGACGCGGGCGCCGACGACTACGTGACCAAGCCGTTCGGGATGGACGAGCTGCTGGCGCGGCTGCGGGCGGCGGTGCGCCGGGCGGAGCCGACCGGGCCGGCGGACGACGAGGTGATCGTGGAGACCGAGGGGTTCACGGTCGATCTGGCGGCGAAGAAGGTCAACCGGGGCGGTCGGGACATCCGTCTGACGCCCACGGAGTGGCACCTGCTGGAGGTCCTGGTCCGCAACCAGGGCCGACTGGTCAGCCAGAAGCAGTTGCTCCAGGAGGTGTGGGGGCCGTCGTACGGCACCGAGACCAACTATCTGCGGGTGTACATGGCGCAGCTTCGGCGGAAGCTGGAGGGCGATCCGTCGCACCCGCGGCACTTCATCACGGAGCCGGGGATGGGATATCGGTTCGAGGGGTGACGGCGCGACGCGGCCGTTGCCCGGGGGTGGTGTGGGGGCCGTGGGGACGGTGGGGCGGGGGAGGGCTGTTGCTTCGGGGGGTGAACGCGGGGTTTCCGGGGGTTGTGCGGGGGGCGGGGGAGGCCGGGCGGGCCCCGGTACGCTGGGGTTATGAGTGCTGGGACCCGACCCGAGAAGCCGGCCGGCCGGTTCCGCCGGATGCTCGACAGGCTGTCGTCCTCCGAGGAGGAGCTGCAGTCCGCCGAGTTGCAGGAGGACGCGCAGGCGACGGGGTGCACCCGGATATGCGACTGTGACGACCGACAGATAGTGAAGGTTTCCGGCACCCTGCGGCATGTCACGCTGCGGCCGCGCGCCGGTGTGCCCGCGCTGGAGGCGGAGCTGTTCGACGGCTCCGCGGCGCTCGACGTGGTGTGGCTGGGTCGCCGTTCCATCGTCGGGATCGAGCCGGGCCGTAAGCTCATCGCCTCGGGCCGGGTCTCGCTGAGTCACGGGCGCCGGGTGCTCTTCAATCCCAAGTACGAACTGCGACCGCTCGGACAGGAGTAGCCGGTGACGTCGTACGACCGACCGACCACTGAACCTGAGGCTTCCGTTTCCACCGATCGTCCGGTGGGCGCGCCGACCGCCACCGTCGATGCCGGCGGCAGGGAGGTGACCGAGGCGGCGCTGTTCGAGGCGTTCGGTGGCGTGCGCGGCATGGTGGAGACGGTGCTACCGGGTCTGCTCTTCGTCGCGATCTTCACGGTCAACAAGGACCTGCACGTCTCGGCGATCGCGGCGCTGGCGGTGTCGCTGGTGCTGTGCGTGGTGCGGCTGGTGCGGAAGGGCACCGTCAAGCACGCCTTCAGCGGGGTGTTCGGGGTGGCCTTCGGCGTGGTCTTCGCGATGATGACCGGCAACGCCAAGGACTTCTACCTGCCGGGCATGCTCTACACGCTGGGGCTGGCGCTGGCCTACATCGTGACGACGCTGGCGGGCGTCCCGTTGATCGGGCTGATCCTGGGGCCGGTCTTCAAGGAGAACCTCTCCTGGCGCACGCGGAATCCGGGGCGCAAGAAGGCGTATGCGAAGGCCAGTTGGGCGTGGGGCCTGATCCTGCTCGGCAAGTGCCTGATCCTCTTCCCGCTGTACTGGTGGGCGGACACCACGCAGTTGGGCTGGGTGCTGGTGGCGTTGAAGATCCCGCCGTTCCTGTTGGCGCTCTACCTCACCTGGATGTTCCTGGTGAAGGCGCCCGCGCCGATCGATGTCTTCGCGGAGATGGAGGCGCAGGAGAAGGCGGAGGAGGCCGAACGGGAGCGGCAGCGCGGGCTGTTGGAGCCGGACGCGGCCGCCGAGCGCGGCAGCGGGGCACCGCGGCACCGCCGCTGAGGGAGAGGGACGGGCGAAGGGCCCGGGAGCCACACGGCTCCCGGGCCCTTCGCGTGTCGCGGGCGGTTCAGCCGTCGGTGCGGCGGACCGACAGCAGGTCCTCCAACTGCTCCTCGCGGGACTGGGCGGCGACGAACAGCAGCTCGTCGCCGGCTTCGAGGGCGTCGTCCTTGTTGGGGGTGAGGACCCGGGTGCCGCGGATAATCGTCACCAGGGAGGTGTCCTCGGGCCACTCGACGTCGCCGACCCGGGTGCCGGCCAGGGCGGCCTCCGGGGGGAGGGTGAGCTCGACGAGGTTGGCGTCGCCGTGGCTGAAGCGCAGCAGCCGGACGAGGTCGCCGACGCTGACCGCCTCCTCGACGAGGGCGGACATCAGCCGCGGGGTGGAGACCGCGACGTCGACGCCCCAGGCTTCGTTGAACAGCCATTCGTTCTTGGGGTTGTTGACGCGGGCGACGACCCGGGGCACGCCGTACTCGGTCTTGGCGAGCAGCGAGACGACGAGGTTCACCTTGTCGTCGCCGGTCGCGGCGATGACGACGTTGCAGCGCTGGAGCGCGGCCTCGTCGAGCGAGGTGATCTCGCAGGCGTCCGCCAGCAGCCACTCGGCGAGCGGGACCCGCTCGACGGAGATGGCGGTGGGCGCCTTGTCGATGAGCAGGATCTCGTGCCCGTTTTCCAGGAGTTCGCCGGCGATGGAACGGCCCACCGCGCCGGCGCCTGCGATCGCGACCCTCATGCGTGCGCCTCCTCGGGACCCTGGGCGAATGCCGCCTCGACCTTCTCCACTTCGTCGGTGCGCATCATCACGTGCACCAGATCGCCTTCCTGGAGGACCGTCTGGGAGGTCGGCAGCATGGCCTCTCCCAGGCGGGTGAGGAAGGCGACGCGGACGCCGGTCTCTTCCTGCAGCTTGCTGATCTTGTGGCCGACCCAGGAGGTGGAGGTGTGCACCTCGGCCAGTTGGACGCCGCCGCTGGGGTCGCGCCACAGGGGCTCGGCGCCCGAGGGCAGCAACCGGCGGAGCATCTGGTCGGCGGTCCAACGGACGGTGGCGACGGTGGGGATGCCGAGGCGCTGGTAGACCTCGGCGCGGCGCGGGTCGTAGATGCGGGCCGCGACGTTCTCGACGCCGAACATCTCGCGGGCCACCCGGGCGGCGATGATGTTGGAGTTGTCACCGCTGGAGACGGCGGCGAAGGCGCCCGCCTCCTCGATGCCGGCTTCGCGGAGGGTGTCCTGGTCGAAGCCGACTCCGGTGACCCGGCGGCCGCCGAAGGCGGAGCCGAGCCGGCGGAACGCGGTCGGGTCCTGGTCGATCACCGCGATGGTGTGGCCCTGGCCCTCCAGGGTCTGCGCCAGCGCGGAGCCCACGCGGCCGCACCCCATGATGACGATGTGCATGCTGATTACCCCGTGCCCTGTACTAGCGCGCTGACCTGACCAAACACCCTGCTCACTACTTCCTTCTCCGACGTTCCGGCGCCACGGAGCCGCTGTCCGCGACGGCGGCCCGGTGCGTCAGACGGGGGCGCCGGCCGCACCGTGGTCCGGTACAACCGTAGCCGTAACGGTGGGCTCGACAGGGGGCGCGGTGGGGTCCGGGCCGTCGTGGGGCGGTGGTGCGGCAGCGCGGGATGGTGCGGTGGGCTGCGTGGGGGCGGACGGGTAGGGCACGCTACGACGTGTGCCTCAACTGCCACATCAGCCCCAACAGGGCGCTACCGCACCGCACATGGTGGTGTGCGGTGACGACGCGCTGGCCCACCGGCTCGCCGCCGAACTCCGTGACGTCTACCGCGAACGGGTGACCCTGGTCGTGCCGTCCGCACGGGAGCCGCGCCGCTCCCGTATCCCCGCGCCGTCCCGCGGCCTCGGCCGGGCCACCGCGCTGCTCGGCCGGATGTCGGCGGCGGTCGGGCGCACCGGGCCCGGCGCGCCCCCGGTATCGGGTGAGGACGTCGAGCCGCCGCAGGAACCGGTCCGGGTCCTGGAGGCTGACCAGGTGGACGACGCGACGCTGGTCGAGGCGGGCATCACCGGGGCGGGTGCGCTGGCGCTGGTCCACGACGACGACGATCTCAACATCCACGCCGCGCTCCGCGCCCGCCGCCTCAACCCCCGACTGCGGCTGGTCATCCGGCTCTACAACCGCAAACTCGGCCAGCACCTGGAGGAGTTGTTGGACCAGGCCGCGGCGGTCGGCGCGGGTCGGGCGGTGGACGGCGCCCGACCGATGGGGGCCGAGGCGTCCACCACGGTGCTCTCCGACACCGACACCGTCGCCCCGGCGCTGGTGGCCACCGCGGTCGCGGGAACCAGCAAGGTCATCGAGGCGGACGGACTGATGCTGCGCGCCGTGGAGCGTGCGCCGGGGCAGTCCGGGCCGGCCGGAGCGCGGCGCTTGTGCACCCTGGCGCTGCTGTCGCCGTCGCCCGGTGAGCAGCCCGGCGCGGCGGGCGCGTCCGAGGCGGGAGCGGGCGACGACGGCCCGGTGCTGCTGCCGGACGACGCCACTGCGGGGGCGGCCGCGGACCGCGGCCGGGTCGTCCTGGAGACCGTCGCCTACACGGGCCGGACGGTGCGGCCCAGGCGACTCCGCGGCCGGGGTGCGCCGCTGACGTCCCTGTTCTCCCCGCGGCTGCGCTGGTCGCTGGCGGGCTTCGTCGGGGCGGTGTTGGCGCTGGCCGTGGCCGCGTCCCTGACCACGGGGGAGCAACCGCTGCACGCGGCGTACCTCACGCTGCTCGACCTGTTCGCGATCGACGAGCCGGCGCTCGACGGGTCGTTGGCGCGCAAGGTGCTCCAGTTGTTGGCCGGGTTGGTCGGGCTGCTGTTGCTCCCGGTGCTGGTGGCGGCGGCGTTCGAGGGGCTGGGCACCTTCCGCAGCGCCTCGGCGCTGCGCCGGCCGCCGCGCGGACTCTCCGGTCATGTGGTGCTGCTGGGCCTGGGGAAGGTCGGTACCCGGGTGCTCGCGCGGCTGCACGAGATGCGCATCCCGGTGGTGTGCATCGAGGCCGACCCGGAGGCGCGGGGCATCGCCCTGGCCCGTCGGCTGCGGGTGCCGACCGTCGTCGGCGATGTCACGCAGGAGGGGGTGCTGGAGGCGGCGCTGGCCGAACGGGCCCGCACCCTGCTCGCGTTGACCAGCGAGGACACCACCAATCTGGAGGCCGCGCTGTACGCCAGGTCGGTCAATCCGCGGCTGCGGGTGACCCTGCGGATCTTCGACGACGGGTTCGCCGCCGCCGTCTACCGGACGTTGCGCGCCGCCCACCCGGGCGCGCGGACCCGCAGCCGCAGCGTCTCCTTCCTGGCGGCGCCGGCGTTCGCCGGGGCGATGATGGGCCGGGAGATCCTGGGCGCGATCCCGGTGGAGCGACGGGTGTTGCTGGTGGCCCGGGTGGAGGTCGGCGGGCATGCCGCTCTGGAGGGACGCACGGTCGGCGCGGTGTTGCGCCCGGGGCGGCTGCGGGTGTTGGCCGTCGACGCCTCCGCGTCGGACGCGCCGGCGGAGCCGCTCGCGGCGGACGGTCCGCAGCCGGGCCCGGGACGGCCGCCGGCACACCTGGCGGACGAACTGAACGACTACGTTCTCCGGCCGCGCGATGTGGTGCTGTTGGCCGCGACCAGGGAGGGACTGGGCGAGTTGCTCTCGCGCCGGCCGCGGCCGGCGCACGCGGAGTGAACCCGCGCAACCGCGACACGCCCGGGGCTCGTGACGTCCGCCACGAGCCCCGGCTCCACGGGATACCCCGCACCGACGGGGCCGCCACCCTCTGACGTGCAGATTTCGTGGAAGTAACGGGCAGTCGATGCGGAGTCGGGCGACTCTGTGAGCCGTGGCGCATTCGAGTGCCCTTACACGTCCGGATGGCGGGTGGGCGAGCACCTTGACGAAGGCTTAGCATCCTCTGGTGTCCAAACTGACCGACGTGCCCAAACGGATCTTGATCGGGCGCGCACTGCGCAGCGACAGGCTCGCCGAGACCCTTCTCCCCAAGCGCATCGCACTCCCCGTCTTCGCCTCCGACCCGCTCTCCTCCGTGGCCTACGCGCCCGGCGAGGTGCTGCTCGTCCTCTCCGTGGCGGGGGTCTCCGCGTATCACTTCAGCCCCTGGATCGCGGTCGCGGTCGTGGTGCTGATGTTCACCGTCGTCGCGTCGTACCGGCAGAACGTGCACGCCTACCCGAGCGGCGGCGGTGACTACGAGGTCGCCACCACCAACCTCGGGCCGAAGGCCGGCCTGACCGTCGCCAGCGCGCTCCTCGTCGACTACGTCCTGACCGTCGCGGTCTCCATCTCCTCCGGAGTGGAAAACCTGGGCTCCGCGGTCCCGTTCGTCGTCGAGCACAAGACGTTGTGCGCCATCGCGATCATCGTGCTGCTGACGCTGATGAACCTGCGCGGCGTCAAGGAGTCCGGCAAGCTCTTCGCCATCCCCACGTACGTCTTCGTGGCCGGCGTCTTCATCATGATCCTCTGGGGCGCGTTCCGCGGCCTGGTCCTCGGCGACACCATGAAGGCCCCCACCGCCGACTACACCATCCACGCCGAGCAGGGCGGACTCGCCGGCTTCGCGCTGATCTTCCTCCTGCTGCGCGCCTTCTCCTCCGGATGTGCCGCGCTCACCGGCGTCGAGGCGATCTCCAACGGCGTGCCCGCCTTCCGCAAGCCGAAGTCGAAGAACGCCGCGACCACCCTCGCCCTCATGGGCGGGCTGGCCGTCACCATGTTCTGCGGCATCATCGCGCTGGCCATGACCACGCACGTGCGGATGGCCGAGAAGCCGGCCACCGACCTGCTCCACAACGGCCGTCCGGTCGGCTCCGGTTACACCCAGAACCCGGTGATCTCGCAGGTCGCCGAGGCGGTCTTCGGCAAGGGCAGCTTCCTTTTCGTCGTCCTCGCCGCGGCCACCGCGCTGGTCCTCTTCCTCGCCGCCAACACCGCCTACAACGGCTTCCCGCTGCTCGGCTCGATCCTCGCCCAGGACCGCTACCTGCCGCGCCAGTTGCACACCCGCGGCGACCGGCTGGCGTTCTCCAACGGCATCGTGCTGCTGGCCGGCGCCGCCACCGTCCTGGTCTACCTCTACGGCGCGGACTCCACCCGCCTGATCCAGCTCTACATCGTCGGCGTCTTCGTCTCCTTCACGCTCAGTCAGATCGGCATGGTCCGGCACTGGAACCGCCACCTGCGGAGCGAGAAGGACCAGGCCAAGCGCCACCGGATGCACCGCTCCCGCGCCATCAACACCTTCGGCGCCTTCTTCACCGGCCTCGTCCTCGTCGTCGTGCTGCTGACGAAGTTCACCCACGGAGCCTGGGTCGCCCTCCTCGGCATGGTCATCTTCTTCGTCACGATGACCGCGATCCGCCGTCACTACGACCGGGTCGCCGACGAGATCGCCGCCCCCGACCTCCCCGACGACGAGGTCGTCCGCCCCTCGCGCGTCCACTCCATCGTCCTGGTCTCCAAGGTGCACAAGCCCACCCTGCGTGCCCTGAACTACGCCAAGCTGATGCGCTCGGACACCCTGGAAGCCGTCAGCGTCGACGTCGACCAGGCCGACACCCGCGCCCTGCGTGCCGAGTGGGAGCGCCGCGGCATCGAGGTGCCGCTGAAGGTCCTGGCCTCCCCGTACCGCGAGATCACCCGGCCGATCATCGACTACGTCAAGTCGCTGCGCCGGGAGAGCCCGCGCGATGCGGTCTCCGTCTACATCCCCGAGTACGTCGTCGGCCACTGGTACGAGCACCTGCTGCACAACCAGTCCGCACTGCGCCTGAAGGGACGCCTCCTCTTCACCCCCGGCGTCATGGTCACCTCGGTGCCCTGGCAGTTGGACTCCTCCGAGGCCGCCAAGAAGCGCGCCCGCAAGCGCGCCGAGTGGAACGCCCCCGGCTCGGTCCGGCGCGGCCCGGTCTCCGCACCGAAGAAGGAAGCCGCGGCCACGAAGAAGTGAACCCGGCGCCGGCCCCGCTCGGGGGCCGGCGCACCGTGCCACACCCCGTAGAATGGACGGCTGGCCTCCACCCGGAAGCCAGCCGTCACGGTTTTCGCCCCACGCCTACCCAGGAGCTCCCCGCCATGCAGCCGGACACGCCGCCGGAATCCAGGAAGTCGATGGTCGGCGAGGAGTACGAGGTCGAGGTCGGCCCGGTCGCGCACGGCGGCCACTGCATCGCCCGCACCGAAGCCGGTCAGGTCCTCTTCGTCCGGCACGCGCTGCCCGGCGAACGGGTCCGCGCCCGCGTCACCGACGGCGAGGAGGGCGCCCGCTTCCTGCGCGCCGACGCCGTCGAGATCTTCGACGCCTCCAAGGACCGCGTCGCGGCGCCCTGCCCGTTCTCCGGCCCCGGCCGGTGCGGCGGCTGCGACTGGCAGCACGCCGCGCCCGGTGCCCAGCGCCGCCTCAAGGCCGCCGTCATCACCGAGCAGTTGGCGCGACTGGCCGGCCTCACCCCCGAGGAGAGCGGCTGGGACGGCACCGTCGAACCGGCCCCCGGCGACAAGGTCGCCAAGGGCGAGGTCCCGGCCTGGCGCACCCGCGTGCAGTACGCCGTCGACGCCGAGGGCCGCCCCGGCCTGCGCAAGCACCGCTCGCACGACGTCGAGCCGGTCACCCACTGCATGATCGCCGCCCCCGGCGTCTCCGAACTCGGCATCGAGCAGCGCACCTGGCCGCAGATCGCCACCGTCGAGGCGATCGCCGCCACCGGCTCGCACGACCGCCAGGTCGTCCTCACCCCCCGCCCCGGCGGCCGCCTCCCGATCGTCGAACTCGACAAGCCGGTCTCCGTCCTCCGCATCGGCGAGAAGGACAAGGCCGTCCACCGCGTCCACGGCCGCCCCTTCGTCCGCGAACGCGCCGCCGGCCGCACCTGGCGGGTCGGCAACGGCGGCTTCTGGCAGGTCCACCCGAAGGCCGCCGACCTCCTCGTCGAGGCCGTCATGCAGGGCCTGATGCCCAAGAAGGGCGACATGGCCCTCGACCTCTACTGCGGTGTCGGCCTCTTCGCCGGCGCCCTCGCCGAGCGGGTCGGCGACAAGGGCGCGGTCCTCGGCATCGAAGCGAGCAAGCGCGCCGTCGAGGACGCCGAGCACAACCTCGCCGACCTCGACCGGGTCCGCATCGAGCGCGGCAAGGTCGAGCAGGTCCTCCCCCGCACCGGCATCACCGACGTCGACCTCGTCGTCCTCGACCCGCCCCGCGCCGGCGCCGGCAAGCAGACCGTCCAGCACCTCGCCACCCTCACCCCCCGCCGCATCGCCTACGTGGCCTGCGACCCGGCGGCCCTCGCCCGCGACCTCGCCTACTTCCGCGACGCCGGCTACGCCCCCCGCCGCATGCGCGCGTTCGACCTCTTCCCGATGACCCATCACGTGGAGTGCGTGGTGATCCTGGAGTCGGTGAAGAAGGGGCGGTAGAAGGCCCTCAGTCGCGGGGGTGTGGGGCGACGGTTCAACTCGCCATCCCTGTTGGTGAGTTGAACCGTCGCCGGTCCAGCGGCGCCGGGCGTGATTCCGCCCGTGCGCCCCGTGCTTCACGTCGCCGTCGACGACCACGTCCCCAGCGCCATCTCCGCGGTGATGCCGGGGCCGAAGCCGGCCAGGAGGCCGCGCTGGCCCTCCTGCGCTGACTCCTCGTCGAACATGCGGGCCAGTGCGTCCAGCACCACCGCGCTGGCTATGTTGCCGTACTCGGTCAGTGTCGCCCGGCTGAAGCGGAACGCCTCGCGGGGGACGCCGAGGAAACGGCTGAGGTCGTCGAGGATGCGCGGGCCGCCGGCGTGGACGATGTAGAAGTCCAGGTTGCCCGCGTCCCATTGGTGTTCCTCGGCCAGCGCGCGGAGCGCCGGCGCGAGCGGCTCCATCGTTCCCGGGACCCGCTTGTCCAACTGGAAGTGGAATCCCGTGGAGCGCACCGCATACGAGATCCAGTCCTCGGTGTGCGGTATCAGGTAGGAGGCGTTCCGTTCGAGGTGGACGCCCGTGCCGCCCCTGCCGCGCATCACGGCCGCCGCGACCGCGTCCCCGAACAGGCCGTTGGACAGCAGCGATCCGACGCCCACGTCCGTGGGCTGGTAGCACAGCGAGCAGAACTCGCAGGCGACGAGCAGGACGTTGGCTTCCGGGTAGGCCCGGCAGAAGTCGTGCGCGCGGTTGATCGCGGCGCCTCCCGCGGCGCAGCCGAGTTGGGCGATGGGGACCTGCCGGGTGTCCGACCGGAATCCCATGTGGTTGATGAGCCACGCCGTCAGCGACGGCATCATGAAGCCGGTGCACGAGACGTAGACGATCAGGTCGATGTCCCGCGGCTCCAACTCCGCCTGGTCCAGTGCCTTGCGCACCACGGCGGGGACGCGTGCCTTGGACTCCTCCTCGTAGATCGCGCTGCGGGCGTCGAATCCGGGATGCTCCAGCACCTTGTCGATGGGCTGGATCAGGTGTCGACGCGCTACGCCCGTATGCTCGATGAGTCTCAGCACGAGTTTCAGCTGGGCGTGGTTGCCGTGCAGCTGCCGTGCCAGTTCGAGGGTGTCGTCCCTGGTGATGATGTACTCAGGGACCGCGATTGCCGGTTTGCACAAAACCGCCATCGGATGCACTCCTTGCAGACTGTGGTCCGCCCAGTGCTTTTTCTGCTCTGTAATTCGCGTCGTGGTCGCTTCCGTTGTCGGCCGGCGGAATCTCAGGAGATTCCATCGGCCCGATGACACAGACCCCTGGAAGGACGCGAGCGGGCCATCCGTCGAAGAATGGACTTTCCCCGTGCAGATGGGTCATTCCTAGACCGTACGCCAAGGGAGTGAGTTCCGCATTCCGCGGTCGGGGCCGCGGATTCCCGCGGCCCCGGTACCTCACCACACCACCGGCAAGGCCAGTGGATAGCGCCAGATCGCGGTCTCGTTCCAGCGCAGTTCCTCGGCGGGCTTCGCCAACTTCAGCTCGGGGAAGCGCTTCAGCAACGTGCCCAGCGCCACCTGCATTTCGGTGAGGGCCAGCGGGGCGCCCAGGCAGTGGTGCCCGCCCCAGCCGAACGTCATGTGGCCGGTGGTCTCGCGCGTCAGGTCCACCTCGTCGGGGCGCTCGAACTTCTTCGGGTCCCGGTTGGCCGTCAGGTACGAGACGTGCACGATGTCCCCGGCCCGGATCGTCACGCCGCTCAACTCGACGTCCTCCAGCGCGACTCGCGGGATGCCGACGCCCTTGCGGAACGGAATGAAGCGCAGCAGCTCCTCCAGAGCCTGTGGCAGCGCCTCGGGGTGCGCGCGCAGCATCGCCAGGTCCTTGGGCCGGGTCAGCAACATGTAGGAGAGGTTGCCGATCTCGTACGTGGTGGTGTCCTGGCCGGTGATCAGGAGCACCATGGCCATGACGGTGAGCTCCTTCTCGTCGAGGACCTCGTCCCCGACGCGGGCCGTCGCCAGGGCGCTGATCAGGTCGTCGCCAGGGTCGCGCCGGCGCCGTGCGGTCAACTCCTTGAAGTACTCCCGCATGTTCGCCTTGGCGTGGATGGCGTTTTCCTTGTTGTCGAGGCTGACGTTCATCATCGTGCGGGCGTACGCGCGCAGTTGTGCGCGCTCGCCCTCAGGGATGTCCAGCACCTCGCAGATGGTCGTCAGCGGCAGTGGCGACGCGAGGTTCTCCATCAGGTCACCTGGCGCCCCGTCCTCGACCATGCGGTCCAGCAGGTCGTCCACGGCGTGCTGGGTGCGCGCTCGCATCCGCTCCACCTGCTTCGGGGCGAACGCCTTGGAGACCAAGCTCCGCAGCCGGCTGCTCGCGGGCGGGTCCATCACGTTGATGGCCTCGTCCTGCACGATCGGCTCCGGCGTCATGCGCGGGAAGTCCCGCCCGACGATGGCGTGCCGGCTGAACCGCCGGTCCGTCGTCACCGTCCGCACGTCTTCGTACCGCGTGACCAGCCACGCCTCGCCCTCGCCGTACGGTAGCCGAATGCGTGCGACGGGCTCTTCGGTCATGATCCGCCTGAGCGTCGGATCGAACTCCAACGCCTCGGCGTAATCGAACGGGCAATTCCAGACGGTGCTGTCGGCTTCCTGTGCCATTCCGAACTCCCAGGGTGAGAAGGACGGGTCCGTTTCGGTCGAAAGGGTTGAGGAGAGCTGAGGAGGCTTGAACGGGGTGGATCGGGGTCAGGGTGCGGATGAATTGTCGGGCGCGACGGGTCGAGCACGACGAGCGGAATTACCACCCGCGGTTTGGGCAGCCGAAAGGCGCACATGCCTTCGCCGGCGGGTCGCAAAGGCGCTATTTCATCCCCGATATCGTACGCAGGCGCCATGTGCGCCGCCTCGGCTGCCCGGGTTCGGGGCGGGCCGTCACGCCGTACGACGGTTTCGTTTCGTGCTGCCCTTCCGCGCTGATTCCTGCCTCGTGCGGTGAAGTGAGCGGGGTGGCGTGGGCGGTCACGCAATTACGCCGAATGAGTGATGAGTGCGGGGGAGTGGGTGTGGTGGGGGTGGTTGGTTGGTCTGGAGTGGAGCGGGGCGGCTACGGGATCGTCGGGGTTTTCGCCGCCGAGATGGTGATGGGTGCGATGCCTCACGGTGACTGTGTGGTCACTCTGGTTACGGGTTGCGCATTCGTTGGCAGGGGAGCAGGGCCACTCGGCGGTGGTTGCGCGCCCCTGCTTAATGGTCGCGTATGGGCGCCCGTGTTGCCTGGTTGTGGTTGTGGCTGGGGCCGTGGTGTGGTTGTTGTGGCTGGGGCCATGCCTGTATCGGTCTACATGTGATCTATGGCGGCATGATCGGCGGCCGCCCGGTTCGGTCGGCCGGAGTCAGGGTCGGGATCGGGTGCGAACGGGGGCGGCGTTTACGCGCGTGTTCCCCAACTCCGGCCGGAGGGTGCTCAATCCGTCTGGTGGGCGTCTCGGGCCGCGTCCACGAAGGTCTCCAGTGCCTTCCAGAAGGGGCTGTATGCGGCGTCGAACTCCTCGCGGCAGTCCTTGCCCTCGGCCGTGCCTGGCCGAAGCGCATCGTAGAAGGGGCCGGTGGCCTTCTGGAGGGCGAGTGCCGCGGCTGCGGCCGAGGGTGGGCCCTCCAACTCCACGACCCTGGCGCAGCGTCGGATCTTCGCGTACTCCGCGACCTCCCGGTCGAGCAGTATGTCGAGCCTGGCGGCCCGCTCTGCGGAGGCCGGCTCTCGCAGCTCCGCTGAGATCTCCCAGTACAACTCGCCGATCCGGTGGGTCTGTTCGATCAGGTCCAGGTAAGCGGTGCGCCGACTCTCCCGCAGGCGCTCGGCCCGCTGTGAGCGTGCCGCCGTCTCCGCCTGTATGCGGGCAGCCCGCGTACTGCCACGGCTGGCTACCCAACTGGCCAGTACCGCCGTACCGCCCGTCACTGCCGCGATTGCCAGAGTCCATACGGTGCTGTCGCCCACGCGGCGTCACGATACCCATCGCACCTTTCGCCGGCCGCCACCGGTACGCCGGTCCCGGCACCGCGCCGTGCGCGCTCATGCCCCCAGTCACCTTCGTCGTTGCGTCAGTTGCTTCCTCAGGTGCGACAACTGCGCCTGCTGCGGCCGTAGTCATGTCTTTCATCGCTGCCTCCTCGGCCTTCCTGCCTGCGTCTTCCTCGGGCTTCGCTGTCGTCTGTCGTCCTTCCTCGTCCTGACTCATGTGTCCCCGCGCCCGAGCCCACCCACCCGCTCGCCAACCCTGATCCGCCCCTGAGCAGACCCTGATCCCCACCCGAACCCCCAACCCCGACGTCGGCCCCAACTCCCCTTCCACGCACCGGTGCACGGCCGGCCACACGCCCGTAGAGTCCCGGCATGGCAGCACTGAACGATCTCCTCCCCGCCGCGGCCGTGCGCCTGGACGTGCCCGTGTCGGACTGGCGAGCCGCGATCCGGACGGCCGGTGGGCTGCTGGTGGACACGGGCGCGTCGACCACCGCGTACACCGCCGAGATGATCGAGAATGTGGCGGAGAACGGTCCGTACATCGTGATCGCGCCCGGCTTCGCCCTGGCGCACGCCCGCCCCTCGCCCGCGGTGCTCAGGACCGCGATGTCCTGGGTCCGTCCGGCGGCGCCGGTGGAGTTCGGGCACGAGACGAACGATCCGGTGCACCTCGTCGTCGCCCTCGCGGCGCGGGACCAGGGCGCGCATACGGCGGCGCTCGCTGCGCTGGCGCGACTGCTCGACGAGCCAGGTACCGCCCGTGCACTGCGGGAGGCCGCCGATGCCGAGGCGGTGTGCAGGTTGCTCGCCGGTCCGGATGCGTGCCACCGGCGGGACGAGGACGTCGAACTCCCCGTCGTAGACGGGAGCCGCGCCGTCCACCGGATCCTGACGGTCTGCGGCAACGGTCTCGGTACCAGTCTCTTCCTCAAGTCCACGCTGGAGCGGGTGCTCGACCACTGGGGCTGGGGCCGTCACGTCACCGTGGAGGCCACCGACACCATCTCCGCCAGGGGGAAGGCGGCCGAGGCCGTTGCCATCCTCACCTCCCGTGAGATCGCCGGGACGTTGGGCGCGACCGGCGTTCCGGTCGCGGTCGTGGAGGACTTCACCAGCACCAGGGAGGTCGACCGCGTGCTCCGCGACCTCTACGACGTGTGACGCCGACGCTGTCCGACGTTGTCCAAGCCCCGCTTGGGGCAAAGGGGGAGCTCATGACCGTGCTGTTGTCCATCGCCACGTTCCTCGTCAACGAAGTGCTCAGCCGGCCGGCCTGTTTGATCGGCCTGATCACCGCGGCGGGGCTGATCGCGCTGCGGAAGCCCGTCGGGCAGATCGTCGGTGGCGCGCTCAAGGCCACGCTCGGCTTTCTGCTCATCGGGGCCGGTGCGACCCTGGTCGTCGGCGCGTTGGGGCCGCTGGGCGGCATGATCCAAGGTGCCACCGGGGCGCAGGGGGTGATCCCGGCCAACGAGGCGATCGTCGGCATCGCCCAGGAGCGGTTCGGTGCCCGGGTTGCCTGGCTGATGATCCTGGGGTTTGCCGTCGCCCTCCTGCTGGCCCGGTTTACGCCTCTGCGATATGTGTTCCTCACTGGCCATCACATCCTGTTCATGGCCACGCTGCTGACGATGGTCCTGAGTGCGGCCGGACAGCCCGCGCCGGTTGTGATCGCCGTCGGTGCTGTCCTGTTGGGCATCCTGTTGGTGGCCATGCCCGCGTTCGCCCACCCCTGGACCAAGCGCGTCACGGGCGACAACTCCATCGCCATCGGCCACTTCGGCACCGCTGGTTACATACTCGCGGGCGCCACCGGTCGACTCGTCGGCCGGCGCAGCCGCAGCACCGAGGAGCGGAAACTGCCCGAGGGCCTGCGGTTCCTACGGGATTCGATGGTCGCGACGGCCTTGTCCATGGCACTGATCTACGTGGTCATGGCCCTCGTCTACCTGGCCAACGCCGGACGATCCACCGCCTTCAAGGCGTTCGCCACGGCTACCGGCGGCGAGGGTGCGGCCCGCGACCTCGGCAACTACCTCATGCAATCCGTCATGCAGGGGCTGCAATTCGGCATCGCGGTCGCGGTGATCCTCTTCGGGGTCCGTACGATCCTGGGTGAACTGGTGCCTGCATTCCAGGGCATTGCCGGCAAATTGGTGCCCGGTGCGGTACCGGCCCTGGATGCGCCGATCGTGTTCCCGTACGCCCAGAACGCGGTGCTGATCGGCTTCCTCGCCAGCTTCACGGGGGGCCTGACCGGCCTCGCCCTTCTGGCCTGGGTGGTCCACCCCGCCTTCGGGCTCGCGCTCGTTCTGCCCGGTCTCGTACCGCACTTCTTCACGGGCGGCGCGGCCGGCGTTTACGGGAACGCGACGGGTCGCCGGCGCGGCGCGATCGTCGGCGCCTTCCTGAACGGTGTGCTGATCACCTTCCTGCCGGCGCTGTTGCTCACCGCGCTCGGTGCGTTCGGCAAGGCCAACACCACTTTCGGCGACGCCGACTTCGGCTGGTTCGGCACGCTCATCGGCTATGCCGCCAAGGTGGGGCCCGGTGGTGGGGCCGTCGCCATGGTGGTCATCGGCGTGGGTGTACTGGTCGGCGCGATCCTCTTCCAGAGGAGGGTGGTGGAGCGGGGATGGGACCCGGGTGCCGGGCGGGCCGCTGCCGGGCCCGCTACGGGAGAGTCGACGGATGCCGGCGGAGCTGGAGCGCGTGGGGTGCTTCCGCATCGCCGACACCCCAAGATCGCGCCGCCCGTAGGCGCGCCGGCCCCGCCACCGCCAGCGGGTGACGGGCCGCATGACCACATGGCCAAGTGAACGATCGGCTCACTGGTTCAGTGACCAACTGGCCAGCTGGTCGTGGTCGGCCCGTCGGATCTCGTCATGGAGTTCAGTCGTCGGTGGTGCGGTCAGGCGAAGTCCCAGCGCCTTTGGGCCTTGGCGCCTCGGTACTCGTGCGGAAGGCGTCCGGTGCCCGGTCCACGGCCGCGGTCAGGCGCTCCCGGCCAGTCGCCTTGTCCACCCTCCCCCCCCCCCCGCAGGCCCCGGGGTGGGTGACGAGGAACCGCGCTGTGCTGTGCACGTCGTCTTGCTGTGCACGTCCGTATCCGGAGTGAGTTCCCCCTTCACCTGGGAGCGGGGCAGTAGGGCAACGTAGGCACCCTCCAGGCCACGGGCGCCGTCCTCAGCCGTGCGGGGGCGCGGGGGCCTGCGGGCCGCTGGGCGTCCGCTCCAGTACGCCCCGGGTGACCAGTCGCCCGTTGGGCTGGGGGCCGCTCTATGCATGGCGTCCGGGTAGGAGAGCCGGAGCCTCCACGGGGCGGGCAGCTGCCGCCACCTGCCAACTCCTCCTCCATCTTGGCCTTTTCGTCCACGCGAGGTCTTGCCCGGACTTGCACGGATGTGCCCTGGCGCCCTCGGTCCTGTGGCGGCGGAACGTCCCCATCGTGACCATGGTCGGGCTGCCCGCAGGCGCCTTGCGCTGTCCCGTTTTGTCAGTGTCCGCCCTGCTGCATTGCCTCCGTCTCAGAGCTAAAGTCGACGTATGGCCACAGGGGACCTCCCCGATGAGCTGGCTGACGTACTGGCCGGGATCCAGCGGCTGATCCGCCGGCGGCTCCGCCCCGGCGTGCCCGCGCCCAGGCTGCGGGGCGCGCAGGTCGAACTCCTGCGGCTGGTCTCCGCCCGCCCCGGCATCCGGGTCTCCGCCGCCGCGCAGGAGCTCTATCTGGCGGGCAACTCGGTCTCCACGCTGGTCAACGAGCTCAGCCGGGCCGGCTATCTACGCCGTGAGACCGACCCCGCTGATCGGCGCTCGGCCCAGCTCTTCCCCACACCGGAGGCGCGGGCACGGCTGCGCGACTGGGAGGCCCGCCGCAGCGCGCTCGTCCACGATCAGGTCGCCCGCCTTCCCGAGGCCGACCGGGCGGCATTGGAGGCCGCTCTTCCGGCGCTGCGCCGGCTCGCCCACAACCTGCACCAGCAGACGGAGGGATCATGACCAGCGACGACCCCGGCCGGACGGTGCCGCACACCGCCACCGGAGAGCCCCAGGAAACCGCCGGCGCACCGGTCGGAGCCGCCGACCCAGTGGCCCCGACAGCCGCCCCGGCCCCGGATGCTCTCTCCTGCCACGCGCTGCGCTATGCCTTCGGCGAGACCAAGGCCGTGGACGGAGTGGATCTCGCCGTTCGCCCTGGCGAGGTCTTCGGCCTGCTCGGACCGAACGGCGCGGGCAAGACCACCGCCATCCGCTGCATCACCACCCTGCTGCCCGTTCCGGCGGGGATGGTGCGGGTCTTCGGGCATGACGCGGCGCGGGAGCGGATGGCCGTTCGGCGCCTCCTGGGCTATGTGCCACAGCAGTTGTCCGCCGACGCCGGGCTCACCGGCCGGGAGAACGTCGCGCTGTTCGCCCGGGTCTTCGACGTGCCGCGCCGCGAGCGCGCCGCCCGTGTCACCCAGGCACTGGAGGCCGTCAACCTCGCCGACGCCGCGAACCGGCTCGCCAAGACCTACTCCGGCGGCATGATCCGCCGCCTGGAACTCGCCCAGGCCCTGGTCAGCGCGCCCCGCCTGTTGATGCTCGACGAACCGACGATCGGTCTCGACCCGATCGCCCGCACCAGCGTCTGGGAGCACATCAACGCGGTGCGCGCCGCTACCGGCATGACCGTCCTGGTCACCACCCACTACATGGACGAGGCCGAGCAGTACTGCGACCGCGTCGCCCTGATGCACCGCGGTCGGATCCGCGCCCTGGGCACGCCCGGCGAACTCCGCTCCGCCCTGCGCGCCCGCCGTGCCCGTGCCGAGCAGTCCGCGAGCGCAACAACCGAATCCGCTGCGTCCGCGACCGCGACGTCCGTGACCGCAGCGCCCGCGTCCCGTCCCGCTCCCTCGTCCGACACGGAGCCGACGCTGGAGGACGTCTTCCGGGACGTCGCCGGCACCGGCCTCGACGAGCAGTCAGGAGACTTCCGCGATGTCCGGAGTACCCGTCGCACCGCGGCCCGGGTCGGCTGAAGCCACCGCCGCCGCACGCCACTTGGACCTGCTACTGGCCCCACCGCGCGCCCGTACTGGCTGGCGGGTACTGCCCGCCGGAGTCGCCGCGATGTGTGTGGTCGAGTTGCAGAAGCTCCGCCACGACCGCACCGAGCTCTACACCCGTGCTGTCCAACCCGTCCTCTGGCTCGTGGTCTTCGGCGAGACCTTCACGCATATCAAGGCCATCCCCACTGGTGGCACCCCCTATATCGACTATCTGGCGCCCGGGATCATCGCCCAGTCCGCCATGTTCATCGCGATCTTCTACGGGATCATGATCATCTGGGAGCGGGACGCCGGCATCCTCACCAAGCTGCTGGTCACTCCCACCCCGCGGTCCGCCCTGATTGCGGGCAAGGCGTTCGCCGCCGGAGTGAAGGCGCTGCTCCAGGCAGTTGTGGTGATCGCCATTGCCGCACTCCTCGGCGTGGCCATGACGTGGAACCCGCTGCGCCTGCTCGGCGTTGCCGTCGCCGTGATCCTCGGCTCGGCCTTCTTCTCCTGTCTGTCGATGACGATCGCCGGCATCGTGCTGACCCGTGACCGTCTGATGGGCATCGGTCAGGCCATCACCATGCCGCTCTTCTTCGCCTCCAACGCCCTCTATCCCGTGGCCGTCATGCCCGGTTGGCTACAGGCCATCAGCAAGGTCAACCCCCTCAGCTACCAGGTCGAAGCGCTCCGCGGACTGCTTCTGGGCACCCCTTCTCATCTGGCCCTCGACTTCGCTGTCCTCGTCGGCGCCGCGGCCGCCGGTATCGCTGCCGCATCCTCACTCCTCGGCCGCCTGGCCCGCTGACTCGCCGGCCGTCGTCGCATCTCGGCGAGCGACCAGCCGCACTTCCCGGGCGACGGGCCCGGCCCAGCCGTCGATTCCCTTCCGCGGAAGGCACGTTGTGTATCCATGACCCCACCGTAAGTGACGCCACTGACAGTGGCCTCGGTCAGCGGAAATGCCTGAATCGTCGCCGGCTTCAAGCGCGCTTCCTCGCGAGTGGGACGACCGACTCGGCCGTGCGGAGGTCGGCCTCACGCGAGTCCGCCGGTTGAACGTCAGCCGTGGAACGAGGTGTTGAGGGGAGGTGAGGGTGGGGTGCGGCTCGGGGTGCCGAGGGTGTTGCGGGGAGGTGGGGGCGATGTCGGCCCTGTCGCATTGCCGCCGAGAAGGCTCTCTGTGGCGAACGCGGCGTCCTCCGCTGGGGATTGCGGCGACGCCCTCCGCGCATCCACCGCAACTCATGCCTGCTCAGGGAGGGCTGTCTCGGGACGCCCTGAGTGTGGGCCAGCCGTTTCGCTGCCACCCCCGGGTGCTTCCGACCCGCGTCGCAAGGGAGGATGAACGGGCATACACAAACTCGATCCGGTAGTTCTGCCCAGGTGTCCGCACTGGTCAGGGCTATGAGGCAGGATGGAAGTGGCTGCGGCGCCGCGTGTGTCGCAGTCAGCGACGTTTGTAGGTCTATCTCTAGAATCGTGCGATGCACATACCGCAGAAAGCCAGCGCTCCACTGGGTGAGGTGATTCGGTGAACGGCCCCGATGCCACCGACGAGCAGTGGGAAGGGCTCGCCGAAGTCGTACCGCTACGCGGCGGCAGTGAATGGCCCTCCTGGCCCGCCCACCGGGCCCTTCCGGACGACGAACCGACCGAGGAAACCCGGCGGTTCATCGTCATCCGCGTGCAGACCTTCGCGGACGCCCGGGAAGTGGCCGAGTACCTCATGGCGCAGCTTCCGGTCCTGTTGGACCTCAGTAGTGCCGACACCGATGTCGCCAAGCGCATCCTGGACTTCGCCAGTGGGGTCGTCTTCGGGCTCGGCAGTGGTATGCACCGCGTGGACACCAACGTGTTCCTGCTGGCGCCGGCCGGCACCGAGGTTGCGGAGCCGGCGGCGGGTACCGTCCCCCGTTCGTAGGAAGAGCAGTTGGGCGTAACGGTTCTCCGAGCGGGGGACTGCGTAGCGTCCCCGCATGGATACCGACAGTGTGCGTCCGGCGGTCACCGAATTACGGTTGTCCGCCTTCAAGGCTCATCGTGGCGTTTCCCTCCCGTTCGGGCCGCTGACGCTGCTCAGTGGGGACAGTGGAAGCGGCAAGTCCAGTGTGTTGCAGGCGTACGAGCTCCTCGCTCGGCTCGGCAGCGGAGACCCGCTGGAACGGGCCGTCGGGGTGGTCGCGGGTGGGGCCTCGGCCTGTGTGCCCGCCGGCGCGCGCCCCGATGATCAGGGTCGGCGCGGCTTCCGCCTCGGCTGTACGGTCGACGGCCCGGTCGGCGCCGTTCGGCTCGATCTCGCCGTACAGGCCGAACCCGAACTCCGCATCGTCGGCGAGCGGTTGACGGGCTGCGGTGAGACACTGCTCACCACCGCCCTCACCGATCCCAACCGCCCCGCCGTCCAGGCTGCCTGGCACACCGCCGGTGCCACCCCGGTTACCCGGGCACCCTTGCCCGACGACCGGTTGGCCACCTCCCTCCTCCCGTTGCGGGTCGCGGGCAAGACGGAAGGGCAGCGGCTCGTCCTGGCCGCCGCGGAACAAGTCGTGGTGGCGCTCCGTTCGGCCTTCGTCTGCGATCCGCGGCCGGAGGCGATGAGGGATCGCGCGGAACGCGTCGCCGCGGACGACGGTCGCGCGGCGGGCGATGCGTCGGGTGGGGGAGGCGCGAGGCGTAGTGCCGGGGCGCGCGGTGGTGGCCGGGGTGGCAGTCCGGGGCGCTCGGGTAAGAGTGGAGGGGTCGGTGGTCCCGGTGGGCCGTCGGCGGCGCGCGGGCGGAAGGGGGTCAGGAGCGGCGCGGAGGCCAGTGGTTGGGGGCACGACGAGGAGCGGGACGAGGGGCGGTTGCGGTCGTCGTGCGAGAACCTCTCCGCCGTACTGGAGCGCACGAGTCGCGAATGCGCCCGGCGGCACGCCGTGTTGGTCGCGGCCGTGCGGGACGCCTGTTCCGGGCCGGTTGACGGGGTGCGGGCGGTGCCGCGGCAGCCGGATGCGGCGACGGCGGCGGACGCCGCGACCACAGGGGGAACGGGCGACGGGGCGGCGCCGGATGGTCAGGGGCCCTCAGGCCCGCCGGCCCTACGGACCGTCCTCGATCGTGGCGCGCTGGGGGAGATGCCCGTCGAGCAGCTCGGCGACGGCGAGCTCCGGTTCCTCGCGCTGGCGTTGGTGCTGCTGACCGGCCCCGGGGTGCTCGCTATGGATCCGGCCGGGGAGATCCCGTCGGCGCTGCAGCAGATGACGGTGATGGCGGACGGCATGGACCGCTGCATGGATCGTCGGCAGGCTCGGGAACTGGTGTCGTTGGCCGTGCGGATGGCCGACCGTGGGCATGTCCGGCTGCTGGGGACGGTGCGGGACCCGTCGGTCGCCGACGGGCTGCCCGGTGTGCAGGTGCTACACCTAGGGGTATGAGTGAGGATCTTCATGCGCTGCAACGACGCCTGGCCGACTTCGCGGCCGCCCGGGACTGGCAGCAGTACCACACCCCCAAGAACCTGGCCGCGGCGTTGAGTGTCGAGGCCGCGGAACTGGTCGAGATCTTCCAGTGGTTGACGCCGGAGGAGTCGGCGAAGGTGATGTCCGACCCCAAGGCGGCCGGACGGGTCGAGGACGAGGTCGCGGACGTGTTGGCGTATCTGCTCCAGTTCTGCCAGGCGCTGGGGATCGATCCGCTCACCGCGCTCGCCGCGAAGATCGAACGGAATGAGACGCGGTTCCCGGCGGTGCGGCAGGCGCCGCCGGACCGGCCGCGGGACGGCGAGTAGCCGCCGGGCGGCGCGAATCGGGCGGCTTGCGAGGGGTCGGGGCCGGCGGGGCGGGGCGAAAGCCTCCGCCCCGCCGGCCTTTGCGCGCCGCCCGGGCGTCGGGCGCGGCGCACACCGCCGTGCGGTGCGGCGCCGCCGCGGCCGGCGACACGAGCCGCGTGCCGCATGTCGGCGGCAGGAGTTTCTGGCGAGACAACAGGGCGTTGTGTGGTGCACGTTGTCTCATGCAAGTTGAGGGATGTGCGGGGGTGTAGTGGCACATGAGGGAGCTCCGCGGGCCGGAACCGTCAGTGCGACCGTTCTAAAACTGCCTCTCGTCACTCTATGGAGTTATAGATCTTTCCACAGCGTCTTGGTTGTCCACAGATTTGCGAATTCCCCTAGCGTTTTTGGCTGTTGACCCTCACGCTGGGTAGTGGAAGGGAAGTGGGGTGAACGCGCATGACGAAGAAGGAGGGAGGGACGCAGATGGACGCGGTGCGAATCATCGCGGTCAGTCGACGCGGTCTGGCGCAGGCGAGCACGGTGCACGACGTGGTCGTCGAGGCGTGGCAGGCACAAGCCTTGGCGGAAGCGATAGGTAGCCACCTTGCGATATTCGGGCCGTACGAAGTGCGGTCCAGAGCCCGAGGGTTGGGCGACGCGGGCGGGCGGTTCAGCGGGGGACTGCTGTGCTCGACGGCGACCGCCGGAGGGCTGCGGGCGGCCCAGCTCACCGAGATACGCGACGTCAAGACGGCTTTAATCAGCCTGTGCCAACTGCTCCGAGAGGTGTGCGAGGCATTGGTCGGGGTGGTGATCTCGGCCGAGGAGGAGGGGATGTACTGGACCTGCGTGGAGGCCATGGACACGGCAGACGAATCGAGGGACCACGCCGCCGGAATACTAGAGAAGCTGGAGGTACGCGACCGGCACCTTGCCTGACGGAGGGCGGGCCGTCTCTCAAGCTGCCTGCCCTGTAACTACCGGAACAGTCGGCACCATAAGAACAGTCAGCGCCATCAGCACCATCGGAAGGGCCGGAACGACCAGAGCGGCCAGAGTCGCCATGACGGTCGGTGCGGTCGGAGCCGCCGTGACAGTCGGCACGGCCAGTGGTCTGGAGCCGTTGCCGGCCTGGGGAGGCGCAGCACGCCTGTTGGCCACTTCGACCGGCGTGCCGGGACAGGGGCGGTCGACCTGTGCCGCTGCCCCATCGTGCCCGGAGTCGGCGCTCCCGCGCGTCATCTCCCCACCTTCTACTCTTTCTACTCCTTCTGCTCTTCCTCCCGCTTCCTGCTCTCTCGCCGCTGCTCCTGCCTCTCCTTCGCTGATTGCGAACCGTGGGCATGTTGCTGCTAATGGCGCTGTGACCGTCTTGGCCGGGCACGGACTCTTGGGGCAGCCCCACATCGCGCCAACTGACAGCCATATTGGGCGACTTGGGTATCTCGATCAGGCGTCGTGAGTCAGGGGAGCCGAGGTCGATTCCACCCAACCCCGATCCCTCAGTCGCTACTCACCTCACCCGCTTCGATCGGTCTGTCCACCCCAACACCTCAGCCACCACGCTCGTCGCGTCGATCACACCTATCCATGTCTTCGCACCGCGCACATCACACACGCCACGCACACCACGCACGCACGCGTCACGCACGCACACGTCACGCGTCACACATGCCACGCATGCCGCGCAGCGGAGATGCCGCGCGGCGCGGAAATGCCACGCATCGGAAACCGCACGCATGGGAGCCAGATCAGAAACAAGACACCTGGTTTATCGGCAGTGCCCGGAGGTTGGTTTGCTGGGCACCGGTGCAGGATGGAGGTATGGACCTACGGATCTTCACCGAGCCCCAGCAGGGGGCTTCTTACGACACCCTTCTGAAGGCCGCCAAGGCCACCGAGGACCTCGGGTTCGACGCCTTCTTCCGCTCCGATCACTATCTGCGGATGGGAACGGTCGACGGGTTGCCCGGCCCGACGGACGCCTGGATCACGCTGGCCGGTCTGGCCCGCGAGACCAAGCGGATCCGACTCGGCACGCTCGTGACGGCCGGTACCTTCCGGCTTCCGGGCGTGCTGGCCATCCAGGTCGCGCAGGTCGACCAGATGTCCGGCGGGCGGGTGGAACTCGGCCTGGGCGCAGGGTGGTTCGAGGAGGAGCACAAGGCGTACGGCATCCCGTTCCCCAAGGAGAGGTTCGCGCGGCTGGAGGAACAACTCGCCATCGTCACCGGCCTGTGGGCCACCGAGGTAGGAAAGGAGTTCTCATACGACGGCACGTACTACCAGTTGGAGAAGTCGCCCGCACTGCCCAAGCCTGCCCAGGGCAAGGTGCCGGTGCTGATCGGTGGGCACGGCGCGACGCGCACCCCGCGGTTGGCGGCGCAGTACGCCGATGAGTTCAACATTCCCTTCGCCTCGCTCGAAGACACGGAGCGCCAGTTCGGACGGGTGCGGGCGGCCGCCGAGGCCGCCGGGCGCAAGGCGGACGACCTGGTGTACTCCAACGCCCTGATCGCCTGCGTCGGTAAGAACGACGCCGAGGTGGCGAGGCGGGCCGCGGTCATCGGGCGCGACGTCGAGGAGCTGAAGGCCAACGGCGTGGCGGGCTCGCCCGCGGAAGTCGTGGACAGGCTTGGCCAGTTCGGCGCCATCGGCTCGTCCCGGGTCTACCTCCAGATCCTGGATCTGGATGACCTGGACCACCTGGAGTTGATCTCCGAGCAGGTCCAGTCGCAGCTTCGCTGACGTCGCATAGTCGTGCTGGTGTCTCGCAGCTCAGCTCAGCTCAGCTCAGCTCAGCTCCGCTGATGCCTCCTGGGTGCGTTGAGGTGTGTAGATGAGCTGACGTCTGCTCCAGGGCCGGGCCGGGCCGCGTCGGGCCGCGTCGGGATCGGGGCCGGTTGCGGGCTCCGGTCGCGGGGTGGTGCAGGGCGCGGCCGCCGGGGTGGGTCCCGACCTCTCTCGCTTGCGCTGCCCGCCTTCCCGGCGCGCGCGGGCGACCGCGGTCGGCGTCTGCGCGGCGGTCAGTGCAGCGGTCAGTGCGGTGGCGGCGAGCGCAGGGCCGGTGATCGGCGGGCTGCTCGCCGCCGCCGACTGGCGGTTGATCTTCCTGATCAACGTCCCGGTGGTGCTGCTCGCGGTGAGCTCGGGCGTCCGGCTGCTGCCCCGTTCGGCGCGCGGTCCGCGGCAGGCGCTCGACCTGCCGGGGACGGTGCTGGTGCTGGTGTGCGTCGGTGCGCTGGTGACCGCGTTCGTCGAGGCCCCCGAGTGGGGTTGTGCCGCCCCGGGCACGCTCGCGGTCCTCGCCGCCGGCGTGTTGGCGGGGGCGTTGGGCGTGCGCCCTGTGCGACGCCGCGAACCCCGTGGTGTACCCGGCGTTGTTCCGCTCCCCCCGGGGCCGCCGCGGCCACCGTGGGGCTGCTCGGCTACTTCGTCGCCTACGGGGCGATGGTGCTCGCCGCGAGCCTGTTGTTCACCGATGTCTGGCACTACCCGGTGCGGACGGCGGGTGTGGCGATGGCGCCCTGGCCGCTGACGGTGCTGGTGGTCTCCGTGGCCTCCGTGGTCTCCGGCCGGATCATCGCCGCGATCGGCGATCGCGATCGCGGTCGGCGGTCGGGGGACGGTGGTGGTCGGCGCGCTGTGCTTCGTGGCGGCCGCGCTGTGGTGGATCGTCCTGGCCGGCGACGGGAGTGGGGGAACGCACTACGCGGGGCGGTTCCTGCCCGGGTTGATCTTCGCGGGGTTGGGCAGCGGCCTGTACCAGCCGGTGATGTTCGCCGCCGTGGGGGCGCTGCCCAGTAGCCAACTCTCCCTCGGTTCCGGCGTCTTGATGGTTTCCCGGCGGGCCGGCACCGCGCTCGGCGTGGCCGTACTGGTCGCCGTCATGGGCGGTCAGCCCCCCGGCGTTCGGGGCGCTGCGCGTCGGTTGGATCATCGCGGCGGTGGCCCCGGCGCTCGCGGTGGCGGCGGCCCTGCGCCTGGGGTGGGGGAGGGGTGGGGGAAGCGCGGTGACAGGGCGTCACCCGCGCCCGACACCCCGTCCGAGATCCCCGGACCCGCGACGCGACGCCCCCCGAGCGGACAAGATGGGGAGATGGGATTCCATGTCGACTCGGAGGCCGGGCGGCTGCGCCGCGTGATCCTGCACCGCCCGGACCTCGAACTGAAGCGGCTCACCCCCTCCAACAAGGACGCCTTGCTCTTCGACGACGTGCTCTGGGTGCGGCGGGCCCGGGCCGAGCACGACGGGTTCGCGGACGTGCTCCGCGACCGGGGCGTCGAGGTGCACCTCTTCGGGGATCTGCTGGCCGAGAGCCTTCAGATCCCCGAGGCGCGGACGCTGGTCCTGGACCGGGTCTTCGACGAGAAGGAGTACGGGCCGCTGGCGACCGATCACCTGCGGGCGGCGTTCGACGCGTTGCCGGTGCCGGAACTCGTCGAGGCGTTGGTCGGCGGGATGACCAAGCGCGAGTTCCTGGAGCGGCATCCGGAGCCGACCTCGGTCCGTTTCCACGTGATGGACCTGGACGACTTCCTGCTGGGGCCGCTGCCCAACCACCTGTTCACCCGCGATACCTCCGCCTGGATCTACGACGGAGTCTCCATCAACTCGATGCGCTGGCCGGCCCGGCAGCGCGAGACCGTGCACTACGAGGCCATCTACCGCTTCCACCCGCTCTTCCGCGAGGAGTCGTTCCACGTCTGGTCGGAGGGGCAGGCCGACTACCCCTCGACGATCGAGGGCGGCGACCTCCTGGTGCTGGGCAACGGCGCGGTGCTGATCGGGATGAGCGAGCGGACCACCCCGCAGGCGGTGGAGCTGCTGGCCCGCGGGCTGTTCGCGGCGGGTTCCGCGCGGACGATCGTGGCGCTGGACATGCCCAAGAGGCGCGCGTTCATGCACCTGGACACCGTGATGACCATGATCGACGGGGACACCTTCACCCAGTACGAGGGTCTGGGGATGCTCCGCTCGTACACCATCGAGCCGGGCGCGGGCGCGCAGGACCTGAAGGTCACCGACCATCCGCCGGAGCACATGCACCGCGCCATAGCGGCCTCCCTGGGGCTCGCCGAGATCCGGGTGCTCACCGCGACCCAGGACGTGCACTCGGCCGAGCGCGAGCAGTGGGACGACGGCTGCAACGTGCTCGCCGTGGAGCCGGGCGTGGTGGTGGCCTACGAGCGGAACGTCACCACCAACACCTTCCTGCGGAAGCGCGGGATCGAGGTGATCACGATCCCCGGCAGCGAACTGGGTCGGGGGCGCGGCGGGCCGCGCTGCATGAGCTGCCCGGTGGCGAGGGACGCGGTGCCGGACTGAGGCGGCGGTGACGGGCGGTTCGCTGGCGGCGGTCGACCCGCTGGCGGGGGCCGTCCACCGCGGCTGGCAGTCTGGGGAGTCGGGGACGCGATCCCGTGACGCCGGGGTCGGACGTGCCGGCCACCTGGGTGCCCGGATACCCAGGCACCCGTATAAGGATGCGAGTCTTCGTATAGACTTCCATGGGCCGTGTGCCCCGATGCCCCCTGTCCCCGACCGCCGCGAACCAGGAGCCCACCCATGGCGATAGACCTCAAGGGCCGCCACTTCCTCAAGGAACTGGACTTCAGCGCCGAGGAGTTCCGTCGACTGATCGAGCTGGCCGCCGAGTTGAAAGCGGCCAAGCGCGCCGGTACCGAGGTCCGCCGCATGGAGGGCCGCAACATCGCCCTGATCTTCGAGAAGACCTCGACCCGGACCCGCTGTTCCTTCGAGGTCGCGGCCGCGGATCAGGGCGCCTCGACCACCTACCTCGACCCGTCCGGCTCGCAGCTCGGGCACAAGGAGTCGGTCAAGGACACCGCCCGCGTCCTCGGCCGGATGTTTGACGCCATCGAGTTCCGCGGCAGCCGCCAGGCCGACGTCGAGGAGCTCGCGGCGCACGCCGGGGTGCCCGTCTACAACGGGCTCACCGACGACTGGCACCCGACCCAGATGCTCGCCGACGTGCTGACCATGGTCGAGCACGGCGGCGGCCGCCCCCTGGAGGAGACCGCCTTCGCCTACCTCGGGGACGCCCGCAGCAACATGGGCAACTCCTACCTCGTCACCGGCGCCCTCCTCGGCATGGACGTACGGATCGTCGCCCCGAAGCAGTTGTGGCCGGGGGAGGGCGTGATCGCGCGGGCGCGGGCGCTCGCGGAGACCAGCGGGGCCCGGATCACGCTCACCGAGGAGGTCGCCGAGGGTGTGCGGGGCGCCGACTTCGTCGCCACCGACGTCTGGGTGTCCATAGGGGAGCCCAAGGAGGTCTGGGACGAGCGGATCGCGCTGCTCGCCCCGTACGCGGTGACGATGGACGTGCTGCGCGCCACCGGCCGGCCCGACGTGAAGTTCCTGCACTGCCTGCCCGCCTTCCACGACCTCGGCACCACGGTCAGCCGGGAGATCCACGCCCGCCACGGGCTGACCTCGCTGGAGGTCACCGACGAGGTCTTCGAGTCCGCGCACTCGGTCGTCTTCGACGAGGCGGAGAACCGGATGCACACCATCAAGGCCGTGATGGTGGCGACGCTGGGGCGGTAGGGCGCGGCCCGCCCGTGCGGTCGGCGGACCGGGTCGTGCATAGCCATGCGGGGTCATGAGCGATCATGCGGCCTCGGGTTACCATCGAGCCGCAAACGGGGTCCGGACCCACCGGTCCGGGCCCCGCACCGCGCCCGGCCCACCCGTGCCGCGCGCCACGCACCACCAGAGAGAGAACCACCCCATGCTCCGCCCAGGCACGTCCGGATTGCGCATCAAGTCGCCCGATCTCCTCCTCGCCGAATCCGGAGCGGACCTCCACGGCCATGGCCTGCGCCGCAGCATGGGCCTGTTCCAACTCCTCTGCTTCGGCGTCGGCGCCATCGTCGGCACCGGCATCTTCGTCGGCCTGTCCGACACCGTCGCCCAGGCCGGCCCCGCGGTCATCGTCTCCTTCGTGCTGGCGGCCGTCACCTGCGTCTTCACCGCCTTCGCCTTCGCCGAACTCGGCGGTGCGATCCCGGTCTCCGGCAGCTCGTACTCCTACGCCTACGCCACCCTCGGCGAGCGGACCGCCTTCCTCGTCGGCTGGTGCCTGCTGCTCGAATACGGCGTCTCGGTCTCCGCGGTCGCCGTCGGCTGGGGCCAGTACCTCAACCAACTGCTCGGCAGCCTCACTGGGTGGCAACTGCCCGCCGCGCTCGCCAACCCGCCCGGCGACGGCGGCATCGTCAACCTCCCCGCCGTCGTCGTGGTGCTGCTGGCCGCGGTGCTGTTGGTGCGCGGCGTCCGGGAGAGCGCCCGGGCGACCGCGGCGATGGCGGTGCTCAAGCTGGCCGTGCTGGCGCTGTTCTGCGTGATCGGCTTCGGCGCGTTCCACAGCGGGAACCTCTCCCCGTTCGCCCCGGAGGGGCTGGCGGGGATCACCTCCGGCGCCTCCGTCGCGTTCTTCTCGTACATCGGCTTCGACGCGATCACCACCGCCGGCGAGGAGGTGCGCGATCCGCGCCGCAACATCCCGCTCGCGATCATGATCTGCATCGGCGTGGTCACCGCCCTGTACTGCCTGGTCGCCCTCGCCGCGATCGGTGCGCTCTCCGCGGGGGAGGTGGCGGGCCGCCCGGCCGCGCTGTCGCTGATCGTCGACCGGGTCACCCTTCCCCAAGCTCTCGGCTCCGCTCAAGCAGGGGAGACCCCATTCGGCGTCGGCGGCGCGGTGATCGCCTTCGGCGCGGTCGTCGCCATCGCCTCCGTGGTCCTCGCCGTGATGTACGGGCAGACCCGCATCCTGATGGCGATGTCCCGGGACGGCCTGGTCCCGCGGGTCTTCGCCCGGGTCTCGCCCCGGACCGCCACGCCCGTCGCCAACACCTGGATCGTCGCGGTGGTCTTCGCCCTTCCTGCCGCCGTCGTCCCGCTGGACGTGGTGATGAACCTGACCACCATCGGCACGCTCGCGGTCATGGCGGCGGTCAACGTCAGCCTGCTGGTGCTCCGCCGCACCCGGCCCGACCTGCCGCGCCGTTTCCGCGTTCCGCTCTTCCCGCTCAGCCCGCTGCTCGGCATCGCCTTCTGCGGCTACCTCATCTACGGCACCGGCCCGGCCACTTGGCTGCAGTTCGCCGGCTTCCTCGCCCTCGGCGCGCTGGTCTACGCGCTGTACGGGCGCCGGCACTCGCGCCTCGCGAGGGGCGGGGCCGACGGGCCCGTCCCGGACGGCGCGGGGGACTTCCCGGGGCCGCGGGCGAGCGGCGAGGGGGCGCCAGGGGGCGGCGCGGCGGACTCCGGTTACGTGGGCTCCGGCAGTGGGGACCGCCCGGACCGTGGCGGCAACTGACCGTTCCGCGCCACGCGTCGGCCTGATCGGCCCCGACGCCGGCCCCGACTTCGGCCCCGACCCCCGGCAGCAACGCCTGGGGCCGGGGCCGAGGTCGTATCCGCGCCCCGACCCGGTCCCACCCGGAACTCCCCACCCCCGCACCCCACTTCCCCGCCCCGTCACCGCGGCACGCATATCGCGGACTCATGACGACGGTCACAAAGCAGTGATAGTTTCGAGGGGCATTTCGCGCGTTCCGCACCGCCACCGCATCCGCGACCACCACGCACCAGCCAACCGGCTGAAGGGGGCAGGCAGACCGATGAGCCCGTTCGCAGGATCCGCCCGCAGCACCGGCGCATGGCAGCACATCAGGGTCAGCGGGGAGGACGGCGTCGTGACCGTCACCCTCGCCCGCCCCGAGAAGCTCAACGCGCTGACCTTCGAGGCGTACGCCGACCTCCGCGACCTGCTCGCCGAACTCTCCCGGGAGCGCTCCGTGCGCGCCCTGGTCCTGGCCGGCGAGGGGCGCGGCTTCTGCTCCGGCGGGGACGTCGAGGAGATCATCGGCGTCACCCTCGGCATGGACACCGCCCAACTCCTGGACTTCAACCGGATGACCGGGCAGGTCGTCCGGGCGATCCGGGAGTGCCCGTTCCCGGTGGTCGCGGCCGTGCACGGGGTGGCCGCCGGCGCCGGCGCGGTACTCGCCCTGGCCGCCGACTTCCGGGTCGCCGACCCCTCCGCCCGCTTCGCGTTCCTCTTCACCCGGGTCGGCCTCTCCGGCGGCGACATGGGCGCGGCCTATCTGCTGCCGCGCGTCGTCGGCCTCGGGCACGCCACCCGGGTGCTGATGCTCGGCGACCCGGTGCGGGCCCCCGAGGCCGAACGGATCGGCCTGATCAGTGAGTTGACCGAGGAGGGCCGGGCCGACGAGCGGGCCGCGGCGCTGGCCCGACGGCTCGCCGACGGCCCCGCGCTCGCCCACGCCCAGACCAAGGCGCTGCTCACCGCCGAGCTGGACATGCCGCTGGCCGCCGCCGTCGAACTGGACGCCAACACCCAGGCGTTGCTGATGAACAGCGCCGACTACGCCGAGTTCCACGCCGCGTTCACCGCGAAGCGGTCGCCCCAGTGGCAGGGGAAGTGACCGCGCCCGCGGGGACGGCCGGGCGCCCGCTGAAGGTCGCCGTGCTCGGCGGCGGCCCCGGCGGGCTCTACGCCGCGGCCCTGCTCAAGCGCCTCGATCCGGACCGCGAGATCACCGTCTGGGAGCGCAACGCCCCCGACCACACCTTCGGCTTCGGCGTCGTCCTCTCCGACGAGACCCTCGGCGGCATCGAGCACGCCGACCCGGTCATCTACCGCGCGCTCCAAGCCGAGTTCGTGCGCTGGGACGACATCGCCATCGTGCACCGCGGCCGGACCCTCACCTCCGGCGGCCACGGCTTCGCCGCGCTCGGCCGCCGCCGGCTGCTGGCGGTCCTGCACGAGCGCTGCCGGTCGCTGGGCGTCCGACTGGTCTTCCGCACCGAGGCCCCGCCGGCCGCCGAACTCGCCCGCGACCACGACCTGGTGATCGCCGCCGACGGCGTGCACAGCACCACCCGCACCGCGCACGACGAGGTCTTCCGCCCGCAACTGACCGCCCACCGGTGCCGCTACATCTGGCTCTCGGCCGACTTCGCCCTGGACTCCTTCCGCTTCGAGATCGCCGACACCGGCCACGGCATCGCCCAGCTCCACGCCTATCCGTACGCCCGCCCGTCGCCCGGCCACCACCCCTCACCGACGCCTCCTTGGACTCCGTCCAGGGGCTCGCGGCCCCCTCTCCCGAAGCCGGACCGTCCCGGCGACCCCGACGCCCCCGACGAGGGCGCCAGCACCGTCATCGTCGAGATGCGCGAGGAGGTCTGGCGCGCCAACGGGCTGGACGCCCTCGACGAGCGCGCCTCGGCCGCCTGGTGCGCCGAACTCTTCGCCGCCACCCTGCGCGGCCGCCCGCTGCGCACCAACAACTCCGCCTGGATCGCCTTCCGCACGGTCGTCAACGAGCGCTGGTCGCACGGCCGGATCGTGCTGCTCGGCGACGCCGCGCACACCGCCCACTTCTCCATCGGCTCCGGCACCAAGCTGGCCGTCGAGGACGCCCTCGCGCTCGCCGCGTGCCTGCGGGAACGGCCCACCCTCCCGGAGGCCCTGGCCGCCTACGAGGCCGAGCGCCGCCCCGTCGTGGCCTCAACCCAGCGCGCCGCGCGCGCCAGCCTCGCCTGGTTCGAGGAGCTGGCCACCTACGCCGACCAGCCGCCGCACCAGTTCGCCTTCAACCTGCTGACCCGCAGCCGCCGGGTCACCCACGACAACCTGCGGCTGCGGGACGCCGAGTTCACCGACGCGGTGGCCGCCGAGGCCGGCGTCCCCGACGGGACGCCGCCGATGTTCACCCCCTTCCGGCTGCGCGGGCTGACCCTGCGCAACCGGGTCGTGGTCTCGCCGATGGACATGTACGCCGCGGACGGGGCGGGTACCCCCGGGGACTTCCACCTCGTCCACCTCGGCGCCCGCGCGCTGGGCGGGGCCGGGCTGGTGATGACGGAGATGGTGTGCGTCAGCCCCGAGGGGCGGATCACACCGGCCTGCACGGGGCTGTACGCGCCGGAGCACGAGCGGGCCTGGCGGCGGGTCACCGACTTCGTGCACGGCCAGGCCCCCGGCACCGCCCTCGGCGTCCAGCTCGGCCACGCCGGCCGCAAGGGCTCGACCCGGCGGATGTGGGAGGGCATCGACCAGCCGCTGCCGGACGGCAACTGGCCGGTCGTCGCCGCCTCCCCGCTGCCCTACCGCCCGGGCGTCAACCAGATCCCGCACGCCCTGACCGCATCGGAACTCGTCGCCGTGCGCGACCAGTTCGTCGGCTCCGCCGCCCGCGCCGCCCGCGCCGGCTTCGACCTGCTCGAACTGCACTGCGCGCACGGCTATCTGCTCTCCGGCTTCCTCTCCCCGCTGACCAACCAGCGCACCGACGCCTACGGCGGCTGTCTGGAAGGCCGGCTCCGCTTCCCCCTCGAAGTCTTCGACGCGGTCCGCGAACGGTGGCCGGACGACCGGCCGATGACGGTCCGGATCTCCGCCACCGACTGGGCGGAGGGCGGCACCACCCCCGAGGACGCCGTCGCCATCGCGGCCGCCTTCGCCGAGCACGGTGCCGACGCCATCGACGTCTCCACCGGACAGGTGGTGTCGCACGAGCGCCCCGACTTCGGCCGCTCCTACCAGACGCCGTTCGCCGACCGGATCCGCAACACCCTCGGCATCCCCGTCATCGCGGTCGGCGCCATCTCCTCCTGGGACGACGTCAACTCCCTGATCCTGGCCGGCAGAACCGACCTGTGCGCGCTGGCCCGCCCCCACCTCTACGACCCGCACTGGACCCTGCACGCCGCCGCCGAACAGGGCTACGCCGGCCCCGGCGCCCCCTGGCCACCGTCCTACCAGGCGGGCAGCCGCACCCCGCCCACCGGCCGTACCGATGCGCCGAAGCCCCGCCTCACGCTGCACTGACGGGGAGGCCGGACGCAGCGGGGCGGGGCGGTACAAGGGGCGGGGCTCGGTGTGGGGAGGGGTCAGACGGTGACGTGTGCGGAGCGGCCGTGCGGATCGAGGTGGCTCAGTGCGCCGGGCGACGCCAGGCCCGGCAGGGTGTGCTTCCAGAGGGTCGTGACCCGCTCGGGAAGATCGGCGCGGTTGGTCGCGGCGCGCGAGAAGAGCTGCACGCCCATGTAGGAGGCGACGAAGAACTCCGCGGCCCGGTCCGGGGCGACCGCCGGCAGTAATTCGCCGTTGTCCCGGGCCTCGGTGAACATCGTGGCCATGATGTCGATCCACGCCTGGTAGGGGACCAGTGGCTCGTCGCTGAAGGTCGTCTCGACCGCGATCCGGGTGCCGGCCTGGATCATCGGATCGCTCCGCAGGGCCAGTGCCACCTGGTGCGTGAAGTCGATGGCGTCCTGGAGGCGGGATTCGCTCACCGGCGGTACGAACGGGTCGGTTTGTTCCCGGATGACCGCGCGCGCCAACGCGTCCTTGGACCGGAAATGGAAGTAAACGGCGCCCTTGGTGACCCCGGCGCGCTGGATGATCTCTGCCATCGTCGCGGCCTCGTAGCCGCGGGTGCCGATGACATGGGCCGCGGCTTCGAGGACGGCGCGCCGGGTGCGCACTGCGCGTTCCTGCTTGACCACCGATCATCCTCCGTATGCTCTCTTGGAGTTGTTGTGCCTGGGTGCGACCCGTTGCCGTGGCCGCGCAGTCTATTTCCGCATCATAAAGAAGCCAACCGTGCGGTATTCATTGACCGCACGCCGGTTTGCGGCCGGAATTCGCGCTCCGGCCGCGCGGTGCCTGTGGTACCGCCGAACGTGCAAGGAGTAGATCGATGAACCTGACCGACGCACCCGGACTCCCCTCCGTCCACCGGGAGGTACGGCTCGCCCGCCGGGTCGGCGACGAAGAATTGACGGGGCGTCATTTCACCGTCGCCGAGGTTCCGCTGCCCAGTCCTGGCCCCGGTCAGGTGCTGGTGCGCACCCGCTTCATGGTGGTCACCGCGGCGATGCGGACCCGGATGACCGCGGCCCGTTTGCCGATGCCGTCCTTCGAGCCGGGGCAGCCGCTGTCGGGTGCCGCCGTCGGCGAAGTGGTGGCCGCGCCCGGCGGTGCCTTCGCGCCCGGCGATCTCGTCCACCATCCCCATGGTTGGCGTGAGTTCGCCGTCGTTGACGCGGCGCGGGTGCGCCTCCTCGACCCGACCGCGCTGCCGTCCCCGCTGGCGCACCTCTCCCAGGGTGACACCGCCTGGGGGGCGCTTACCCGGGCCGCCGAGGTGCGGCCGGGGGACACCGTGTTCGTCACCGGCGCCGCCGGCGGCGTGGGCAGTCTGGCCGGCCAGCTCGCCCGCCGGCTGGGTGCGGCCCGGGTGATCGGCAGCACCGGTTCGGAGGCCAAGGCGGCCCGGCTGCGGGCGGAGTTGGGGTACGACGCCACGGTCGTGCGCGGCGCCGGGCCGATCGAGGAGCAGCTCCGCCGGGCCGCGCCCGACGGGATCGACGTCCTGCTGGACACCGTGGGCGGCGAGCAACTGCGTGCGGCGCTTGCCGTGGCCCGCCCGGAGGCCCGCTTCGCCCTGGTCGGCCTGTTGTCCAGCCAGTTGGGCGGGGACGGCGGGGCGACCGGTCCGGTCGAGTTGGACGCGGGGCTGATCATCACGCGTCGGGTGGCGCTGCGCGGCTTCGGCCGGTACGCCCATCCCGACCTGGCGGAGGAGTGGACGGCGGAGTTCGGCCGGGGGCTGCGGGACGGTTCGTTGGTCTTCCCGCACGCGCTGCTGAAGGGGATCGAACAGGCGCCGAGGGCGCTGTGTGAGCTCACCCAGGGACGTCATGTCGGGGCGGTCATCGTGGAGTTGTGAGTCGGGCACGGGGGCGAGGGCGCGGATGGTCGGGTCGCCGTGGCGCGGTCAGCCGGCCGCGACCTGGGCCGGCGCCGGGAGCTCGGCGGCCCCGACCCGCTCCGCCGTGACCGGCAGCAGGCCCCACAGCCCGGTCACCGCCTCCGCGTCCCACCACGTCCGATCGCCGCCGCCCAGGTGCAGCAGGCCCACCACGACCGAGGTCAACAGCTGGGCGGTGCGGCGCGGTTCGGCGTCCTCGGGGTCCGGGCCGGTGAGCCCGGGCCCCGTGCCGACCGGGTCGCCGGTGCCGCAGGTCACCGCCTTGTCGAGGAAGAGCGCGTACCAGCGCTGCTCCAGGGCGTGCAGGTCCAGGCCCGGCGCGGTCTCCGGGCGCAGCCGCAATCCCGCGCGCAGCACCGGGTCCGACTGCACCCGGCCGAACAGCGTGACCGCGAAGTCCCGGACGGCGACGGTCAACGGCTGAGAGGAGCGCAGGAAGCCCTCCTCGATCTCGTTGAGGGTGGCCAGCGCGGTGTCCCGGACCGCGAGGGTCAGGTCGTCCTTGGACGTGAAGTGGAAGTAGAGGGCTCCCTTGCTGAGTCGGGCCCGCCGACTGATCTCGACCATGCCCGCGGCGGGCACTCCCTTCTCCAGGAACGTCTCGGCGGCCGAGCGGATCAGCGCCTGGCGGCTTTGGATGGCTCGATGCTGCGTGGGCACGGTGTCCGTCCCGTCTCTCGTACGACTGCAACCTGCGTGCAGTCTACAGAGAAAACCAACCATGCGGTTCGCTATGGTGAGGACAAATGGCCGGTTCTGCCGCGGTCTGTCGGAAAGTCAACGGCCCTTGCGGGGCCCGGAACCCGGCGGATGCGCGGCTCCCAGGGCCGATTTCAGTGTCTCCTGCCCGGTGAGGCTTGTCGACCCGTCAGGGAGGGGCTAAGGCGCATTGACAAACAGCGCAGGCGGTTTTTAAATCTCCGAAGGCGGTAAACGGGACGATCCCTTCCGATGCCGCCGCTTCGACGGTCGCGTGCCGCCTTTGGACAGTGGTGCGCCACGGCGAGACCGCCTCTGCCGCCACAGTCGTCGAGGTGCGGGGTCGGCCCGACCAGCCGGACCCGCACACGTCACCGAGCCCCCGCACCCATCGGAACCCGGAAAGGTCCCCTCCATGCGCGTATCAATGGAAGTCGGCGAACGTCCTGTGAGAGGCGCGCGGAGCGCCAGCGGCGGAGAGACGCTCAGGGCCGCCGTCTTCGATCTGGACGGCACCCTCGCCAACACCCTGCCCGCGATCAGCAAGCTGCTGGTCAAGGTGGCGGCGGAACAGGGCTGTTCGGTGACCGCGCGGCAGGCGGCCGCGGCCATCGGCAAGCCCCCGGCCGCCGCGTTCGGACGGCTGCTCGGCCGCCCCGAGGACGACGGCCGGGTGCAGGCCGCCATCTCCCGCTACCGGGAGCTGTTCTCCTACGAGGTCCTGTGCCAGGGGCCGCAGTTGCTCTACCCGGGAGTGACGGCCGGACTGTCCGCGCTGCGCGCCCACGGCGTCGAACTGGCCGTCGCCACCTCCAAGACCACCCGCAGCGCCGAGGCCCTGCTCGACGTGATGGGCATCCGCGACCTGGTCGGCCCGGTCATCGGGCAGGACATGGTCCGACGCGGCAAGCCGCACCCGGAGATGGTGCTGCGCGCGGCCGGTCGGCTGGGGGTCCCGGCCTGGCAGAGCGCGTATGTCGGGGACACCGTGGGGGACATGAGGATGGCGGTGACCGCGCGCATGGAGCCGGTCGCGGTCACCTACGGCAGCGGCACCTTCGGTGAACTCGCCGCGGTCGCCGGGACCCGGATGTGCAGTTCGTTCAAGGACGTGGTCTCGGTGATCGCCGCCGCCCGGCCGCGCCCGTCGGCCGCCGGCCCGGTCCGGCAGCGCCCGGCCGCCGCCGTCCCCGTAGGGGCGCACCAGCGGCGACGCTGACACCGGGGGTTACGGGCCACGCCCGCGGTCCAGGGGGAACACCGGACCGCGGGCGGGAGGCGACGGAGCGGGGCGTACGAGGACGCGGGACACCTCCCGCCGTCGACCACGGTCGACGGCGGGAGGGGCTCAACCGGCGTTCTGGGTGCGGTGCGTCCCGGCCGTCGCCTCCCGCACGTATGCGGCGGCCGCCGCCCGCAGGGTGTCGTGCAGTTGGTGGAACACCTCCGCCGCGCGGCCGCCCGGCCAGTCCTCCGGCAGGAGGGGAGAGGACAGGCCGGGGTCCGCATAGGGGAGGTGCCGCCAGGCGTCCAGGGCGAGCAGATGGTCGCGGTAGGCGGCCTCGGGGGGAAGCGAGCGGCGCCGGCTCCAACGGGCCAGCACCGGTTCCTGCTCGGCCAGGAACGCGCGGTGCCGGGCCGCGAGGGCGTCCAGGTCCCACCAGCGCGCCACGGCCTGCGCGGTGGGCGTGAAACCGGCGTGGGTGCCGGTGAACAGGTCCACGTAGGCGGCCAGTTGCAGCCGCTCCAGGGTGTGCCGGGTCTCCTCGTAGAGGTGCGCGGGGGCGATCCACACACCGGGCGCCGCGGTGCCGAAGCCCAGCCGGGTCAGTCGCGAGCGCAGCAGATGGCGCTTGTGCCGCTCCTCCTCGGGGACGGAGAAGACGGCCAACACCCAGCCCTCCGGCGGTGGTCCGGCGGGCCGGCCGAATATCCGGCGGTCGCCGTCCGCGAGCAGTTGTCGGCCCGCGTCGGAGAGCCCGTACGAGGCCGCGCCCGCGGCGGTGCGCTCGGGGACCAGCAGTCCGCGGCGCTTGAGCCGGGAGACTGCCGAGCGCACCGACGGCGGATCCACGCCGAGCACCCCGAGGAGCCTGATCAGCACGGCCACCGGCACCGGCCCGGGCTCGCCGCCGGCGTCCTCGGGGCCGCCCCGGCCGTAGGCGCCGTAGAACGTGACGATCAGGGACCGCGGGGTGTGCTGGGCAGGCTCGTCGCTCACCTGATCACTCTAGGACCTGCCCGGTGGGCCATGGCCGGCCCCGCGGAGCCGGAAGCGCTGGAGCTTGCCGGTGGGGGTGCGCGGCAGCGCGGTGTGGAAGACCACCTCGCGCGGGCACTTGTAGGGCGCGATCCGGGACTTGACGAACTCCCGCAGCGCGGCGACGGTCTCCTCCCCGGGCGGGACGCCGTCCCGCAGCACGACATGGGCGACGACCACCTCCCCGCGGTGCTCGTCGGGACGCCCGACCACCGCCGCCTCGGTCACGTCCGGGTGCCGCAGCAGGGCGTCCTCCACCTCGGGCCCGGCGATGTTGTACCCGGCGGAGATGATCATGTCGTCCGCGCGGGCCACATAGCGGAAGTAGCCTTCCCCGTCCCGGACATAGGTGTCGCCGGTGAGGTTCCAACCGTCGCGGACGTAGGAGGTCTGCCGGGGGTCGGCGAGGTAGCGGCAGCCGGTCGGGCCGCGGACCGCGAGCAGTCCCGGTTCGCCGTCCGGCACCGGCGCGCCGTCCGGGCCCACCACCCGCGCCTCGAACCCGGGCACCGGCAGCCCCGTCGTCCCCGGCCGGATCGCGTCGTCGGCGGCGGACAGGAAGATGTGCAACAGCTCGGTCGCGCCGATCCCGTTGATGATCCGCAGGCCGGTCGCCTCGTGCCAGGAACGCCAGGTCGCGGCGGGCAGGTTCTCGCCGGCCGAGACGCAGCGGCGCAGCGAGGACAGGTCGTGCGCGGTCAACTCGGGCAGCATGGCCCGGTAGGCGGTCGGCGCGGTGAACAGCACCGAGATCCGGTGCGCGGCGATGTCGCCCAACAGCCGCCGGGGACCGCCCCACTCGGCCAGGTACGCCGAGGCCCCGGCCCGCAACGGGAAGACCACCAGCCCACCCAGCCCGAAGGTGAAGCCGAGCGGGGGGCTGCCGGCGAACACGTCGTCCGGGCGCGGCCGCAGCACCTGCGCGGAGAAGGTGTCGGCGATGGCCAGCACATCGCGGTGGAAGTGCAGACAGCCCTTGGGGCGGCCGGTGGTGCCGGAGGTGAAGGCGATCAGGGCGACGTCGTCACAGGCGGTCGGCACCGCCTCGTACGGGGCGCCGCCGGGGCGCGCGCACCGCGTCAGGTCGTCCGGCCGGTCCCCGCCGAACGTGGCGATGCGCAGGCCCGGGACGTTCGCCCGGACCAGATCGCCGGCCGCGCGCGCGTCGCACAGCGCGTGCCCGACGTGGGCGAGGGCGCAGATCGTGGCGAGTTCGTCGGGGCGGTGCGCGGCCAGCACCGTCACCGCCACCGCGCCGGCCTTCATCACCGCGAGCCAACAGGCCGCCAACCAGGGCGTGGTGGGGCCGCGCAGCAGCACCCGATTGCCCGGCACCACGCCCAACTGGTCGGTGAGCGCATGGGCGAGGGCGTCCACCCGGGCCCGCAACTCCCCGTAGGACCAGGCCCTTCCGTCGGCGGCCAGGACCGCGGGGCGGTCCGCGCCCAGCCGCGCGATGGTGCCGTCGAGGAGCTCCGCGCCACAGTTCAGCCGGTCGGGATAGCCCAGGTCGGTGAGGTGCGGCCACTGCTCGGGCGGTGGCAGCCGGTCGCGGGTGAAGGTGTCGGTGTGGGCCGAGGACCGGAGCTCCATGCGGGGTGCGCCCCCTAGGTGGCCGCCGCGCGGCCGGTCGTTAAGGGAAGGGACTGCCGAACGGATCCCCGTCAGCGTAACGTCTTCGTGACGGCAGTCAACAGACCGCGATAACCGGCCGCCGGGCCGTCGCCGCGACCGGTACCGCTGACCAGGGGAGCCGCCTCGTGACCGCATTCGCACTGGGACCGGAGCAGGAGGAATGGTGCGCTCGACTGCGCGCCGACACGGCCGGACGGCTGCGTCCCCTGGCGGAGCGGGGGGAGTTGGGCCGGGTCAACCGGCCGTTGGTCGCCGCCCTCGGTGAACTGGGCCTGCTGCGCCGCCTCTTCCCCGACGGCGGCAGCCCGCGGGCCCTGGACCTCTGCCTGTTGCGGGAGTCCCTGGCGCAGGAGTGCACGGAGGCGGAGACCGCCCTGGCGCTCCAGGGGCTGGGGGCCTGCCCGATCGTCCAGTCCGGGACCGCGGAGCAACGGGACCGCTGGCTGCCGGAGGTGGCTGCCGGGCGGGCCGTCGCCGCCTTCGCGCTGAGCGAGCCCGGCGCGGGTTCGGACGCCGCGGCGCTCGCCCTGGCCGCCGCGCCCGACGGACCCGGCCGCTGGCGGCTGTCCGGCGAGAAGTGCTGGATCTCCAACGCCCCGGAGGCCGACTTCGCCACTGTCTTCGCCCGCACCGGCGCCGACGGTCCCCGCGGCATCACCGCCTTCCTCGTCCCCGCCGACCGCCCGGGCCTGGGCGGTCAGCGGTTGGACATGCTCAGCCCGCACCCCATCGGCACCCTGGTCTTCGACGGCACCCCGGTGACCGCCGCGGACGTGCTCGGCGAGGTGGACGGCGGGTTCGGGGTGGCGATGCGCACCCTGAACCTCTTCCGGCCGAGCGTCGGTGCGTTCGCGGTCGGCATGGCGCAGGCCGCGCTGGACGCCGCGGTGGCGCACGCCGGCACCCGCACCGCGTTCGGCGGGCCGCTCAAGGACCTCCAGTCCGTCGGCCACCAACTCGCCGAGATGGCCACCCGGGTGGAGTCCGCCCGGCTGCTGGTGTACGCGGCCGCGGCCGCCTACGACCGCGGCGCCCCGGACATCGCCCGCCGCGCGGCGATGGCCAAGCTGCTCGCCACCGAGACCGCGCAGTACGTCGTCGACGCGGCCGTCCAGATCCACGGGGCCCGCGCCCTGCGCCGCGGCCACCTCCTGGAGCACCTCTACCGCGAGGTCCGCGCCCCGCGCATCTACGAGGGCGCCACCGAGGTCCAACGTTCCCTCATCGCCAAGGAGCTGTACCGCACCGCGGCCCGCCCACCGGCCGGCGCCGCGCCACGGGACTGAACGGGGGCCGCACGAGAGGCCGTTGCTCCCTGGTACCCGGCTCGCCGCCGGCCGTGCGTACGGGGTCGCGGCGCCCGCTCCCTCCCGGACCCGGGCGCCGCGCCCGCCGCATACACTGTCTGCTCCGATTCGTGAACAGGGGGCGGGATGAACACCGGTGTCAGCAGGCTGACCCTCGGTCTGACGGGCGCGTCGGACACCGATCCGGAGGAGCTTTCGGCGCTCACCGAGCAACTGCGCCGCGCGCTGCTCGAACTCGACGTGGCGGACGTGCGGTTGGCCCGCGGCGCCGGCCCGGCGCCGGCGGGTGCCAAGCCCGCCGAGGCGCTCGCGGTCGGCGCCCTCGTCGTCACCGCCGCCCCGGTGCTCGTCCGCCAGGTGCTGCATCTGGTCGACACCTGGCTGCGCAACCGCCCGGTCCGTACGGTCACGGTGGAACTCGACGGCGGGAAGATCGAGTTGACCAACGCCTCCCGCGAGGACCAGGGGCGGCTGATCGACGCGTTCGTGCGGGCGCGGGTCGAGCGGGCCGGAAACCCGCAGCCCGAGGAGTGAGCCGGTGCCCGGTTCGCCCGCCGGTCGCCGGGACGCCCTGCTGATCGCCACCGGCCAGTACGACAACCCGGAGCTGCGGCCGCTGCGCTCGCCGCGCCAGGACTGCGAGGGCCTGGCCGCCGTCCTCGGCGACCCCGCCATCGGCGACTTCCGCGTCCAACAGCACGTGGACGCCACGTCGTACGAGGTCAAGCGCGCCCTGGAGCGGTTCTTCCGACAGCGCGGCCGGGAGGACCTGCTGCTGCTCCACCTGTCCTGCCACGGCATCAAGGACGACGAGGGCCATCTGCACTTCGCGGCCCGGGACACCGACAAGGACCTGCCGGCGTCCACCGCGGTGCCGGCCGCCTTCCTGCACGACCAGATGGCCCGCTGCCGGGCCCGCACCATCGTCGTGCTGCTGGACTGCTGCTACAGCGGCGCGTTCTTCCCCGGCACCAAGGGCGACGACCATGTGCACGTGAAGGAGGAGCTGGCCGGCCACGGCCGGGCCGTCCTCACCGCGACCAGCCGGACCGAGTACGCCTGGGAGGGCGACCAGCTCCAGGCCACCGCGCCGCAGCCGTCCCGCTTCACCGGCGCCCTGATCGAGGGCCTGCGCACCGGTGCCGCGGACGCCGACCGGGACGGCCGCATCACCGTCAACGAGCTCTACGACTACGCGTACGAGCATCTGCACCGCAGCGGGGCGCGACAACGACCGCAGATGTGGATGGAGTTGGAGGGGCGGGTGATGCTGGCCCGGGCGGCCCGGGCGGCCCGGGCGGCCGGGGCGCCGACGGGGGTGTCAGCGGGGTCGGTTGACGGGGCGTCGGGCGAGGCGGGGCCCGCGGCGGGGCAGCCCGGTGGGTGGCCGACGCCGGAGCCGGTCGGGTCGTGGCCCGAGGACCGGCCGGCGGAGGAGGCGGCGTCCGCAGACGCCGGCGCGGCCGCCCCGCGGCCGGAAACGCCCGCCGAACAGGGGCTGTTCGCCCGCCTCAAGGACGCCTGGAACGGTGTCGAGCCGGAGCCCTCTCTGGCGCGCAGGCCGCTCGCCCGGCGCGGCGAGGACGCGCTGGTCAGCGTGGAACTGCCGCTGGTCGAGACGGCCCTCGGCACGGTCGCGGAACTCGCCTTCGACAGCGCCGCGCTCTGTGCGGGCTGCGCGGGCCGCGGTGCCGCCGCCGACGCACCCGTGCACGTCTGCCGCCTCTGCGCCGGCGCCGGCACCCACGGCCGGGTGCGCGAGGGGGAGTCGACCGCCCCGTGTCCCCACTGCGACGGCAGCGGGGTGCGCATCCCGTCACCGTGCCCCGACTGTGCGGGCGAGGGGCGGGTGCGGGTCCGGCGCACCCTCAGCGTGCGGGTGCCCGCGGGCGTCGACCACGGCACCCGCATCCAACTCGCCGGCGAGGGCGAGGTCGGACCGGGCGGCGGCCCGCGGGCCGACCTGTACGTCAACGTGGTGGAGCTGCCGCACCCGGAGCTGCAGCGGCACGGCGACGACCTGCACCAGACCCGGAGCATTCCGCGCTCCCTGGCGCGCGCGGGCGGCACCGTCGAGGTGGTCACGCTCGACGGCGTGCGGTCGGTCCGGGTCCCCGCGGGGCTGCGCCCGGGGCAGACGCTGCGGCTGGCCGGGTACGGCGTCCGGCATCTGCGCGGCGGTGGTTCGGGAGACCTGCTGATCCACGTCGAGTTGGCCAGGGACGACGCGCGGGCCGAGGCCGAGGACGGTGCGGGGGCGGCCGCGGCCCGTTGAGGCGGTCGCCCCGGGCCGCGGCCCCGCCCGGTCAGTTCCGCGGGTGCGGCAGCGGCTCCTCCGGCGGGGTGGCGGGGAGGGGGCGGTTCCGCTGGTGGGCGTGTGCGACGGCCTCGTCGACGGTCTCGAACAGGGCGCCCGGCGCGGGCAGTTTGGCCAGTACGCCGAGGGCGTCGAGGTGGAGCCGGTGGGTGTCGCGGACCCCGGAGAGATGGATCACGGCACCGCGCCGGACATGGTGGTCGATGACCTCGGCCAGGGTGAGCATCGCCGTGCTGTCGAGGCCGGTCACCCGCTCCAGGTCGAGCACCACCACCCGGGCCCGCGACGCGAGCACCGTCCGCAGGACCCGGTCGGCGGTGGTGAACAGCAGCGGGCCGGTGAAGCGGTGGACCGAGATCTGCTCATCCGGCGGGCCCGGCAGGGCCGTTGGGACCGGCAGGTCCGGCGCGCCCGGTGCCTGCGGCGACGGCGGTCGCCCGGCGAGCGGCGGGGCGCCCTGCACGGGGACCCACGCGGGAATCCACACATGCTCGACGCGCGCCGTCGCGGCCACCGTGCGCAGCGCCAGCACCATGGCCAGCACGATCCCGGTCACCACCGCGGTGACCAGGTTGACGGCCAGGGTGAGCGCCCCGGTGAGCGCGGCGATCGCGGCCTGGCCCCGGCCGACCCGGCCCAGCGCGCGCAGCGCGGCGAGGTCGATCATCCGCAGCGCGGTGGCGATCAGTACCCCCGCCAACGCCGCCAACGGCACCGTGGACACCAGCGGCGCCGCGCTCCACACCACCAGGGCGAGCGCGGCCGCATTGGTCAGCGCGGCCAGTTGGGACGCGGCACCGGACCGCACGTTGATGGCGGTGCGGCACATGGTGCCGGTGGCCGCCACCCCGCCGAAGAACGGCACCACCAGGTTGGCGATGCCCTGCCCGAACAACACCCGCTGGCCGTCGTGCCGTTCGGCGCCGCTCAGCGCGTCCGCCGCGGCGGCGGTCATCAGCGACTCCAGGGCGACCAGCGCCGCGAGCGTCACGGCGGCGGGCAGCAGCGCGGGCACCTCGGACGGCAGCAGGAAGCCGCCGGACGGCGCGGGCAGCCCGGTCGGGAGGTGTCCGATCCGGGCCAGCGGCAGGTGCGCGACCCCGGCGACGACGGTGGCCGCGGCGATGGCCAGCAGCGGGAAGGGCGCGGCCGGCCGCAGCCGCGCCCCGACCAGGCTGACGGCCGCGGTCGCCAGGGCGGTGAGCAGGGCCGGCCAGTGCGGTTCGGCGACGAAACCGGCCGCCGCCCGCGCCGCGGCGGCCGCGACCGCCTCCCCGTGCGGCACCGTCCTCCCCAGCGCCGGCGGGATCTGCTGCGCGACGATCACCACGGCGGCGCCGAGCACGAAGCCCTTCACGACCGGGGCCGGAACCCAGCGCGCGTACCGGCTGGCGCGCGTCAACGCCAGGCCGAGCAGCACGACTCCGGCCAACAGCCCGGTGGTGAGCACCCCCGCCGCCCCGTGCGCCTGCGCGATCGGCGCGAGCACCACGGCGACCACCCCGCTCGGCCCGGTGATCTGCAACCGGGCGCCGCCCAGCACCGCCACCAGCCCGCCGGCGAGCACGGCGGTGACCAGCCCCGCGCGGGCACCCAACCCGGTCGCCACGCCGAACCCGATGGAGAGCGGCAGCGCGGCCACCGCCACCGTCAGCCCGGCGAACAGGTCCTTGCGCGGCGCCCGGCGCACCGCCGCGAGATCGGCCCGCCCCGGTAGCAACCGCACGAGCCGACGCCCCCGACTTCCCCGGGCGCCGCTGAAACCTCTACAACCCCGACCCTGCACGGCCTTTCCGCCCTTCTGCCGGAAGGCCCTTCTGGGTGCGCGCACCGGACCTCCCACCGGAATTCCCGCGCGGCGCGGGGGCGTTCCGACGGGGAATGCAGAACTGCGGCACACCCGAAGGGAAAAGTGGCGCGAAGGAATTCATCCGGTACGGTGACGATTCCGTCCGCGGCTACTCGACGGCCCGCAACCCCTTGTCCGCGGGCATATACAAGCTGGCAGAGGCGTTACGCCGGAGCAATACAGAAATCTGGTTCGGGAATTCACCGGCGGGAGCGAACCGCCCGCCCGAACAGTACGCCCAACTGCCTTTCGGATCATACCGATTGACGATGGTGCGCACTGCACGGGCGCGGGCTCCCTTCGGTTTTCCCCTCTCTGCGCCCCGGCGCACTACGTCCCGGCGCGGGCCGAATCGGCCAGCGGTGGCACCGCGGGTTCCGAAGGGCGTTCCGCGGAGGCCGAGGCGCTCCACAGATCGGCGTAGCGCCCGCCCGCGGCCAGCAGTTCCGCATGGGTTCCGGACTGGGCCACCCGTCCGTCATCCAGCACCACCACGAAGTCGGCCCGGGCCGCGATGTGCAGCCGGTGGGTGACCACCACGGTCGTGCGGTGCCGGGAGAGCAGCCGGCGGGCGCGGTCCACCGCGGCCTCGGCAACCGGGTCGAGCGCCGCCGTGGCCTCGTCCATGATCAGGATGTCCGGGTCCACCAACTGGGCCCGGGCCAGGGCGACGAGCTGCCGTTGCCCCGCCGAGAGGCGGTGACCGCCGTCCCCCACGGCGTGGTGGTAGCCGTGGTCGAGCCCGGCGATCATGTCGTGGGCGCCGACCGCCCGGGCCGCGCGCTCGACGGCGATGTCCTCGGCGTCCGGCCGCCCGTAGGCGATGTTGTCGCGGACGGTGCCGGCGAAGAGGTACGCCTCCTGGGGCACGATGCCGAGCCGCCGGCGATAGCCGACCGGGTCGTAGTCGCGCAGGTCCGCGCCGCCGATCCGGAGGGCGCCGGCGGTCGGCTCGTGCAGTCCGGACAGCAGCTTGACGACGGTGGATTTGCCGGCGCCGGTCCGGCCGACGAGCGCGGTGGTCCGGCCGGGCGGGAGGACGAGGTCGATGCCCGAGAGCGCCTCGTGGGCGGTGGTCGGGTAGGTGAAGGACACCCCGGCCAGGGTGACCGGGCCGTCCAAACGGGCTGGTAGCGGCCGGAGTTCGGCGGCCGGGCGGGGCCGGGGTGCCGGCTCCCGCAGCAACTCCCGCACCCGGTGCAGACCGGCGGACGCCTGCTGGTAGCTGTCGAACGCCTGCGAGAGCTCCTGGACGGGGGAGAAGAACAGCTCGATGTAGAGGAGGAAGGCGGCGAGCACACCGGCGCTCACCGCGCCGCCGGTGACCCAGCTCGCCCCGAGCGCCAGCACCAGCAACGTGCTCAGGTCCGCGAGCAGTTGGACGAACGAGAAGTACCCGGCGAGCTGGACCTGGGTGCGGAACTGGGCGGCGGTGAAGTCCTGGCTGCGGGCCGCGAACTCCCGCTCGCTGCGGCGCTCGTGGCGGTAGGACTGGACCGTCCGCAGCCCGGCAACGGTCTCCTCCAGCGTGGTCACCAGCGCGCCGGCCCGCTCCCGCGCCCGCAGGTAGACCGGGGTGGACTTGGCGCGGTATACCAACGTGGCCAGGATCAGGGCCGGTTGCAGCGCCAGCACGGCGAGGGCGAGCGGGACGTTGATGACCAGCAGCACCACCGCCACGGTGACCAGGGAGAGCAGGCTGAACAGGCCGGTGGTGAGGTCGGTTTGGAGGAACGCCGACAGCTTCTCCATGTCGGCGGTCAGCCGGGTGATGATGCGGCCGGCGCCCTGCCGCGCGTAGTAGTCCGACGGCAGCCGCTGGAGGTGGGCGAACGCCTTCACCCGGAGCGTGTAGAGGAGCCGTTCGGCGGTGCGTCCGCTGACCCGGTCCTTGGCCACGTTGACGCCCCAGGTGACCAGGACGACGGCCAGGCCGGCCAGGGAGGCGGCGGTCAGCGCGGACAGGTCGGACCGGGCGATGCCCTGGTCGATGCCGGTGCGGATGAGGACGGGGAGGGTGAGGATGCCGGCCGCGCTGGCGACGACCAGGGCGAGGGAGAGCGCCAACGGGCCGGCCAGCGGGCGGAGTAGGTGGACCAGACCGAAGTCGGGGGCGACCCGGCGGGCGGCCCGTTCGTCGATGCCGGGGGTGTCGGTGGCGGCGGGCAGCGCGGCCACATCGGGGTTCTGCCGGGCGTCCGCCGCTTCGATGCGCCTTCCCCAGGGGCCGGGGGTGACGGCGGTGAGGGGTGGCGGGACGTCGTGGTCGGGCGGGGCGGTGGTGGCGAGCGGGGCCGTGGTGGCCACCAGGGCGCGGTAGCGGGGGTGGTGTTCCGTGAGCTCCGCGTGGGTTCCGGTGGCGACGATCCGTCCCTCGTCCAGGAGCGCGACCCGGTCGGCGAGCGCCAGGGTGGACTCCCGGTACGCGAGGATCAGCGCGGTCCGCCCGCGCAACGCCTCCTGGAGGTTGCGGTCGATGGCGGCGGCGGTCTCGGCGTCGACGGCGCTGGCCAGGTCGTCGAGCACGACCACCGGGGCGTCGCGGAGCAGGGCCCGGGCGAGGGCCAGGCGCTGCCGCTGGCCGCCGGACAGGGTGTGCCCGCGCTCGCCGAGCTCGGTGTCGTACCCCTGCGGCAGGGCGCCGATGAAGGCGTGCGCCTCGGCGGCCCGGGCCGCGGCGACGACCTGGGCGTCGGTGGCGTCGGGGCGGCCGTAAGTGAGGTTGTCGCGGACGGTGCCGCGGAAGAGGAAGTCGTCCTGGAGCGCGACGGCGATGACGGATCGCAGGGAATCCAGGGGGAGCTGGCGGATGTCCTGGCCGCCGACGCGGATCCGGCCGCCGGTGGGTCGGTAGAAGCCGGTGAGCAGGGCGGCGAGGGTGGACTTGCCGGATCCGGCCGGCCCGACGAGGGCGAGGGTCTCGCCGGGGGCGACCGTGAGGGAGAGGTCCCGCAGGAGGGGCTGGCCGTCGTCGTGCCCGAAGGACACGCCGTCCAGTTCGAGGGCGACCGGGCCGTCCGGCAGCGGGGTGGCACCCTGCGCCCGCGGGGCCTCGGCGTCCCGGGAGGCGGGCCGGTCCGGGGCGTCGCCGTCGATGACCTCGAACATCCGCTGGGCGCTGGCCCGGGTCTGCTGGGCCTCGGTCACCATGGCGGACAGCAGCATGGTCGGCTCCATCAACTGGGCCAGATACGCCGAGAACGCGAGGAAGGTGCCCAGCGAGATGGCGCCGCTGATGGCCAACCAGCCGCCGACCACCATGATGCCGACCTGCCCCAGCGCCGACAGCATCCCCATGAGGGGCCCGTAGTGGCTGCGCAGCCGCACCGACCGCACCCGGGAGGCGAACAGGTTGCGGGCCGCGGTCCGCAACTTGCGCTCCTCCTGGTCCTCCTGGCCGAAGCTCTTGACGACGCGGACGCCGTCCACCGCCCCGGTGACCACCGTGGCGACCGAGCCGGCCTCCTCCTGGGCGTGCCAGGCCGCCGCCGAGACGCGGGTGTAGGCCCGGCTGGCGACCCACCACACCGCCAGGCCGACGGCGACGGCGACGAGCGTGAGCGAGGGCGAGAGCACGACCATCACGGTGAGCGCGCACACGAACAGCAGCGCCGCGCCGCCCATGACCGGCAGGTCGGCCAGCAGCTTCTGCACGGTGGCCGCGTCGGAGGTCATCCGACTGATCAACTGTCCCTTGCCCAGCCGGTCTTGGGCCCGTGCATCGGCGTGCACGACGGCGTGGAACACGTCGGCCCGCAGGTCGTGCAGCACCTCCAGGGAGAGCCGGCCGGCCGCGCGGCGCCGCGCGTAGGAGGCGAGGAAGCCGACCACGGCGACCGCGGCCATCGCGCCGAGCAGCGAGGCGAGCGGGCGGTGGCGGTGGCCGATCACGTCGTCCACGACGGCCCGGGTGATCAGGGGGACGGCGGCGGTGGCGGCCGTACCGGCGAGGGTGCCGAGCACGACGGTGGTCAGGGCGAGCGGGTGCCGGCGGCAGTATCGGAACAGCCTCCGGATCCAGCCGCGGGGCATGCGGGCAGCTTGGCGGTCCACTTGAGTCCTTCACGTCCGTCCTGCGTCCCGGCACGGCACGGCTCGTCGCGGGGTTGGGGGGATTCCTTGACGCGGGCCCGAGCGCGGTCGTTTCCCTTCGCCGCAGACCGGGTTCCGAGGTGAAGGGGGAGGGGAGGGCGCGGCGCCCCGGGGGAGGGGAGGCAGCTCCGCGCGCCCCGTCATGACGCGCTTTCTCCGGGCCGTCCAGGTATCACCGTAACGATCACGAGGCCGGATCTGGAGGCCGACTTCCGGCCACCGGGGCCTCAGGAGTCACTTTCTGCCAATCCTTCACCTCTTACTGCCAGACATATGCAGTTGCGATTCCTTTGCGAAACGCTGGTTTCGGTGGTCCGAAGCCCGGGAATCCCCGCCGGCTTGCCGGTGGCAACGGCGTAACGTTCGCGCCCGGATTCGCCTCCGTGGCACATAGTTTTCGCCCGGACTCCGGGCGGGGCGTGGAACGGCATGTGCGGTGGTGCCGACCGATCTGGCGTGAACCGCACGGCATTCCCCCCGCACTTTCGTGGGTGGCTGGTACACATAGTTGACCCGGAGTCGGCGGTGCCGCACGTCAACTTCCGCCCCCCACCCGCCATTTCGAGCTCTCACTCCATGCCGGCCGCAGACGGCGTGGGCAATCCGCCAGGGCACCGCTCCGGCATTCGACTCTTGTCCCGCGCAACGGGAACCGCTCAGGGTCCCAGGATCGACGTCGGCCATTAAGAACATCTCTGGAGAGCGACGATGGAGTTTACTGTCTTGGGGCCCTTGACCATGTCCCAGAACAGCGCTCGACTTCCCCTCGGCAGCACCAAGCAACAGATCCTCCTTGCGTATCTCTTACTGCACGCCAACCGACAGGTGACGGTGACGGAAATCAGCGACGCCTTGTGGGGCGCGCATCCGCCGGTGTCCGCAGTGAAGAACATCCAGTTGTATGTGGGACGCCTGCGCCGCACGCTGGCGTCGGCCGAGCCCGAGCCGCGGCTGCAGACCGTCGGCAAGGGCTACCTCCTCGCCGCCGACGAGGACGAGATCGACCTCCGGCGCTGCCAGCGGCTCATGCGGTACGGCAACGCCGCCTGGCGCGCCCAGGATTGCGAGCGCGCGGGCACGATGTTCGCCGAGGCGCTGGGGCTGTGGCAGGGCCGGCCGCTGTCCGCCCTCATGGGCACGGTCGCCATGGCGGCGGAGATCCGATGTCTGGAGGAGCTGCGGCTGCTGCTGTCCGAGAACTACTTCGAGGTGCTCCTGGAGGCCGGCCGGCACCGTGAGCTCCTGCCCGACCTGCAGCGCCTGGTCGAGGCCCATCCGCACCACGAACGCCTGCGGCTCCTGCTGATGTTGGCGCTCAGCCGGTCCGGCGACCGACTGACGGCGCTGGCTGTCTATCGGGACGGCTACCGCCTCCTGGTCAAGGAGCTCGGCATCGAACCCTGCCGGGAACTGCGCGAGCTGCACGACTGGATACTGAGCGACACCGTCCCCGCACCGCTGCCGCGCCGGCCCGGCCCGCCGGGCGGCCGCGCCCTGCCGCCCGACGTCAACGCCGAGGTCATCGACGTCACGCTCTCCCCGCTGCACTGACCCAACGCCCCCTCGACGTCACCGGGTTCGCGGCACCGGCCCGGGCCGGTGCCGCGAACCCGGGCCCCGGTCACGCCTCCGCGGTCAGCGCCTCGACGGCCCGGGACACGCCCTCCCAGCCGCCGGCGCGGACCGCGAGGAAGTCGGCGACCTCGGCGAACGCCATGCGCTGGGGCGGCACCGCGATCCCCAGCGCCCCGGACAGCCGGGCGATCGCCCGCTGCTCGATCGCCTCGGCGGCGGTCGCCAGAGCCGCCGCCGGCGCCGCGGTGGGCGTCGCGAACTGCCGCCAGTAGCCGGCCGCATGATCGAGGCAACCGCTCAGATTGATCCCCTTCAGCAGGGACAGGGCCAGCTCGTCGGCGAGCCGTCGGGCGTACCGCCGCGGGCCGCGGCTGCCCGGCGTCACCCCGAACAGCGACAGCAACGCCAGGGTGCGCGCCCGGTCGTTGACGACGCCGCCGCCCTTGACGCCGGCGAGATAGATCGGCGAGAGCGCCGCGTGGTAGCCGTGCACGCCGGTCGCCGTCGAGAGGATGCGCTCCAGGGAGAACCCGCAGTCGATCACGGCCAGCGAGCGGTCCGCCGCGTCCGCGACGCGGTAGTACCAGTTCAGCTCGCCGATCTCCACGCCGGCGCAGTTCACATCGGCCCGGCGCCCCTCGTACGGCCCGTACGCGCAGTCCTCGTCGGTGAGCGCGATGGTCACGTCACGGGCGTGGATGCCGATGGCCGACAGGCCGTCCAGCCAGATGTCGAGATGGTGCGCCAGGCGCTCCACGAGATCCGGCCCGCCCACCTCCAAGGACGAGAGGTTGACGAACGAGGAGGAGACGCCGTCCTCCCGCCCCGCGGTCGGCAAGTACTGCCAGCGCACGCACGGTTGGGCCAGGACGTACGGGCCGACCGGGGCCGGCGCCCCGTCGTGCACCACCGGGTCGAGGTGTTGCAGGGCCGAGACGACCAGATCGGTGTCGCGGGCCGCGCTCGTGAGGTCCGGCATGGCCGACGGGGGCACGCCGCGGCCCGCGAGGGCGCGGCGCAGGCGCTGCCACTGCATCGACGGCGGCCGGGGCGGCCTGGCCGCGCCCCGCACACCCGGGTCCGCCGGACGGGAGCCGGGGCACCAGGGGCTCTGGCAGGACCGGTGCCACTTGCTGAAGTAGGTGCGTCCGCAGTGGTCGCACCGTTCCCGGAACCACTTGTTGGCGAGGAGGTAGTCGGACAAGGCCGCGTCGAAGCGGGATGTGGCAGCGTGGGTCATGTCTCCTACCGGACCATGGGTCGCTGTTGTTCCACCGGGCGGACCGGGATGAGGTCGGTGCCGAGGTACGGCGCCAGGAGCTTGGGCACCCGGATGGAACCGTCCTCCTGCTGGTAGTTCTCCATGATCGCGATGATCAGGCGGTCGCAGAACCCGGTGGCGGAGATGGTGTGCGGGAAGCCCTTCTCCCCGTCGATCTTGTAGCGGATGCGGCCGCGCCGCGCTTGGAAGTCCCCCATGTTGGTGTTGGAGGTGGTCTCGCGGTACCGCTCCTGGAAGGGCAGCCAGGCTTCGGTGTCGTACTTCATGCGGCCGGGGGCGCCCAGGTCCTGCGAGCCGGTGAGCACCACCTGGTAGGGAATGCCGAGCTCGCGCATCAGCCATTCCTCGTTCTCCAGGCAGAGTTGGTGGTAGCGCTCGCTCTCGGACGGGTGGCAGTAGATGAGCTGCTCCAGCTTGTAGAACTGGTGCACCCGCAGGATTCCGGCGGTGTCGCGGCCGTAGCTGCCGGCCTCGGTGCGGAAGCACATGGAGTCGCCGAGGTAGAGCAGCGGGAGCTGGGTGAGCATCTCGCCGACGTGCATGCCGAGCAGGGACTGCTCGCTGGTGCCGATCAGGGACAGGTCGGAGTCGTTGACCGTGAAGTTGTCCTTGTCCTGGAACGGCAGGTAGCCGGAGGCGTAAAGGGTCTCCCGGCGGGCCAGGTAGGGCGGCGAGACCAGGTCGAAGCCCTGCTCGCGGGCGCGCTTGGTGAACAGGTCGGTCAGCGCCATGCGCATCTGGACCGCCTCGTTCATCAGCAGGTAGAAGCGGGAGCCGGCGACGTTCACCCCGCGCGGGATGTCGATGGTGGCGGTGAGCCGGCCGAGTTCCTCGTGGGAGCGGGGGGCGAAGTCGAAGCTGGTCGGTTCCCCGACGACCCGGACGACCTCGTTCTTCTCCTCGCCGCCCACCGGGACCCGCGGGTCCAGCATGTTGGGCAGCCGCTCCAGGATGTGCCCCAGCTTCTCCTCGATGCCCTCCAGTTGGGCCTCCAGCCGCGACCGGTCCTCCTTCAGGGCGTTGGCCTTGCGCCGGTGCTCGTCCTTGTCGGTGGCGTTCTTCCACTCACGCCCAAGTGCCGTGATGTTGTGCCGAGTTTCGTCGAGGAGGCCGGTCGTCTCGCGGCGTTCCCGATCGAGCGAGACGATCTGCTCGATGTCCACTTCGTATCCGCGGCGCGCACAGTTCTCGGCGACGGCATCCGGATTCTGGAGAATGAACTTCAAGTCAAGCAACGGTTTACCCTAACGATGTTCTGTCTCGGCACGGGGCTCAGCGCCGACCAGGCCGAGAAAGTTCCCATAAGCGGCCAACTCGGCGTCGGCGACGGCACCCCAGGAGCTGTAGCCGGTGGCGAATTCCGTGGCCGCGGTGCTGGCGGACTCCAGCGTGTGCGCTGCGAGAAGGTTGTGGAGTTCCCCTGCCATGAGCGAGCGGGAGGCGAACGGCACTCGACGAACCGCCGGCGTGGTGCCGTAGACCGCGCGGGTGAACGGCACGTCGTAACAGACCGCCGGCAGGCCGCCGGCCAGCGCTTCGAGCAGGCACAGAGAGAAGGTATCAGCCGAGATCGACGGGTAACAGAAAGTTCTGGCGGAGCCAAGGGCGCGGTATTTCTCCTCGCCGGTCAGCCATCCGGCCAGGTGGATCGCGTCGCGCAGGCCGTAACGGTCCCGGGCCGCAAGGAACTTCCGTTCGACGGCGGCGTTCTCGAAGGAACCGATGACGAGCATGCGGGCCTCGGGCCGCAGTCGGCGCAGCCGGCGCATCACGTCGAGCAGGTGGAACAGCCCCTTGCCCGCGGTGAGTTTGGCCATGAAGGCCACGTCGTAGGTCTTCTCCACGTCGGCGGCGGACCGGATGGCGTCCAGGTCGACGGCGTATCCCGGCAGGGCGTGGACGGTGGGGGCCTGCGGGAAGTAGCCGTGCAGGTAGACGCTGACGGTCTGATTGATCATCACTCGGGGCAACGTCCGCAACAGCCCCACCTGGTGGACGTGGGTGAAGAGGTAGCGCAGCGCGTGGCCCCGGCGCTCGGTGGCCACCCTGCGGCACAGGTCCCAGGCGAACGAACGGGTCGGGCGGGCCATCGCGTCCAGGAACGGCACCGAGTGCGGCATCACCAGGAACGGGACGCCCGCGCGCGCCAGGACCGGCGGCAGCGCGTGCATCAGGTCCCAGATCTCCCGGTAGAGCACCACGAGGTCGGGCCGCTCGTGGCGGACCAGGCCCTCGATCCGGCCGACGAGCCCGGGCAGGTCCGCCACGTTCCAGCCGCGCAGCGCGAACGGCAGTGGATGGGCGCGGACTTGGCTGGTCTCGATGGCGCGGCGACAGGTCTCGTCGGCCTCCCCGAGCATGCCCACCACGACCTCGGCGCGCCGGCTCAACTCCGGTAGGACGCTGGCGAGTCGGGTGACCGGGCCGCGCCCGCTCTCCACGTCGACGTCGCTGATCAGCAGGATCTTCATGCCGCTTCACGCTCCAACTCCCCGCCGCGGGCCCGGTCTGCGAGCAGGTCGCAGGCGCGGGCGGCGAGGGCCATGGTGGTCAGGGTCGGGTTCTGCCAGCCGGCGGTGGGGAAACACGCGGCGTCGGCGACGAGGACGTTGGGGACCCGCCAGAGCCGGTTGTCGGGGCCCACGACGGAGGTGTCCGGGTCGTCCCCCATGGCGGCGCCGCCCATCTCGTGGACGGAGGACCCCGGCGCCAGCGGCGCGTCGGCGACCTCGGTGAGGTGGAAGCCGGCCGCCTCGGCCATCTCGGTCATCGCGGCGATCTGGTGGGCGAACATCGCGCGCTCCGGCGCGTGGTGGGCGAGCCGGACGTGGGCCTGCGGGATGCCCCAGGCGTCGGTGGTCTCCGCGAGGGTGATGCGGTTGTCGGCCCGGGGGAGCACCTCGCCGCTGGCCCACATGCGGAACGGCACCCCGCCGCTGGCCGACGCCCACCGGGCGCTCCCGGCGTTGAGCGGCAGTGTCTCCGGGGCGAAGACGGTGATGCCGTAGCCGCCCGGGAAGCCGCGGTCCGCGCCGGTGGCGAAGTCCGGGATGTGGCACACCGGGACGAAGCCCGGCTCGCTGCGGGGGCGGGGCGCCGCGTCCAGGTCGGGGACGGTGCCGCTGACCGCGGCCCCGGCGAGGTGGTCGAGGAAGTAGCGGCCGAGCCGGCCGGAGTCGCCGCCGAGCCCCTCGGGGTGGTGCCGGGTGCGGGTGTTGAGCAGGATGCGGACCGTCTCGATGGCGGAGGCGCACAGCACCACGACCCCGGCCCGCTCGCGGTGGATGGCGCCGGTGCGGCGGTCGACGAAGACAACTCCGGTGGCACGAGCGCCGGTTGCGTCCAGTTCGAGGTGGGAGACGACCGCGTCGGGGCGCAGCCGTACCCGTCCGGTGCGCTGCGCCGCGGAGAGCACGGACCCGGCCTCGGCCCGGGCGACCCGGCTGGTGACCAACTGCCGCTCGGGCCACCGCGCTTCGACGGCCGCGGCCAGCCGGGCCTCACCACGGGTCATCGGCTGCCGCCGGCCCGCGGTGGGCGGCGGCGCGGCCGGCGTGTGCTCGCCGCCGCCGGTGACCTCCAGGAACGCCTCGACCCGGGAGTAGTACGGGTCCAGGGTGTGGTGCCGGATCGGCCAGGCGCGGCGGTCCCGGCCGGCACCCCCGGTGGCGGCACCGCCGAACTCCCGGTCGGACATCCGCAGGCACACCCCGGCCCAGAGCGGCAGCCGGCCGCCGAGTTGGCGGGAGCGGAACCAGTGGTACGGCAGCCCGTCCGGCGTCCGGTAGGGGTTGTCGAGGTCGTCCACGAAGAGATGGCTGTTGGCCGGCTCGTAGGCGGAGCAGCGGGACTGGACCGGCTGTCGGCTGCCGTCGTGGGCGGCGCGGTCCACCCGGAGGTCGCCGGCGACCAACGGGCCGGCCTCCAGGACGAGCACCTCGATCCCGCGCTCGGCGAGCGTCTTCGCGGCCCAGCCGCCGGCGGCGCCGGAGCCGACGACCAGGGCGTCGGCGGTCATCGCGCCACCGCCCGGCCGGCGTTGCTGCGGTCGGCGGGCCGGTCGAACTGGCGCCGGCCCTCCGCCACCAGGCGCCGCAGCTCCTCCTCACCCAGGACCAGCGGCTCCAGGTAGGGCGCCTCGGGGAAGACGGGGAGCGCGGTGGTGGCGCCGACCGGCGGGTGCGGGCCGGCGAGCCAACGGGCCACGGACCCGAGCAGCCCGTGGCCGACCACGAGCCGCGGTCCGGGCAGCGCCAGGCAGTCCAACAGGCCGTCGAGCATGCGCAGTACGCAGCCCCGCCAGGATTCGGTGCCGCCCGGCGGCACCGCGTCCCAGCCCGCCTCGACCAGCCAGGCACCGTACGTCAGCCAGGGCCCGCCCTCGAAGGAGCCGTAGTCGACCTCGTTGAGGCGGTGGTCGGGGGTCATCGGCACCCGGGCGCCGGGCAGCAGCAGTTGGGCGGTTTGCAGGGTGCGGCCGAAGCCGCTGGTGCGGCAGGAGGCGATGCCGGCGAGCCAGTCGGCGTCGGCGTACTGCCGGCTGGCGGCGCGCCCGGCGTCGTCGAGGGGGATGTCCACGTGCAGGGCGCCGTTGACGACGTGATGGGCGCTGTAGGCGGTCTGCGCGTGGCGCACGAGGTAGGTGGTGTTGGCGTCGCTGTTCACAGGGGGTCCCCTTCGGCCATCGACACGGGCTGGTACTCGGACACCGGTTCGTCGGTGAGGCCGAGCAGGCGGGCTACGGCGGCGACGCAGCGCCGGGCCGCGTGACCGTCGCCGTACGGGCTGATCGCGTTGGCCATGGCGGAGTGGCGGGCGGCGTCCCGCCAGAGCGTCTCGATGCCGTTGCGCACCCGGGCCGGTTGGGTGCCGATCAGCAACACGCCCCCGGAATCCACGCCTTCTTGACGCTCCGTCACCTCGCGGAGGACGAGCGCGGGCGTGCCCAGGCCCGTGCACTCCTCCTGCACCCCGCCGGAGTCGGTGACCACCAGGTGGGCGCGCTGTATCAGCTTCAGGAAGGTGGCGTAGGGCTGCGGCGGGACCACGATGACGTTGTCGCGGTCGCGCAGCGCGGGTATCAGCGCGGCCCGCACGGTGGGGTTGGGGTGGACGCAGGCGACCACCAGCATGTCCGGGTGGCGGTGGGCGACCTCGGCCACGGTCTGCGCGACGCGCTGCATGGACGCCCCCCACGACTCGCGGCGGTGGGTGGTGAAGAGCAACAGCCGGCGCGGGTCGGTATCGAGGGCCGCCAGGTCCGGGTCGGTCCAGTCCGGCGCGGTGTCGAGCATCTCCCGCATGGCGTCGATGACGGTGTTGCCGGTGACCACGACGGTGTCCGGCGACACGCCCTCGGCCAGCAGGTTCGCCTTGGCCTCCGGAGTGGGGGCCAGGTGCAGGTCGGTGACCAGCGAGGTGACCCGCCGGTTGATCTCCTCCGGGTAGGGCGCCCATCGGTTGCCCGACCGCAGGCCCGCCTCGACGTGCGTCAGCGGCACCATCCGGTAGAAGGCCGCGAGGCTGGTGCTCAAGGTGGTGGTGGTGTCGCCGTGGGTGAGGACGGTGTGCGGCCGGCACTTCTCCAGGGCCTCGTCGACGGCGCCGAGCATCGCGCCGGTCAGCTCGGCCAGGGTCCGGGTGACCCGGCGCACGCCGAGGTCGAGGTCGGGGGTGATGGCGAACTCGGCGAGGACCTGGTCGAGCAGGTCGGTGTGCTGCCCGGTCGAGATCACGACCGGCTCGAAGTCCGGGTTCCGGCCGAACTCCCGGATGAGGGGGGCCATTTTGATCGCCTCCGGCCGTGTACCCACGACCAGTGCGACACGGCGTTGCATGGGTGCTCCCTTGTGTGCCACGGGTGACCCGACGTCCGTTCTCGTGGGCCGGTCGGTCAGACGAGCAGGCGGATCCAGTTCTCGGGAATCGGTCGGCCCGCCTTGACGCGGCCGAAGAACGCGAGCGCCTGGTGGGCGAACATGGCGCACCAGGTGTTGTAGCGGGCCCCCGCGTTGCCGGTCCGGTCGAACCACGTCCCGCCGTGCGGGTCGACGTGGCTGACCAGGACCCGGGCGATCTCGTCGAGGCGGTCGGTGTGCCGCCCGTCGAGTTCGCCCCGCCCGGCGAGCACCGAGCCCACCCGGAGCGCCTGCGCCAGCACATCGCTGCGCACCCGGCTGGACGGGTCGGCGGCCACCTCGCGCAGCACTCCGCCGTCCGCGTGGTCGAGCAACTCGTGGTAGCCGTTGAGGAGTTCGTCGTGGTACTCGGAGTGCCCGGCCACCTCGGCCTGGAGCAGGCCCTCCAGCGCGTAGAGCGCGGGGTGGCTCATCGCGGGCAGCCTCCCCTTCAGACCGGGCGCGTGCCGGGCCAGCGTCGCCCGTGCGGCCCGCACCGTCGTGGAGTCCTCGCCGGGCCCGGCGAGCGCGAGGGCGCCGCCGGCGACCTTGAGCAGGTGCGGCCCGGGCGCGGTGGACCAACGGTCGGGCAGCGCACCGGTGTTGGCGTGCGGCAGGCAGGAGAGCCAGGAGCCGTCGGCGTCCCGCAGGGAGCCCAGGAGGGCGGCGGTGTCGGCGCGGGCGTGCCGGACGGCCGGCAGGTCCGGCGCCCCGGTGGCGGCGAGGCCGCGGTGGACCATGCCGAGGTCGAAGGCGAACAGCGCGGCGTTGCGCCAGTCAACGTCCGGCTCGGTGCCGGGGCCGAGGTAGTCGCGCGTCCGGGGCCCGCCGGGGCGTCCGAGTTCCCGCTGGAGCCAGTAGGCGGCCGCGCCGTACCGCCGCGCGATGTCCTCGTCCGTGCCCGGCTCGCTCTCCGCGACGAACGCCAGCCAGCTCAGGTAGTAGCCGGTGATCTCCGGATAGACGTACTCGCCCGCGGTGCTGGCGCCGCGCCCGCCGACGACGCCGCCGGCGTGCGGGCCTTGGGTGATCTGCGGACGGTCCAGCAGCCAGCGGCGCAACGCGCTGGTGTGAGTTTCCATTACCGCTCTCTCTCCGGCCCGGCCGGGTGCGTCGGCCGGGGCGAGCCAGACAGGGCGCCGCCGGCGGCCGGCGGGCCCTGCGACATCACGGACTTGACGGTGACCTCGATGCGGTACCGGCCCGCTCCGCCGGCGGAGTTGTCGCCGCGGCGGGCGGTGCGGTTATTCGTCGAGGAGCGCACAATAATTCTCGACAGATTGCCGATGCCTGTGTCAAGCGTTGATCGACAGCTCAAAGGCCGGCTATACCAGGGGTATTGCGAAGGTATACCGCCGATATCCCACCGCTATACCGCGGTTATACCGGCGGTGGGTAGTGTCGGCGGTATGACGGATCCACTCGCGGCGAAAGTGCGGGAGCTTCGCATTGTCGGCCTGCCCCGTCCGGTGCCCAAACGCATGAGCGTCCAGATCACCAATCTGTGCAACTCCCGGTGCACGATGTGCTCGATCTGGGAGATCTACCGGCAGAACAAGGGGCTCTATCACGAGGAACTCACGGGTGCGGAATGGTTCCGGGTCGTGGACCGGGCCATCGACCACGGCGTGACGTCCATCGACATCACCGGAGGCGAACCCTTCCTCAAGGAAGGGGTGGTGGACCTGCTGTCCCTCATCGTCAGACGGACCGGTTTCACCGCGGTGACCACCAATGCGCTCCAACCGGTGCGCATCCTCGGCATGGTGGAGTCCGTGCTGGCCCAGGCGCCCGCCGACTCGCTGTTCGTGGTCAGCGTCTCGCTGGACGGCTTCGCCGACACCTACGCCGAGATCCGCGGGGTCAAGAAGGGCTTCGCCCGCGCCGAACGGCTGCTGCGCGGCCTCGGCAAGCTGCGCGAACGGTATCCGCAGCTCAACCAGCAGATCAGCTTCACGATCATGGACTCCAACGTCGACGAGCTGCCCGACCTCATGGCGTACGCCCTGGAGAGCGGGCTGATCCGCGAGCCCGACGACTTCACCTTCCGGCCGGTGGCCTCCGGGCACTATTACGCCCAGGAGAACAACGTCGAGAACCGCGACAAGCTGGTGCGGACCGTGACCGAGCTGCGCGACAAATACCAGTTCAAGCGCACCCTCCCGTTCATCGAGAAGATTCCGCAGAGCGTCACCGAGCCCGGCCGGATGATTCTCCCCTGCTATGCGATGTTCGCCTCGATGTGGATCGACCCCTACGGCGGGGTGGCGCCCTGCGTCACCATGACCGAAGACGTCCTCGGCAACGTCAAGGACCACGACCTCGATATCCTCCCGGTCTGGCACAGCCAACAGGCGCAGGACAGCCGCGACAAAATCGGCAAGGACAACTGCGCGATCTGCTGGACGGACTGCCAGGCCATGGAGAGCATCGAGTACGAATCCGCGGGCACTTCATAACTCGCCGCGAGATCAACCATTTTGCCGCGTGAACCGACCGGCTCCCGAAGGCAACTCACCCCGTCCAACACATTCCATTCCGGGCGGATTTCAACGTAGTCGAAACAACCTCCTTCGAACTCTGGGAGAACTGCCTTGCGCCGCACCACGAACGAGATCGACGGCAGCCACGTTGTCATTGAGCTGGGGGGCTGTGTGCCCAGCCGCGTTTCCATGGTCGAGCGCAAGGGGCTCGGCCACCCCGACACGCTCTCCGACCACCTCGCCGAGCGCCTCTCGCAGGTCTACAGCCACTACACCCGCGAGCGGTTCGGCGCCGTGCTGCACCACAACTTCGACAAGCTGGCGCTGCTCGGCGGATCCAGCGAAGTCCGGTACGGCGGCGGCGAGATGCGCGACCCGGTCCGGGTGCTGGTCAACGGCCGGGCCGCCTACGCCTGCGGCGGCGAGGAGATCCCGGTCCACCGGCTGATCGAGGACACCGTACGGGCCTTCTTCGCCGAGCGCCTGCCCGAGCTCGACGGCGGGCTGAGCATCGAGTTCAACATCACCAGCAACTCCAGCCCCGGTGCCGTCGTCACCGAGGCCAACACCGGCGAGCGCACCCGCTGGTTCGCACCCAGCTCCGTCGAGGACCTGCGCGAGCGCCGGGTCCTGGTGGCCAACGACACCTCGCTCGGCACCGGTTGGGGCCCCGCCAACCCCTTCGAGTCCTTCGTCCGCGAGCTGGTGGACCACCTCTCCGGTGACAGCGAGTTCACCCGCGCCCACCCCTGGTGCGGCTCGGACGTCAAACTCATGGGCTACGCCGACGGCGAAGAGGTCGACGTCGTGCTCTGCGTCCCGCAGAAGTCCCGCTACGTCGCCAACCGCGAGGAGTACCTCGCCAACAAGGAGACCGTGCTGGCCGAGTGCCGGAAGCTGGCGGACCGGCTGCTGCCGGAGACGACCGTGCACTTCCGCATCAACGTCCGCGACATCCCGGAGAAGGACGAGCTGTACCTGACCTACACCGGCAGCTCGATCGAGTCCGGCGACGAGGGCGTGGTCGGCCGCGGCAACCGCGTCAACGGCCTCATCACCCCGCTGCGCCCGATGAACATGGAGGGCGCGAGCGGCAAGAACCCGGTCTACCACGTCGGCAAGCTCTACAACCTCGCCGCGACCCGCCTCGCCAACCGCCTGGCCGAGGAGACCGGTTCCTACACCGAGGTCCACCTCGTCAGCGCCACCGGCCAGCGCCTGGACCGCCCCTGGCGCGTCCTGGTCCGGACCGCGGACACCGACATCCAGACCGACAAGATCCAGGCGATCGTCATGGAATCCCTGGACGCCTTCCCCACCCTCACCGACGAACTCGTCAACCAGGGCGTCCTGCTGGCCTGACCGCCCCCGGCCCGTCACCCCGGCTCCCCAGGCCCGTCAACGGCCCGTGGGGAGCCGGGTGTTATCGGCTAGATGTCCCGGAAGATCTCGATCTGGGCGCCGATCGAGTTGAGGCGTTCGGCGAGGTCCTCGTAGCCGCGGTTGATGACGTAGACGTTGCGGAGGACCGAGGTGCCCTCGGCGGCCATCATGGCGAGCAGGACGACCACGGCGGGGCGGAGCGCCGGGGGGCACATCATTTCCGCGGAGCGCCAGCGGGTGGGGCCGTCGACCAGGACGCGGTGCGGGTCGAGCAGTTTGACCTGGGCGCCCAGCCGGTTGAGGTCGGTGAGGTAGATCGCGCGGTTGTCGTAGACCCAGTCGTGGATCAGGGTCTGGCCCTGGGCGCTGGCCGCGATGGCCGCGAAGAACGGGACGTTGTCGATGTTCAGGCCCGGGAAGGGCATCGGGTGGATCTTGTCCAGCGGGGCCTGGAGCTTGGAGGGGCGGACCGTCAGGTCGATGAGCCGGGTGCGGCCGTTGTCGGCGTGGTACTCCACGCTCCGCTCGTGGTCCAGCCCCATCTCGTCCAGGACGGCCAGCTCGATCTCCAGGAACTCCACCGGGACCCGACGGATGGTCAGTTCCGACTCGGTGACCACCGCGGCCGCGAGCAGGCTCATCGCCTCGACCGGGTCCTCGGACGGCGCGTAGTCCACGTCGCGGTCGATCTTCGCGACGCCGTGGACGGTGAGCGTGGTGGTGCCGATGCCGTCGACCCGGACGCCCAACTCCTCCAGGAAGAAGCAGAGGTCCTGGACCATGTAGTTGGAGGAGGCGTTGCGGATGACCGTGACGCCGTCGTGCCGGGCCGCGGCCAGCAGGGCGTTCTCGGTGACGGTGTCGCCGCGTTCGGTCAGGACGATGGCGCGCTTGGGCGCGACGCTGCGGTCGACCTCGGCGAGGTAGGTGCCGTCGGTCGCGGTGATCTCCAGACCGAAGTGGCGCAGCGCCGTCATGTGCGGCGTGACGGTGCGGGTGCCGAGGTCGCAGCCGCCGGCGTACGGCAGCTTGAAGTGGTCCATCCGGTGCAGCAGCGGCCCGAGGAACATGATGACGCTGCGGGTCCGGCGCGCCGCCTCCAGGTCCATGGCGGCCAGGTCGAGTTGGGCCGGCGGCACGATCTCCAGGTCGTTGCCGTCGTTGATCCAGCGGGTGCGGACGCCGATGCTGCCCAGCACCTCCAGGATCCGGTAGACCTCCTCAATGCGGGCCACCCGGCGCAGAGTTGTCCGTCCGGCGTTGAGCAGCGTCGCGCACAGCAGCGCCACGCAGGCGTTCTTGCTCGTCTTGACGTCGATGCTGCCGGACAGCCGGCGCCCGCCGACCACCCGCAGATGCATCGGCCCGGCGTACCCGAGCGAGACGATTTCGCTGTCCAGGGCCTCGCCGATGCGGGCGATCATCTCAAGGCTGATGTTCTGGTTCCCGCGCTCGATGCGGTTGACCGCACTCTGACTGGTGCCCAGCGCGTCGGCGAGCTGCGTCTGTGTCCAGCCACGGTGCTGCCGTGCGTCACGGATGAGCCTGCCGATGCGTACGAGGTAGTCGTCTGCCATGAGGTGACCGTATCTCAGATATGAGATGCATGCGCCATCGCCGGTTGTTCTACTACTATGCAAACAACTGGAGGTCGCCATGAAGGTTGCCATGAACCGCTCCATGCCGTCCGGCCCGCCGGCCAACGCCCGCCAACGGGGCTGGATCGCCGCCTTACCGTTCATCCTTGCCACCGTGCTGCTCGGTGGCTGCTACGCCCTGCTCGCCGGCCGCCTGCCCGAACGGATGGCCACCCACTTCGCCTTCGACGGCCGGCCCGACGGCTACTCCTCGCCGCAGGTCTTCGTGTTGGCCTGCCTGGTGCCGCTGCTCGGCCTGGGCGCCGGCACCGTCCTGCTCGTCCAACGGGGGCTGCCCGCGCGCAGCGTGCGCTGGACGATCGTGACGGGTTACTTCACCGCCGGGCTCCTCGGTCACCTCGGCGTGCTGACCCTGTTGCGCAACGCCGGCGCCGCCCCCGACGGGGTCCGACTGTCGGGCTGGCAGCTCGCCGTGGCCCTGGCGGTGGGCGTCGCCGTCGGTGGGCTGGGCTGGTTGCTCGCCGGGGCCGACCCGGAGTCGCCCCGCCCGGAGGCCGGCACCGCGCACCGTCTCCACCTCCCCGCCGGTACCCGCGCGGGTTGGACCCGCACCATCAGCTCGCTGCCGCTGGCCGCGCTGGCGGGCGTCATGGCGTGCGCCGGGATCGTGTTGGGCGCGTCCACCGGCTGGGTCGCCGGCGCCGTCATGGTCCTCGGCGGCCTGGCGGTCGCGGCCCACTGCTCCATGCGGGTGACCGTCGACCGGCGCGGGCTGACCCTGACCCCGACGCTGCTGCCGGTGCCGCTGCACCGCATACCGCTCGGCGAGGTGACCGAGGCCACCAGTCGCCGGATCTCGTCGCTCGCCGAGTACGGTGGCTGGGGGTACCGCATCCGGCCCGGTGGCAGCGGCCTGTTGCTCCGTTCGGGGGAGGGCGTGGTGCTGCGGCTCACCAGCGGCCGGGAGTTCGTGGTCACCGTCGACGACGCGGCGACCGCCGCCGCCCTGCTCAACACCTATCTGGACCGCCGGCGTTCCGGCGAAGGAGGCTGACGTGCTGTTCCGCGTCGACCCCGGCTCGTCCGTGCCGCTCGGCGACCAGATCGCCGGCTCGGTCCGCGGCGCCATCGCCGACGGCTCGGTCCGCGCCGGGGAACGGCTGCCCGCCGCCCGCGCGCTCGCCGCCTCCCTCGGCGTCAACGTCCACACCGTGCTGCGCGGCTACCAGCGGCTGAAGGAGGAGGGCCTGATCGAACTCCGCCGCGGCCGGGGCGCGGTGGTCACCGGAGCGGCCTCCCCGGCCCGGGCCCGCCTCGGCGAGACCACCGAACGCCTCATCGCCGAGGCCCGCGGCCTGGGCCTCACGGACGAGGAGATCGTGCGGGTGGTGCGGTTGGGGTTGGGCGGGCAGTGAGCGCCAACGCCCCGTCGGTGGTGGGGCGTTGGCCTGGTGGGAGACCGCCGTGTCGGCCGCGGCGTCGCCGGCCGGTGCGCAAGTACCCGCCGCCCCCCGTCCGTCCGCGCCCCGAACCGCCCGCGGCCTTAACCCCTCCACGCCCGAGAGGCCCAACCTCGCCAGCCGCACCGGATCGGCCCGGACGTCGATCGGCACCACCTCCGGGTCCGGCACGGTCGGCAGGCCCTCGAAGTCGCCGTCGCGGGAGGCGGTGCGCCTGTCGTTCAGTACGTGCTTCTCCGTCGCGAGGCGTCGGCGCGACCCGGCCTGCCCGGCGCGTCCCGTGCGCGGCCGATTCTCGCGCCGCGCACGGGAGCCGTGCGGCCGGCGTCGGGGCGAGGCGGGACGGCGCGGTCGGGGCGGCCAGGGCATGACCCGGCAGCAGCGATGTACTAGAGTTATCTCGACATCGAGATATCTGCCGAGAGGCGTACTGCTGCCGTACTAGTGAGGCATACCTAACTTAGGTTCACCTTAGCGGATCGGCGATGAACCCGTGACGGCAGGATTGCGGTGGTACGCGAGAAATCATTGAAGGAGACTGTCGTGTCGGCGAACAGCTTCGACGCCCGTAGCGCGCTGCAGGTGGGCGACGAGTCGTACGAGATCTTCCGGCTGGACAAGGTGGAGGGCTCCGCCCGTCTGCCCTACAGCCTCAAGGTGCTGCTGGAGAACCTGCTCCGCACCGAGGACGGCGCCAACATCACCGCCGATCACATCCGCGCGCTCGGCAACTGGGACTCCCAGGCCCAGCCCAGCCAGGAGATCCAGTTCACGCCGGCCCGCGTGATCATGCAGGACTTCACCGGCGTCCCCTGCGTCGTGGACCTCGCGACCATGCGTGAGGCCGTGAAGGAGCTGGGCGGCGACCCGGCGAAGATCAACCCGCTGGCGCCGGCCGAGCTGGTCATCGACCACTCCGTCATCGCCGACAAGTTCGGCACCAAGGACGCGTTCGGTCAGAACGTGGAGCTGGAGTACGGCCGCAACCGCGAGCGCTACCAGTTCCTGCGCTGGGGCCAGACCGCCTTCGACGAGTTCAAGGTCGTCCCGCCCGGCACCGGCATCGTCCACCAGGTCAACATCGAGCACCTGGCGCGCACGGTCATGGTCCGAGGCGGCCAGGCGTACCCGGACACCCTCGTCGGCACCGACTCGCACACCACCATGGTCAACGGCCTGGGCGTGCTGGGTTGGGGCGTCGGCGGCATCGAGGCCGAGGCCGCGATGCTCGGCCAGCCGGTCTCGATGCTGATCCCGCGCGTGGTCGGCTTCAAGCTGACCGGCGAGCTGCGGCCCGGCACCACCGCCACCGACCTGGTGCTGACCATCACCGAGATGCTGCGCAAGCACGGTGTCGTCGGCAAGTTCGTGGAGTTCTACGGCGAGGGCGTGGCCGCCACCTCGCTGGCCAACCGCGCCACCATCGGCAACATGTCGCCGGAGTTCGGCTCCACCGCCGCGATCTTCCCGATCGACGACGAGACCCTCAACTACCTGAAGCTGACCGGCCGCAGCGAGCAGCAGGTCGCGCTCGTCGAGGCGTACGCCAAGGAGCAGGGCCTCTGGCTGGACCCGGCCGCCGAGCCGGACTTCTCCGAGAAGCTGGAGCTGGACCTCGCCACGGTCGTCCCGTCGATCGCCGGTCCCAAGCGCCCGCAGGACCGCATCGTGCTGGCCAACGCCGCCGAGCAGTTCAAGCAGGACGTCCGCAACTACGTCGACACCGCCGACGAGGCGGGCAAGGAGTCCTTCCCGGCCTCCGACGCCCCGGCCTCCATCGACGGCGTGCCGTCCAACCCGGTCACCGTCACCGCCCCCGACGGCTCCACCTACGAGCTGGACCACGGCGCGGTCACCGTCGCGGCCATCACCTCCTGCACCAACACCTCGAACCCGTACGTCATGGTCGCCGCCGCGCTGGTGGCCAAGAAGGCGGTCGAGAAGGGCCTGACCCGCAAGCCGTGGGTCAAGACCACCCTCGCCCCGGGCTCGAAGGTCGTCACCGACTACTTCGACAAGGCGGGCCTGACCCCCTACCTCGACAAGGTCGGCTTCAACCTCGTCGGTTACGGCTGCACCACCTGCATCGGCAACTCCGGCCCGCTGCCGGAGGAGGTCTCCAAGGCCGTCAACGACCACGACCTGGCCGTGACGTCGGTCCTCTCCGGCAACCGCAACTTCGAGGGCCGGATCAACCCCGACGTCAAGATGAACTACCTGGCGTCCCCGCCGCTGGTCGTCGCCTACGCCCTCGCGGGCTCCATGAAGGTGGACATCACCAAGGCGGCCCTGGGCACCGACCAGGACGGCAAGCCGGTCTACCTCAAGGACATCTGGCCGACCGAGGCCGAGGTCAACGACGTCGTCGCCAACGCCATCGGCGAGGACATGTTCAACAAGTCCTACAGCGACGTCTTCGCCGGCGACGCCCAGTGGCAGGCGCTGCCGATCCCGACCGGCAACACCTTCGAGTGGGACACCGAGTCGACCTACGTCCGCAAGCCCCCGTACTTCGAGGGCATGCAGATGGAGCCGGCGCCGGTGCAGGACATCGCCGGTGCCCGCGTGCTGGCCAAGCTGGGCGACTCGGTCACCACCGACCACATCTCCCCGGCCGGTGCGATCAAGGCCGACACCCCGGCCGGTCAGTACCTGACCGAGCACGGCGTGGAGCGCCGCGACTTCAACTCCTACGGTTCCCGCCGCGGCAACCACGAGGTGATGATCCGCGGTACGTTCGCCAACATCCGCCTGCGCAACCAGATCGCGCCGGGCACCGAGGGCGGCTACACCCGCGACTTCACCCAGGCTGACGCCCCGGTCTCCTTCATCTACGACGCGTCGCAGAACTACCAGGCCGCCGGCATCCCGCTGGTCGTCCTGGCCGGCAAGGAGTACGGCTCCGGCTCGTCCCGCGACTGGGCGGCCAAGGGCACCGCGCTGCTCGGCGTCAAGGCCGTCATCGCCGAGTCCTACGAGCGCATCCACCGCTCCAACCTGATCGGCATGGGCGTGCTGCCGCTCCAGTTCCCCGAGGGCGCCTCGGCGGAGTCCCTCGGCCTCACCGGTGAGGAGAGCTTCTCCTTCGCCGGTGTCACCGAGCTGAACAACGGCACCACCCCCCGCACGGTGAAGGTCACCACCGACACCGGTGTGGAGTTCGACGCGGTGGTCCGCATCGACACCCCCGGCGAGGCGGACTACTACCGCAACGGCGGCATCATGCAGTACGTGCTGCGCAACCTCATCCGCAAGTAAGCGGTACGGCACGGCAGTAGACGAGGGCCGCACTCCCCGGAAGGGGGGTGCGGCCCTCGTGCTCTCCGTTCTGAGCGGTGCGGCTCAGAACATCAGGCGGTACTGGTCCCAGCCCCGGTTGCCGATCTTCACACGGCGGTCGAACGGGTCCTTGCCGTTGCCGTTGCCCTTGTAGAGCCACAGGGCGCCGGTCTTGTCGCGGGCCAGCAGGTCGCTGCGGCCGTCGCGGTCGAGGTCGCCGACGGAGACCAGGTGGTCGTAGGCGTTCCAGCCGCCGCCGATCCGGGTGCGGTCCTGAAAGCCGTCCCCGACCCGGCCGTTGCCCTTGTAGAGCCACAGCACGCCGGCGCGGTCCTTGGCGACGATGTCCGTGTAGCCGTCGCCGTCGAGGTCGCCCACCCCGGCGATGTCGGTGTACTGGCCCCAGCCGCCGCCGACCTTGTAACGGCCCGTCAGCGTGCCGTCCTCGTACGCCATGTACATCCACAGGACGCCCGACTTGTCGCGGGCCAGGATGTCGGACTGCTTCTGGCCGGCGAGGTTGCCCGGCGACATGATGCGGTCGTAGATGTTCCAGCCGCCGCCGATCCGCTTGACCCCGCCGTACTGGTTGACGAAGAGCAGGCTGCCGTCCTTGACCCGGGTGTAGACGCCGTCCTTGTCGCCGTCCTGGTCGTGGTCGACCTGCGTGGCCGCGGTGAAGTCCTTCCACTCACCGCGGCTCAGCACCTCCCGGTCCTCCAACCCGCCCCGGAAGTCGGGCTGGTAGACGAACAGGTCACCGGAGCGGTTGACCGTGAACAGCGGGAATATGGGGGCCTGCCCGACAGCCGTCGAGCGGTACGGCGCGGCGCCGGGCGCCTGCTGCGAGGTGGCCGGCTTGGTGCCCTTCGCGGCCGCGCGGGCGGCGCCGAAGTCGTCGGCGGTGGCGGTACCGGCGGTGGTACCGACCAGGGCCACGGCCAGGGCCGCGGTGGCGAACCGGGCCAGCGTGCGGCCGGCCTTCCGGCAGGAGCTGAGTGCCATGTGGTGTTGTTCTCCAAAGTTCCTGAAAACGCTTGATGTTCCTTTTGGGAGCACATCAAGTGAACATTCCAGGATTCTCCCATAGGTGCTTTACCTTCCCTTTACGGGGGGGCGACTAAGACTGGGGCGCTTTGGCTAGTAGTTCGATTTCGGACAGGGTGGCGGGGGTGGGGGTGCGGAGGCGGTAGTGGCGGTATGTGGACGGGGTTCGGAGGGTGAAGGGGCGGGTCTGGCGGTCCCAGGCGAAGGACTGGCCGGCCCTGCGGTCCAATGCCGTCCAGGACCTGCCGTCCTGGGAGCCCTCCAGCACCCAGTCGTGCGGTGCGCGCGCCCGGTCCGCCGAGGTGAGCGTGTACTGCACCGCCCGCACCGGTCCCGCCACCGGCAGTTCCACGGAGCTGAACTCCGCGGAGGTGGCGGAGGAGTCGTCGAACAGCGGGCCCGAGGGCGTCGTCACGTCGCGGGGCGGGGACGGCGCCCGGTCGCCCCGCGTGATTGAAGTGGGCCCCGCCGCCGGGCCGTTGGCCCAGGGGGACGGGCGGGGGCCCATCGTGAAGTCGAGGGTGGCGCCGTGGGCGAGGAGGGCGTGGGGGAGGGCGGTGGAGTTCCAGGGTTTGCCGTTCACTCGGAGGTCTTGGACGTAGACGTTCCGGGGGCTGTTGTGGGGCGCGTTGATCACCAGGTCGCGGCCGTTCTCCAGGTGGACGACGGCCTTGGTGAACAGCGGTGAGCCCACCGCGTATTCGCCCTGGCCCATCACCAACGGGTAGAAGCCCAGGGTGCTGAAGACGTACCACGCGGACATCTCGCCGTTGTCCTCGTCGCCCGGGTACCCCTGGCCGATCTCGCTGCCGAGGTAGAGCCGGGACAGCGCCTCGCGGACCTTCGCCTGGGTCTTGTACGGCTGGCCGGCCGCGTCGTAGAGGTACGCGATGTGGTGCGCGGGCTGGTTGCTGTGCCCGTACATCCCCATCCGGACGTCGCGGGCCTCGGTCATCTCGTGGATGACGTCGCCGTAGGAGCCGGCGAACCGCTTGGCGGCGGTCTCCGGGGTACCGAAGTAGGCGTCCAACTTCTTGGCCAGGCCGGCCCGTCCGCCGTAGAGGTCGGCCAGCCCACGGGTGTCCTGCGGGGCGGCGAAGGCGTACGTCCAGGCGTTGGTCTCGGTGTAGTCGTAGCCCCAGATGCGGGGATCGAAGCGGTCCGGGGGCAGCCGCCAGGCACCCTTGGCGTCCCGGCCCTGGAAGAAGCCGATGCGGTCGTCGAAGAGCCGGACGTAGTTCTGGGCCCGGCCCAGGAAGTACGCCGACTCCTCCTTGTAGCGGGGGTTGTGGGTCTTGGCGTAGAGGGCCTGCCCCATCCGGGAGATGCCGAAGTCGTTGAGGTAGCCCTCCAGCGCCCAGGACGCGCCCTCGCGGGTGTCGGTGCTGGTGTAGCCGAGGAACGGCGCGGTGGTCATGCCCTTGCGGCCGACGCCGGCGGAGGGCGGGGCGACGGTGGCGTTCTTCACGGCCGCGTCGTAGGCCGCCGCGGCGTCGAACTCCACGCCCTTGACGTAGGCGTCGGCGAACGCGACGTCCGAACTGGTGCCGGTCATCAGGTCCGCGTAACCGGGCGAGGACCAACGGGAGATCCAGCCGCCGTCCTTGTACTGCTGGACGAAGCCGTCGACCATCTTCCCGGCCCGCCCGGGGGTGAGCAGGCAGTAGGCGGGCCAGGTGGTGCGATAGGTGTCCCAGAAGCCGTTGTTGACGTACACCGTGCCGTCGACGATCTTCGCGCCGGTGTGCGTGGGGGAGTCCGGGCCGGCCGGCGGGGAGAACGGGCTGGCGTAGCGGACCCGCGAACCGACCTGCTCGGAGCCGGAGTTGGGGTAGAGGTAGAGCCGGTAGAGGTTGGAGTAGAGGGTGGTCAACTGGTCCCGGGTGGCGCCCTGCACCTCGACGCGGCCCAGGAGGGCGTCCCATTGGGCGCGGGCGCGGTCCCGGACGGTGGCGAAGGAGGTGCCGCCGGGGATCTCCCGGGCGAGGTTGGCCTTCGCCTGGTCGACGCCGATCAGCGAGGTGGCCAGGCGCAGCGTCACGGTCCGGTCGGCGCCCGGCCGCAGCTTCAGATAGCCGGTGACGTCCTTGCCGCCTCCCCCCGTGAGCCGCCCGCTCGCGGTGACCGGCGCGTCCACCACGCCGTAGACGAAGAGCCGGGTGGCGCCGACCGACAGCCCGCTGCGGACGTCGGAGTAGCCGCTGACGACGCCGTGTTGGGCGTCCAGGGTGAGCCCGCCCTTGTCGTTGACGTTGTCGAAGAGCAGGTTGGCGTCCGAGCGGGGGAAGGTGAACCGCATCATCGCGGCGTGGTCGCTCGGCGCGATCTCGGCCCGCAGGCCGTTGTCGAAGGTCACCGCGTACCGGTACGGGCGCGCGGACTCGCGCTCGTGGTGGAAGGGGAGCGCGCGCCCGGTGCGCGAGGCGTCCGGGGTGCCGGCCGCGGTGGACGGCATCACCTGGAAGGTCTGCCGGTCGCCCATCCAGGGGCTCGGCTCGTGACTGGCGCCGAACGCCTGGAGGGTGGGCAGGTTGTCGGCGTTGTTCCTCCGCGCGTACTCGTAGAGCCAGTCCGTGGAGCCGGCGTTGGTCACCGGCGTCCAGAACGTGAAGCCGTTGGGGACCGCGGTCGCCGGGAAGGTGTTGCCGCGCGAGAAGCTGCCGCTGGAGAGGGTGCCGCGGGTGGTGACGGCGTAGTCGGAGAGGTGCGCGAGCGGCTTCTCGGGCGCCTTGGGCGCGATCACGAGGTCGTCGAGCCAGCCGCGGAAGGCGGGCGCGGTGCGCGGCGCCCGGGGCGCGTCGTAGCCGAGCAGGATCCGGGCGATGGTCTTGCCGGCGGCGACCGCGCCGATCCGGGACTCGCGGTTGTTCCACTGGTTGACGTAGAGCGTCTTGGCGGCCGCCTGGCCCTGCGGGGTCAGCGGCGCCCCGTACTGGTCGGTCGCGGCCAGCTCGCTCAGGTACGTCCCGTCGGTGAAGGCCAGATCGACCGCGACATGGGTGGCGGGGTAGTCCAGGTCGGTCTCCGCCAACTCCGGGAAGAGCTTGTACGACAGCGTGGTGGCGGCGGTGACCGGCAGGTGGACCGCGAACAGCTTGTTGTACGCGTAGGCCCGGCCGGCGGCGGTGTGGGTGCCGGCGTAGCGCAGGGCGTGGCCGCCGGTGAAGCCGGCGTGCGCTTTCGCGGTGGGGGAGTCGGCGGGGCCGGCGCCGGTGGCGGTGTTCATCCCGGGCGCGCCGGGCGTCTGTTCCGGGGTGACGCCGGAGGTCTTCGGGCGGCCGTCCGGGCCGGTCTCGACGGTGTCGGTCCAGTCCGGTGCCGGCTGGCCGGGCTCGAAGGAGGAGCGGAACTCCGCCGCGCCCGGCGGTGGTTGGGGCGTCACGGCCCGCGCCGGGCCGGTCGCGCCCGGCGCGGTCAGGGCGAGCAGGGCGGCCGCCACGAGGGCGGCGGTGCGGGTGATCCCCCGCGGTGGACTGTGCCGGTGTCTGTGCCGGTGCCGCACGCGAGCCCCTCTCAACGGGATTGACATCGTTGTCAGTTGCGTAGTGCAGAGATAAGTAAGGTGCGCGCGGGGGTGGGTGTCAAGGGTGCGGCGGGAGCCGGGGCGACCGTGTCGCGCCCGGCTCCCGCCACCGGCGCCTCTTCCCCGCCGGTGCCCCCGGACGGGGCGTCGAAGGCGCATACCGATGAGGTCTCAACTAGAGAAAGACTGCCGGCCAACTCGGTGCCCGATCTTGCCTGTTCGGCCGGAAGTGGACTATACCTATCGGCGTCCGAACCCGGCCGTACGACTGTCGGCACGGAATCCGGGGGGAATGCGGGGGAACGGAGAATTCCCCTGCCTGTCCCTAGCTCGCCCGGTTGCACATCCCGCACGACTCAGCTTCAACTGACCCGCGGTGCCGGGGTGGCTCCGGTACACCGCGTTCAGTCCCGGAGAAGGCGAGGACTTGAGCATGGGCTCCACCTTTGAAGTCAACCGTCGCGATCTGGTCAAGAGAGCCGCCGCCCTGGGAATTCTCGCGGTACCGGCCATGGGCGCCCTCTCGTCCTGCGCCACCGGAGGCGGCGGCGGTTCCGACGAGGGCACCAAGAACAAGGGCGCCACCTCCGCCAGCAATCCGCTCGGCGTGAAGAACGGCGTACCGCTGGAGGCGTTCATCTTCAAGGGCGGGCTGGGCGATCAGTACGCCAAGGACGCCGAGGCGGACTACCACAAGACCTATGGCACCACGGTCAAGCACACCGGCACCCAACAGATCGGCCCCAAACTCCAGCCGCGCTTCGCCGGCGGCAATCCGCCCGACGTGATCGACAACTCCGGCGCCGACCACCTCGACATGAACAAGCTGTCCGCACAAGGGCAGTTGCAGGACCTCACGGCGCTGCTCGACGCCCCGTCAGTGGACGACCCGAAGAAGAAGGTCCGGGACACGCTTTACCCCAGCACCATCGAAAAGGGCAAGCACAAGGACACCTTCGACGTCTTCTACTACGCCTTCACGGTGTACGGCACCTGGTATTCCAACAAGCTGCTGAAGGACCGGGGTTGGCAGTACCCCACCTCCTTCGACGAGATGATCAGCCTCTGCGCCGAGATCAAGAAGGCCGGGATCGCGCCCTGGACGTATCCGGGGCACTACCCCTACTACGTCCACTTCAACATGTTCGCCCAGATCGCCAAGATCGGCGGACTGGACAAGTGGATCGCCATCGACAACCTCGAACCCCGCGCCTGGACCTCCAACGACGCGGTCAAGCAGGTCATCGGGCACTACGAGGAACTGGCCGCCAAGGGCTACTTCCTGGCCGGTAGTCAGGGCATGACGCACATCCAGTCGCAGACCGCCTGGACCCGCGGCAAGGCCGCCTTCATCCCCAACGGCTCCTGGGTGGAGAACGAGGCCGCGCCCACCACCCCGGCCGACTTCGACATGGCCGTCGGCCCGCTCTTCAACGGCGGCAGCGGCGACAAGATGCCGCACGGCACGCTGCGCGCCGAGCCCAGCGAGCCGTTCATCGTCGCCAAGGGCGGCAAGAATCCCGTCGGCGGCATGGAACTGCTGCGCATCATGCTGTCCAAGAAGCACGCACAGAATTTCGCCACCAAGGTCAAGTCGCTCACCTCCGTCCGCGACGCGACCGACGGAATGCGGCTCTCGCCGGGCCTCGCCTCCGCCGCCAGGGCGGTCAAGGCGGGTGGGCAGAACCTGCTGATGATCCAGCTCCAGGAGTGGTACCCGCAGCTCACCGACGAAAAGCTCGGCGGTATCACCAGCCAGTTGCTCACCGGCGACCTCAAGGCCGCGGACTGGATCAAGAAGGCGCAGTCGTACGCGGACGCCATCGCCAAGGACGATTCCGTCACCAAGTTCCACCGCTCCGCCTGACCGGGCTTCCCGACCGGGACGCAAGTCCGAAGCACCACCGCTGACGAGGGAGGGCCGGGGAGCGCATGCGACACGGCAAGTACCGATTCATCGTGGGGTTCCTGGCCCTGCCCCTACTGCTCTACGGCATCTTCGTGATCTCGCCGTTCGTCCAGGCATTCCAGATTTCCACCACGGAATGGAGCGGACTGCGCGGCACCGCCAAGAGTGTCGGGCTGACCAACTACACCAAACTGCTGCACAGCGACGAATTCTGGAACGCGCTCAAACACAACGTCGTCATGTTGGTGCTGGTGCCCATCGTGACGCTGGCACTGGGGCTGTTCTTCGCGTTCATGCTGAACGTCGGCGGCCGGTCCCGGCGCGGCGCGGTCATCACCGGCGTCCGCGGCGCGCGGTTCTACAAATTCGTCTACTTCTTCCCGCAGGTCATCTCGATCACCATCATCTCGGTGATCTGGTTCAACATCTACAATCCCGATCCGCACGACGGCATGCTCAACTCACTGCTGGGAACGGTGGGTTTGGGCTCTTTCCAGAGTGCCTGGCTGGGGGAGGGGAGCCTGGCCCTGGCCTGCATCATGGTCGTGATGGTCTGGGCGAACGTCGGCTTCTACGTCGTGCTGTTCTCCGCGGCCATGGCGTCCATTCCCCGGGAGATCTACGAGGCCGCGCTGTTGGACGGCGCCAGCCGCTTCCACACCTTCTTCCGGATCACCCTCCCGCTGCTGTGGGACACCGTGCAGACCGGCTGGGTCTACATGGGCATCATCGCGATGGACGCGTTCGCGCTGGTGCAGATCATGTCCGTCAACATGGGCGGCCCGGACGGCGCGACCGACGTCGTTCCGCTCCGCCTCTACCTGACCGCCTTCCGCGACAGTCAGTTCGGCTACGCGGCGGCGATGGGCGTCGCCATGCTCGTCGTCACGCTGCTGTTCGCCGCCCTCACGATGCGCTTCGCGCGCCGTGAGCGGATCGAGTTCTAGGGACAGGGCGCATGACGACTTCAACCACGCCGGCGCGGGCGCGCCGGACCGCCGAGGGCGGCACGCTCAACGTCTTCTCGCACGGCATCCTCGTGGTGTGGGCGCTGATGGTGGGCCTGCCACTGCTGTGGGTGCTGTGGAGCTCCTTCAAGAGCAGCGGTGACATCCTCACCACCCCCTGGTCGCTGCCGGGCAAGCTGCACTTCGAGAACTGGGTCAACGCCTGGCAGAAGGCGAACATCGGCCGGATGTTCCTCAACACCCTGATCGTGGTGGGCGGTTCGCTCATCGGCACGATGGTGCTGGGGTCCATGGCCGGCTACGTCCTGGCCCGCTTCGACTTCCCCGGCAACCGCCTCATCTACTACCTCTTCGTCGCCGGCATGTCCTTCCCGGTCTTCATGCTGGTGATCCCGCTCTTCTTCGTGCTGCGGGACTTCCCCGGCGTCCCGCTGCTGGCGACGTACCAGGGCCTGATCGCCGTCTACATCGCCTACTCGCTGCCGTTCACGGTCTTCTTCATGACGGCCTTCTTCCGCACCCTGCCGACGTCCATCGCGGAGGCGGCGATGATCGACGGCGCCTCGCACGTGCGGACGTTCTTCCAGGTCATGCTGCCGATGGCCAAGCCGGGCCTGATCAGCGTGGGGATCTTCAACTTCCTGGGGCAGTGGAACCAGTACCTGCTGCCGATGGTCCTCAACCAGGACGAGAGCAAGTACGTGCTCACCCAGGGCCTGGCCAACCTCGCGCTCCAGCAGGGCTACCAGGGCGACTGGGGCGGGCTGATGGCCGGCATGATGATCGCGATGCTGCCGGTGCTGCTCGTCTACGTCATCTTCCAGCGGCAGGTGCAGGCCGGGCTGACGGCCGGCGCGCTGAAGTAGCGCCGGCCGCCGCGTCGGAGGGCGGTTCCGCACCCGGCGGAACCGCCCTGTTCGCCTGCCCCACCGCCTCCCGGTCGCCCCCGGACTCAACGCCTTGACGTAACTTCCTCACTGGAGTTCTGCTTAGAGTTCACATGTTGAAATCGGTTGCCGCCCCTCCGACGGTGTGGGTGCGGCCGGCGGGCAGTCGTCGCACTGCCCGCCCCAGGCGGGAGTGGATGAGTCGATGGAGACTCCGGGGTCGCAGTCCTCGCTGCACCGGGCCAATCTGGAGCGGGTCGTCCGGGCGGTGCGCATGGCGGGCTCGCTCACCCAGGCGGAGATCGCCCGGAGCACGGGGCTGTCCGCGGCCACCGTCTCGAACATCGTTCGCGAGTTGAAGGACGGCGGGACGGTCGAGGTGACGCCCACCTCCGCGGGCGGTCGCCGGGCGCGCAGCGTCTCGCTCTCCGGCGACGCCGGCATCGTCGTCGGCGTCGACTTCGGCCACTCCCACCTGAGAGTGGCGGTCGGCAACCTCGCCCACGAGGTGCTCGCCGAGGAGGCCGAGCCGTTCGACGTGGACGCCTCCGCGGCCGAGGGCTTCGACCGGGCGGAACGGCTGGTCAGCCGGCTGATCGAGCGGACCGCTGTCACCCCGGGCAAGGTCATCGGCGTGGGCCTGGGCGTCCCCGGCCCGATCGACGTGGAGTCCGGCACCCTCGGTTCGACCGCGATCCTGCCGGGCTGGGCCGGCACCAAGCCCGGCGAGGAGCTCTCCGAGCGGCTCGGCGTGCCCGTCTACGTCGACAACGACGCCAACCTCGGCGCGCTCGGCGAGCTGGTGTGGGGCGGCGGCCGCGGCGCGGCGGACCTGGCGTACATCAAGGTCGCCAGCGGCGTCGGCGCCGGGCTGGTGATCAGCGGCCAGATCTACCGCGGCCCGGGCGGCACGGCCGGCGAGATCGGCCACATCACCCTGGACGAGACCGGCCCGGTCTGCCGCTGCGGCAACCGCGGCTGCCTGGAGACCTTCACCGCCGCCCGCTACGTCCTGCCGCTGCTCCAGCCCGGCCACGGCCCGGACTTGACCATGGCGGGGGTGGTCCAACTGGCTCGCGAGGGCGACCCGGGCTGCCGGCGGGTGATCGCGGACGTCGGCCGGCACATCGGCAGCGGTGTGGCGAACCTCTGCAACCTGCTCAACCCCAGCCGGGTGGTGCTGGGCGGCGACCTCGCCGAGGCCGGCGAGCTGGTGCTCGGCCCGATCCGGGAGTCGGTGTCGCGGTACGCGATCCCCAGCGCCGCACGGCAGTTGAGCATCGTGCCGGGCACCCTCGGGGGCCGCGCCGAGGTGTTGGGCGCGCTGGCCCTGGTGCTGAGCGAGATGGGCGATTCGAGCCTGCTCGACGGGGTGCGGGACGCGGACGCGGCCGCCATAGCGCGACCGGCATAGGTTCACCTCCAAAACGCATGGCACCGTTGTCATCTCGTTAAGGATTTACTCCTTGACGGTTGGCTGGCGGCCGAGTTGACTTCCAGCCACCTCGGCCGCAACGACGCGGCCATGTAGGGAGGCTCCCCATGAACGTGTGGACGCGTCGCGTCGTCATAGGCACCGCAGCCGTCTCGATGGCACTCTCCGTGGCCGCCTGCGGCAAGGCCGGCGACGGTGGCAAGAGCGGCGGTGACGGCAAGACCATCGGTCTGCTGTTGCCGGAGAACAAGACCACCAGATACGAGACCTTCGACCGCCCGTTGATCACCAAGAAGATCGAGGCGCTCTGTCCCGACTGCAAGGTCAAGTACAACAACGCCGACCAGGACACCCAGGAGCAGAAGAAGCAGTTCGACGCCCTGATCACACAGGGCATCAAGGTGATCATCCTGGACCCGGTCGACTACAAGGCCACCAAGTCCTGGATCGACCAGGCCGCCGAGAAGGGCGTCAAGGTCGTCGCCTACGACCGGCTGGCCGAGGGGAAGATCTCCGCCTACGTCTCCTACGACAACGAGAAGATCGGCCGCCTCCAGGGCCAGGCGCTGGTCAAGGCGCTCGGCGACAAGGCCAAGGACAGCAATGTCGTCATGATCAACGGCTCGCCGACCGACCCCAACGCCCCGCTCTACAAGCGCGGCGCGCACAGCGTCCTCGACAAGCAGGTCAAGAAGGTCGTCTACGAGCAGGACATCCCGGACTGGTCGCCGGACGAGGCCAACAAGAAGATGGGCGCCGCCATCAACTCCCTGGGCAAGGACGGCTTCCAGGGCGTCTACTCGGCCAACGACGGCATGGCCGGCGGCATCATCACCGCCCTCAAGCAGCAGGGCGTCTCCGTTCCGGTCGGCGGCCAGGACTCCGAACTCGCCGGCCTCCAGCGGGTTCTGAAGGGGGATCAGGCGTTCACCATCTACAAGCAGATCCAGCCGCAGGCCGACACCAGTGCCGAGATCGCCGTCCGGCTGCTCAAGGGCGAGAGCATCGACTCCCTGGCCCCCACCAAGGTCGACAGCATCAGCGGCGAGGTCAAGGGCATCCCCGCCAAGCTCTACGACGCCCAGATCGTGACCAAGGACAACATCGAGGGCACGATCATCAAGGACAAGGTCTACAAGGCCAGCCAGATCTGCACCGCCGACGTCAAGGCGGCCTGTGCGGCGGCGGGCATCAAGTAGCGCGCGCCGCGGGCCCGTTGCGGCCCGCGCCGCCCCGCCCCCGGCCCGGCCGACGACACCTTGCCGCGCCGGGGCCCGCACCCCCGCACCCGCCCCACCGTTTTCCCCGCCGCAGCGACGGCGGTGAAGGAGATGATTCACGTGTCCGCTCCGCCCGTGCTGGCGTTGCGCGGGGTCTCCAAGCGGTTCGGCGCCGTCCAGGCGCTCACCGACGTCACGTTGGAGATCCACGCCGGTGAGGTGGTCGCCCTCGTCGGCGACAACGGCGCCGGCAAGTCCACCCTGGTCAAGACCATTTCGGGCGTCCACCCCGTCGACGACGGCGGCATCGAATGGCAGGGCGCCCCGGTCCGCATCGGCAAGCCGCACGACGCCCAACAACTCGGCGTCGCCACCGTTTACCAGGACCTCGCGCTCTGCGACAACCTCGACGTGGTCGCCAACCTCTACCTCGGCAACGAACTCCGCACCGCCGGCGTCCTCGACGAGATCGCCATGGAGAAGCGGGCCAAGGAACTGCTCGACACCCTGTCCATCCGGATACCCAGCGTCCGGATCCCGGTCGCCTCGCTCTCCGGCGGCCAGCGGCAGGTCGTCGCCATCGCCCGCGCCCTGATCGGCGAGCCGAAGGTGGTCATCCTCGACGAGCCGACCGCCGCCCTCGGCGTCGAGCAGACCGCCCAGGTCCTCGACCTCGTCGAGCGGCTCCGCGAGCGGGACCTCGGCGTCATCCTCATCAGCCACAACATGGCCGACGTGCTGGCCGTCGCGGACCGGGTCGCGGTGCTCCGACTGGGCCGCAACAACGGCGTCTTCGACGTCGCGGACACCAGCCACGAAGAGATCATCGCCGCCATCACCGGCGCCTCGGACAACGCCGTCACCCGCCGCAGGGCGCGCACCGACCAGGTGCGCACCGACCTGACGAAGAAGGAGGCCGGGGCGTGAGTGAGCAGCAGACCACCGAGGCCGCGCCGCAGCCGCAGCAACCGGCCGCCGTCGATCCCCGCCTATTGGTCAGGGAGAACGGATTCGCCGGCTATCTCGACGAGTTCGCCCGCCGGATCCGCGGCGGCGAACTGGGCTCCCTGCCGGTCATCGTCGGCCTGGTCGTCATCGCGGTCGTCTTCCAGTTCAAGAACAGCAGCTTCCTGTCAGCGGACAGCCTCGCCAACATCGGCGTCTACACGTCCGGCCTGGGCATCATGGCGGTCGGCATCGTCTTCGTCCTGCTGCTCGGTGAGATCGACCTCTCGGTCGGCTCGGTCGCCGGCGTGGGCGCGGCCGTCTGGGCGGTGCTGAGCGTCAGCCACGGCGTCAACGACTGGCTGGCGGTCGTGCTCGCGGTGGTCGCCGGCGCCGCCATCGGCGCCCTCCACGGGTTCTTTTTCGCCAAGATCGGGGTGCCCGCCTTCGTCGTCACCCTGGCCGGATTCCTCGGTTGGAGCGGCCTCCAGATCTGGTTGATGGGCAAGGAAGGCTCCATCAACACGCCCAGCGGCAGCGTGGTCGAGAGCCTCACCGGCTACTACTTCGACGACAAGGCCGCCGCCTACGGCCTGGCGCTGGTCGCGGTCCTCGCCTACGCGGGCTCGCTGCTGTTGGACACCCGGCGCCGCAAGGCCGCCGCCCTGCCGGCGCGGCCGCTCAGCGAGGTCCTGCTGCGCACCGGCGTGGTCGCGGTGATCGCCTTCGCCGTCGCCTACGTCCTCAACGAGCCGGCCGGCGCCCGCGGCCTGCCGCTGGCCCTGGTGCTCTTCCTCGCCGTCCTGGTCCTCGCCGACTTCGTGGTGCGCCGCACCGCCTACGGCCGGCAGATCTTCGCGGTCGGCGGCAACGCCGAGGCGGCCCGCCGGGCCGGCATCAACGTGGCCCGGGTCCGGATCACCGTCTTCGCGATCTCCGGGATGCTCGCCGCCTTCGGCGGCCTGTTCATCGCCAGCCTCTCCGGCGGCGCCACCAAGAACCTCGGCGCCGGCAACACCCTGATGAACGTGATCGCGGCGGCGGTCATCGGTGGCACCAGCCTCTTCGGCGGCCGCGGCAAGATCTGGTCCGCGCTGCTGGGCATGCTGGTCATCCAGTCGATCCAGCAGGGCCTGAACCTGCTCGGCATGGCCAGCGAGATCCAGTACATGATCACCGGCGCGGTCCTGCTGGCCGCCGTGGTCATCGACTCGGTCTCCCGCCGCACCCAGAAGACCGCCGGGCGCACATAGCCACGGGTTGTTGCGCACCCGCGGCGGCGCCTCCGGCGCACGTAAGCGCGGATGGTGGTGCATCCGCGGCGGCGCCCCCTGGCGCACGTGGCTGCGGGTGGTTGTGCGCCTGCGGGAGCGCCCCTGGCGCGCGTAGGCACGGGCGGTGGTGCATCCGCGGCAGCGCCCCCGGCGCACACAAGTGCGCAACGTCGCAGTGCAAAACGGTAGGAACCGGCCCCCATCGGGCGCTCGCCAGGGGCGCCCGATGGGGGCCGCGCCATGTCCCGCCCCCTGCACAGCGCCACGTCACGCCCGAGACCCCGGCCGGAAATCGCCGTCCGACACGGTAGTCACCCGAGTGGCATGCATCGCGAGGCCCGGCCGCGCCGGCGGCGGACGCAACATTAGACTCATCTGATCGGCAAGCTCGACCTACGGCAGCAAGGAGGCATGGGGTGGCATTGCTGACCCGTATCAAGGGGCCGCGCGACCTGGACCGGCTCTCGCCCGAGCAGCTCGCGCAGTTGGCCGGGGAGATCCGCAGCTTCCTCGTCGACGCGGTCTCCAAGACCGGCGGACACCTCGGCCCGAACCTCGGCGTGGTCGAACTGACCATCGCCCTGCACCGCGTCTTCCATTCCCCCAAGGACAAGGTCCTGTGGGACACCGGACACCAGTCCTACGTCCACAAGCTGCTGACCGGCCGCCAGGACTTCTCCAAGCTCAAGGCCAAGGGCGGCCTCTCCGGCTACCCCTCGCGCGCCGAATCCGACCACGACGTCATCGAGAACAGCCACGCCTCCACCGTCCTCGGCTGGGCCGAGGGCATCGCCAAGGCCCATGAGGTCCGCGGCACGGACGACCGCGTGGTGGCCGTCATCGGCGACGGCGCGCTCACCGGCGGCATGGCCTGGGAGGCGCTCAACAACATCGCCGCCGCCAAGGACCGCCCGCTGGTCATCGTCGTCAACGACAACGAGCGCTCCTACGCCCCGACCATCGGCGGCCTGGCCAACCACCTCGCCACCCTCCGCACCACCGACGGCTACGAGCGCTTCCTGGCCCGCGGGAAGGACATCCTGGAGCGCACCCCGGTCGTCGGCAAGCCGCTCTACGAGACCCTGCACGGCGCCAAGAAGGGCCTGAAGGACTTCATCGCGCCGCAGGGCATGTTCGAGGACCTGGGCCTGAAGTACGTCGGCCCGATCGACGGCCACGACATCGAGGCGCTGGAGTCCGCGCTGGCCCGCGCCAAGCGCTTCGGCGGCCCGGTGATCGTGCACTGCCTCACCGAGAAGGGCCGCGGCTACAAGCCCGCCGAGCAGGACGAGGCCGACCGCTTCCACGGCATCGGCCCGATCCACCCGGACACCGGCCTGCCGATCTCCTCCGGCGGCAAGGACTGGACCGGCGTCTTCGGCGACGAGATGGTCGCGCTGGGCAAGGAGCGCGAGGACATCGTCGCCATCACGGCGGCGATGCTCCAGCCGGTCGGCCTGGAGAAGTTCGCCAAGCAGTTCCCGGACCGGGTCTACGACGTCGGCATCGCCGAGCAGCACGCCGCGGTCTCCGCCGCCGGCATGGCCACCGCCGGACTGCACCCGGTCTTCGCGGTCTACGCCACCTTCCTCAACCGCGCCTTCGACCAGGTGCTGATGGACGTCGCGCTGCACAAGTGCGGCGTCACCTTCGTCCTGGACCGGGCCGGCGTCACCGGCACCGACGGCGCCTCGCACAACGGCATGTGGGACATGTCGCTCCTCCAGGTCGTCCCCGGACTGCGGCTCGCCGCCCCGCGCGACGCCGACCAGGTGCGCGCCCAACTGCGCGAGGCCGTCGAGGTCGACGACGCGCCGACCGTGGTGCGCTACTCCAAGGGCGCGGTCGGCCCGGCCGTCGAGGCGGTCGGACGGGTCGGCGGCATGGACGTGCTGCGCGAGGCCGGCACCGAGGGCCGCCCCGACGTCCTGCTGGTGTCGGTCGGCGCGCTCGCCCCGATGTGCCTGGAGGTCGCCGACCTGCTCGACAAGCAGGGCATCTCCACCACCGTCGTCGACCCCCGCTGGGTCAAGCCGGTCGACGAGGCGCTGCCGGGCCTGGCCGCCGGGCACCGGCTGGTGGTCACCGTCGAGGACAACATCCGTACCGGCGGCGTCGGTTCGGCGATCGCGCAGGCGCTGCGGGACGCCGGCGTGGACGTCCCGCTGCGCGACTTCGGCATCCCCGAGCGCTTCCTGGACCACGCCTCCCGCAAGGAGGTCATGGCGGAGATCGGGCTGACCGCGCCGGACATCGCCCGCCAAGTGACCGGCCTGGTCGCCAAGATGGACAACCGCGACGAGGACGCCGGGCGCACCGCCGGCGCCGGTGCGGTCACCGGCGGTGCGGCCGCGACCGCGACCGCCGAGGCGGCGCGCGACTGACCGCGCCCCGCACCGCCGACCGATGGGCCGGCCGGACGTCCCCAGGGACGTTCCGGCCGGCCCATCGGCCTCTTCGCGGTTCCCACCCCATCTGGTTCCCACCCCATCGGGTGAATCCCCGGCCCCGGAGGGCCCGCCGCCGCAGCCCCATTCGGGACATTGCAGACACTCGGGCAGTTCAGCAGAGTCGCGAGGGCCGTCCAGGCGGAGGTTCGCCCATGAGCACACAGCAGGGACCACGGGGAGAGGCACCCGGAAACGGGCCGCTCGCGCCCCGCACCCGCACGCGCCGCGACCGCGGCGTGCTGCGGACGAAGAGCATCGAGCAGTCGATCCGGGACACCGAGGAGCCGGAGCACGCCCTCAAGAAGTCCCTCTCGGCGCTGGACCTGACCGTCTTCGGCGTCGGTGTGGTCATCGGCACCGGCATCTTCGTCCTCACCGGGAAGATCGCCAAGGAGCAGGCCGGCCCCGCCGTCGCCGTCTCGTTCGTCGTCGCCGGCGTGGTCTGCGCGCTGGCGGCGCTGTGCTACGCGGAGTTTGCCTCCACCGTGCCGGTCGCCGGCTCCGCCTACACCTTCGCCTACGCGTCCCTCGGTGAACTGCCCGCCTGGATCATCGGCTGGGACCTGATCCTCGAACTCGCCCTGGGCTGTGCGGTGGTGGCCGTCGGCTGGTCCGGCTATGTGCGCTCGCTGCTGGACTCCGCGGGGCTGCACGTGCCGCCGGCGCTCTCCGGCAGCCACGGCGGGCACTTCGGCTTCGACCTGCTCGCCTGCATCCTCGTCCTGGTCATCACGGCCGTCCTGGTGCTCGGCATGAAGCTCTCCTCCCGGGTGACGACGGTGGTCGTCGGCATCAAGGTGACCGTGGTGCTGCTGGTGATCATCGCCGGCTCGTTCTTCGTCACCGGGGCCAACTACCGGCCCTTCATCCCGCCGAGCAAACCCACCCCCGCCGGCGGCGGACTGGCCGCGCCGCTCTCCCAGTTGCTCTTCGGCCTCACCCCGTCCCACTTCGGCGTGATGGGCATCTTCGCCGCGGCCGCGGTGGTCTTCTTCGCCTTCATCGGCTTCGACATCGTGGCGACCGCGGCCGAGGAGACCCGTGTCCCGCAGCGCGACGTGCCGCGCGGCATCCTCGGCTCGCTGGCCATCTGCACCCTGCTCTACGTCGCCGTCTCCGTCGTCGTCACCGGCATGGAGAAGTACGACCGGCTCTCCGTCGACGCCCCGCTCGCCGACGCCTTCAAGCACGTCGGCCACCCCTTCTACGCGGGCCTGATCAGCTTCGGCGCGGCGGTCGGCCTGACGTCGGTCTGCATGATCCTGCTGCTCGGCCAGAGCCGGGTGTTCTTCGCGATGAGCCGGGACGGGCTGCTGCCCCAGGTCTTCTCCCGTGTGCACCCGAGGTTCGGCACCCCGCACCGGTCGACCATCGCCCTCGGCATCGTGGTCGCGGTGGTCGCCGGCTTCACCTCCATCGACGTGCTGGCCGAACTCGTCAACATCGGGACGCTGTTCGCCTTCGCCGTGGTCGCCATCGGCGTGGTCCTGCTCCGCCGCTCCCGCCCGGACCTGCCGCGCGCCTTCCGCACCCCGTTCGTCCCGGCGGTGCCGCTGCTGTCGGTGCTCGCCTCGTTCTGGCTGATGCTCAACCTGCCCGCCGAGACCTGGCTCCGCTTCGCGGTCTGGATGGCGGCCGGCTTCGTCCTCTACTTCGTCTACGGGCAGCGCCACAGCCGCCTCGCCAGCCGCCAGCGCCAGCGGGACGCGGCCGGCGCCCGACCGTAGCCCCTCGCCAACCGGGGGCGGCGCACGGACCCTCGCTGACCCCGCGCGGCCGCAGGCGCCGCGCTGCGCGACTACGAGGCGCCGGACCGTCCCGAGCCACCCCGAACCGCCCGCGGGCCCGTCACGCGGGCGCCCAGCGCCTGCACGCGCTGACGCAGCCCGCGGTCCGCGGTCACCACCAGGCAGTCCCGCCCCGCGCCCTCGTCGGCCACCAGCGCCACGATCGCGTCGTCGCCGCTGCCGTCCGCGGACACCGCCCGGACGCCCGGCACGGACGCCACCCCGCGCGCCGCGCCCTCCACCACCAAGACCAGTTCCAGCGGCGGTTCGACCAGCCCGGGCAGCCCCGTCGCGGCGTACTCGACCAGCGCGTCCCGCAGCCGCTCGGCGGCCCCGCGCCGGTCCCGCCACCAGCCGTCCGGCACCGAACCGACGACGTTCGCGGCATCGACGACGACCAAGGAATCCATGCCGCCAGCCTGCCACGCGCGGCGCCGCCGACCGCCCGCGCCCGGCACCCGAACGACGCGCGGACCGGCTCCACCGAGCCGGTCCGCGCGCCAACTTCCCCGCTGCGATGGTCCGTTACGCCGGAACGCTCGCGACCCCCGGAGCCAGGAACTTCTTCCCGGTCACCCGCTCGGAGACGCCCTCACGGTCCAGGTACGGCGTGATGCCGCCCAGGTGGAAGGGCCAGCCGGCGCCGGTGATCAGGCAGAGGTCGATGTCCTGCGCCTCGGCCACCACACCCTCGTCCAGCATCAGGCCGATCTCCTGCGCGACGGCGTCCAGCACCCGGTCGCGGACCTGCTCCTCGGTCAGCACCGCGTCGCCCTGCTTGAGCAGCGCGGCGACCTCCGGGTCCAACTCCGGCTTGCCGGAGTCGTAGACGTAGAAGCCGCGCTTGCCGGCCTCGACGACGGCCTTGAGGTTCGGGGAGACCGTGAAGCGCTCCGGGAAGGCGCCGTGCAGCGTCTCGGAGACGTGCAGGCCGATCGCCGGGCCGACCAGCTCCAGCAGCACCAGCGGGGACATCGGCAGCCCGAGCGGCTCGACGGCCTTCTCGGCGGTGGCGACCGGGGTGCCCTCGTCGATGACGTTCTGGATCTCGCCCATGAAGCGGGTCAGGATGCGGTTGACGACGAACGCCGGGGCGTCCTTCACCAACACCGCCGTCTTCTTCAGCGACTTGGCGACGGAGAAGGCGGTGGCCAGCGACGCGTCGTCGGTCTTCTCGGCCCGGACGATCTCCAGCAGCGGCAGGATCGCGACCGGGTTGAAGAAGTGGAAGCCCACGACCCGCTCGGGGTGCTTGAGCTTCGAGGCCATCTCGGTGACCGACAGCGAGGAGGTGTTGGTGGCGAGCACGGCGTGCTCCGGCACCACCGCCTCGACCTCCGCGAACACCTGCTGCTTGACGCCCATCTCCTCGAAGACGGCCTCAATGACGAAGTCCGCGTCGCCGAAGGCGGCGGCCTTGTCGAGGTGTCCGGAGACCAGGCCCTTGAGGCGGTTCGCCTTGTCCTGGTTGACCCGGCCCTTGAGCAGCAGCTTGTCGATCTCGCCGTGGACGTACCCGACGCCCTTGTCGATCCGGGCCTGGTCGATGTCGGTGAGGACGACCGGGACCTCCAGACGGCGGGCGAACAGCAGCGCCAACTGCGAGGCCATCAGGCCGGCGCCGACCACACCGACCTTGGTGACGGGACGGGCCAGCGACTTGTCCGGCGCGCCGGCCGGCCGCTTGGCGCGCTTCTGCACCAGGTTGAACGCGTAGATGCCGGAGCGCAGTTCGCCGCCCATGATGAGGTCGGCGAGCGCCTGGTCCTCGGCGTCGAAGCCCTGTCGCAGGTCGCCGTTCTTGGCGGCCGCGATGATGTCCAGCGCGCGGTAGGCGGCCGGGGCGGCGCCGTGCACCTTGCCGTCCGCGATCTCCTTGCCGCGCTGCACGGCCGCGTCCCACGCCTCGCCGCGGTCCACCTCGGTCCGGCTGACCTCGGTCTGCCCGGTCAGCACCGACGCGGTCCAGTCCAGCGACCGCTCCAGGAAGTCCGCGCCCTCGAACAGCGCGTCCGCGATGCCGAGGTCGAAGACCTGCTGGCCCTTGAGCTGCTTGTTCTGGTTGAGCGAGTTCTCGATGATCACCGAGATCGCCTTGTCCGCGCCGATGAGGTTCGGCAGCAGCGCGCAGCCGCCCCAGCCGGGCACCAGGCCGAGGAAGACCTCGGGCAGCGAGAAGGCCGGCAGCGCCTTGGAGACGGTGCGGTAGGTGCAGTGCAGACCGACCTCGACACCGCCGCCCATGGCCGCGCCGTTGTAGTACGCGAAGGTCGGCACGGCCAGCGCGGAGAGCCGCTTGAAGACGTCGTGGCCGCCCTTGCCGATGGCCAGCGCGTCCTCGTGCCGCTTGAGGAGCTCGACGCCCTTGAGGTCGGCGCCCACGGCGAAGATGAACGGCTTGCCGGTGATGCCGACACCGACGATCGCGCCGTCCGCCGCCTCCTTCTCCACCTGGTCGATGGCGACGTTGAGGTTCGCCAGCGACTGCGGTCCGAAGGTGGTCGGCTTGGTGTGGTCCAGGCCGTTGTCCAGCGTGATGAGCGCGAACCGGCCCGCGCCCTTGGGGAGGTCGAGGTGGCGCACGTGCGCCTGCGTCACGACCTCGTCGGGGAACAGCTCGGCCGCCCCCTTCAACAGCTCAGCGGTGGTGCTCACTTGCCTGCCCCCTCGAAGTGCGGGTTCTCCCAGATGACCGTGCCGCCCATGCCGAAGCCGACGCACATGGTGGTGATGCCGTAGCGGACCTCCGGCTGCTCCTCGAACTGCCGCGCGAGCTGCGTCATCAGGCGCACGCCGGACGACGCCAGCGGGTGGCCGAAGGCGATGGCGCCGCCGTACTGGTTGACCCGCGGGTCGTCGTCGTCGATGCCGTAGTGGTCGAGCAGCGAGAGCACCTGGACGGCGAACGCCTCGTTGATCTCGAACAGGCCGATGTCGTCGATCGTCAGACCGGCCTTGGCCAGCGCCTTCTGGGTCGCCGGGACCGGGCCGATGCCCATCACCTCGGGCTCGACGCCGGCGAACGCGTAGTCCACCAACCGCATCTTGACCGGCAGGCCCAGCTCGCGGGCGACGTCCTCGGCGGCGATCAGCGAGGCGGTGGCGCCGTCGTTGAGGCCGGCGGCGTTGCCCGCGGTGACCCGGCCGTGCGGGCGGAACGGGGTCTTCAGACCGGCGAGGTTCTCCAGCGTGGTGCCCGGGCGCATCGGCTCGTCGGCGGTGGCCAGGCCCCAACCGGTCTCGCCGCCCTCGGCGTTGGTGCGGCGCACCGAGATCGGCACCAGGTCGGCCTGGATCTTGCCGTCGGCGTACGCCTTCGCGGCCTTCTCCTGGCTGCGCACCGCGTACTCGTCGGCACGCTGCTTGGTGATCTGCGGCAGCCGGTCGTGGAGGTTCTCCGCCGTCATGCCCATGAACAGGGCGGACTGGTCGACCAACTTCTCGCTCACGAACCGCGGGTTGGGGTCCACGCCCTCGCCCATCGGGTGCCGCCCCATGTGCTCGACACCGCCGGCCACCGCGACGTCGTACGCACCCAAGGCCACCCCGCCGGCGATGCTGGTCACCGCGGTCATCGCGCCGGCGCACATCCGGTCGATGGAGAAGCCGGGCACCGACTGCGGCAGCCCCGCCAGGATGGCGGCGGTGCGGCCCAGGGTCAGTCCCTGGTCGCCGATCTGGGTGGTGGCGGCGAGGGCGACCTCGTCGATCTTGGCCGGGTCCAGGTCCGGGTTGCGGCGCAGCAGCTCCCGGATGCACTTGACGACCAGGTCGTCGGCGCGGGTCTCGTGGTAAATGCCCTTCGGGCCCGCCTTGCCGAACGGGGTGCGGACGCCGTCGACGAAGACGACGTCCCTAGCGGTACGAGGCACGTTGGCTCTCCTCCAGGTGCGGGATGGCACTGCTGCGGGCGCGCCCGGAGGACGCGTCACACCCACATGCTACTTACGGGTAACCATGCTGCACACCCCCCTCGCCGGGAGCGGTGAACGTCACACCGCCCACCGGCCGGAACCCTCCGGGCCCGGTGAACCGCGCGCGGCGGACCCCAAACGCGGAGCACGCCGGGAACGCCGACGGCCCCGACCGCGCCGTGGGGGCGCGGCCGGGGCCGTCGGTTGAGGGGCGTCGGGGCCCGCGTCAGGAGCTGTTGGTCTGCAGTGCCTCGGTGAGGAGCGGCGCGACCAGCTCGATCTGCCAGGGACGGGCGCCGTGTCCGGTGAGGACTTCGGCGACCGTCTCCGGGGTCGGGCCCGCCGGCGGCTCCCAGCACACCCGGCGCACGGTGTCCGGGGTGATGAGGTTCTCCTGAGGGAGGTTCAACTGCTCGGCGAGCGCCGTCACAGACGCGCGGGCGGCGGTCAGCCGGGCCGCCGCGGCGGGGTCCTTGTCGGCCCACGAGCGGGGCGGCGGCGGCCCGTTGAGCGGCTGGCCGGGCTGCGGAAGCTCGCTCTCCGGCAGCGCCCGGGCGCGGTCGACGGCGGCCTGCCACTGCTCAAGCTGACGCCGGCCCATCCGGTGCCCGAAACCGGAGAGTGCGGCCAGCGCATGGGCGTTGGGCGGGAGTTGGAGCGCGGCCTCGACGATCGCGGCGTCGCCGAGCACCTTGCCGGGCGAGACGTCGCGCCGCTGGGCGACCTGGTCGCGCAGCGTCCACAGCTCCCGCACGACCGCCATCTGCCGGCGCCGGCGCACCTTGTGCATCCCCGACGTGCGGCGCCAGGGGTCTTTGCGGGGCGGCGCCGGGGGAGCGGCCGCGATGGCCGCGAACTCCTGCCGGGCCCACTCCAACTTGCCCTGCCGGTCCAGCTCCTCCTCCAGCGCGTCGCGCAGGTCCACCAGCAGCTCGACGTCGAGCGCGGCGTAGCGCAGCCACGGCTCGGGCAGCGGGCGGGTGGACCAGTCGACGGCGGAGTGGCCCTTCTCCAGGGCGTAGCCGAGGACGTTCTCGACCATGGCGCCCAGGCCGACCCGGGCGAAGCCGGCCAGCCGCCCGGCCAGCTCGGTGTCGAAGATCCGGGCGGGGACCATCCCTATGTCGCGCAGACAGGGCAGGTCCTGGGTCGCGGCGTGCAGCACCCACTCGGCGTCGGTGATCGCCTGCCCCAGCGCGGCCAGGTCGGGGCAGCCGACCGGGTCGATCAGCACGCTGCCGGCACCCTCGCGGCGAAGCTGGACGAGATAGGCGCGCTGTCCGTAGCGGTAGCCGGAGGCGCGCTCGGCGTCCACCGCGACCGGTCCGTGGCCGGTGGCGAAGGCGGCGACGATATCGGCGAGCGCCTCGCCGCTGGCGGTCACCGGGGGGATGCCCTCACGGGGTTCCAGTAGGGGTACCGGCGCCGGTCGGGAATCCGGAGGTGATTCTCCGGGTGCTCGCAGTGTCATGTCTGCTGCGGTCTTTTGGGCGTCGGTCACCAGTCAAGGGTATCTGTGGATGCACGTCGCCCGTCGGGGGAATGTTCCCTCGACGGGCGAGACGGGTCGGGCGGCGGGGTTTTTCAGTGGATGATGCCGGTGCGCAGGGCGACCGCCACCATGCCGGCGCGGTCACCGGTGCCCAGCTTGCGGGCGATGCGCGCGAGGTGGCTCTTCACGGTCAGCGCCGACAGCCCCATCGAGACGCCGATGGCCTTGTTGGACTGGCCCTCCGCCACCAGCCGCAACACCTCCACCTCGCGCCCGGAGAGCTCGCGGTAGCCGCCGGGGTGCCCCGGGGCGCCGGGCGGACGGCGCTGCATCCGGGCCGCGTTGGCGCCGATCGGCGTGGCGCCCGGCCGGCCCGGCAGGCCCAGGTTGGTGCGGGTGCCGGTGACGACGTAGCCCTTGACGCCGCCGGCGAGTGCGTTGCGCACCGCGCCGATGTCGTCGGCGGCGGACAGCGCCAGGCCGTTGGGCCAGCCGGCCGCCCGGGTCTCGGACAGCAGGGTCAGGCCGGAGCCGTCGGGAAGGTGGACGTCGGCCACGCAGATGTCGCGCGGGTTGCCGACGCGGGGACGGGCCTCCGCGATGGACGACGCCTCGATCACGTCACGCACGCCGAGGGCCCACAGGTGACGGGTGACGGTGGAGCGGACGCGAGGGTCGGCCACGACGACCATGGCGGTCGGCTTGTTCGGGCGGTAGGCGACCAGGCTCGAAGGCTGCTCAAGGAGAACTGACACCGGGCCTCCTGGGGAGTGGCGGGGACGGAAGCCGACTGGGGAAAGCCGGAATGATCCGTGTTTGAAGGGTCACTGACCTCTTCGGCAGCAATCCGGCGGGACTTTAGAGTTTGATCACGATTTAGTTAGGGGCAATTCGGGCAAATCGGATGCGTGAGCGATCAAGGTGGGCACGAGTGCGCATCGAGGTGATCACAGGCGTACGCGATGCCGTCCGGAAGCGGAAGCGACGAATCGACAAGGTGCCGCGCCCCCGGACCGTCCGGGGGCGCGGCACCTTGTCGATTCGTCGTCGGGGACGGCCCGTCAGCGGGTCTGCGGGCCGCGGCGCTGCGGCAGCGCCACCACCCCGCCGCGCGGCGCCGGCTCCGGGGCCGGCGGCAACCCCGCCACCTGGCACAACAGGTCGCACCACGCCGCCAGGTGCGCCGCGAGGTCGGGCACCCCGCCCGGCCCCTCGGCCGGCGTCCACGACGCCCGGATCTCGATCTGGGTCGCCGGCTCTCGCGCCGCCAGCTCGCCGAAGTAGTGCGAACCGGCCCGGGTGACCGTGCCGCTCGGCGCGCCGTAGTGGACCCCGCGCGCCTCCAGCGCACCCGTCAGCCAGGACCAGGACACCTCCGGCAGCAGCGGGTCGGTGCCCATCTCCGGTTCCAACTCCGCGCGGGCCAGCGTCACCACCCGGAACGTGCCGTGCCAGGTCTCGTCGCCGGCCGGCTGGTGCAGCACCACCAACCGGCCGTCCGCCAGGTCCCGGTCCTCGCCGTCCGGGCCCGCCCCGCGCTCGACGACCGCGGCCTCCAGCGCGTAGGCATACGGGGCAAGCCGTTTCGGTGCGGGTGTCGGGCTGGTCTCGATCTCCGGCCGCAGCCGTGCCGCGCGGAGCGCCTCGACCGCCTGACGGAAGGGGATCGGGGTCTCGTCCGCGCTGTCCGCGAGGTGTTCTTGAGCCGCAGCCATGCCCGGAAGGGTAGGCGGAAGACGGCGCTCATACGGGGAGGACACCCGGTGCGCGCGTCGCCCATTCGGAGGTGTCCCGGGGCGCGTGCGAAGATTTGCCGCGTGAGTGCCAACGACGCCCTTACGGGCCACCCGCAGACCGCGACGTACGACTCGGCCTTCCTCAAGGCGTGCCGGCGCGAGCCGGTGCCGCACACGCCGGTGTGGTTCATGCGTCAGGCCGGGCGCTCGCTCCCCGAGTACCGCAAGGTCCGCGAGGGCGTCGCGATGCTGGACTCCTGCATGCGGCCCGAGTTGGTCACCGAGATCACGCTCCAGCCCGTGCGCCGGCACGGCGTCGACGCCGCCATCTACTTCAGCGACATCGTGGTGCCGCTGAAGGCCATCGGCATCGACCTCGACATCAAGCCGGGCGTCGGCCCGGTCGTCGAGAACCCCATCCGCAGCCGCGCCGACCTGGAGCGGCTGCGCCCGTTGGAGCCCGGCGACGTCCCCTACGTCACCGAGGCCATCGGCCTGCTCACCCGCGAGCTCGGCGGCACCCCGCTGATCGGCTTCGCCGGCGCCCCGTTCACGCTCGCCAGCTATCTCGTCGAGGGCGGCCCGTCCCGCAACCACGAGCACACCAAGGCCCTGATGTACGGCGACCCGCAGTTGTGGGCCGACCTGCTGGACCGGCTCGCGGACATCACCGCCGCCTTCCTCAAGGTGCAGATCGAGGCCGGCGCCAGCGCCGTCCAGCTCTTCGACTCCTGGGTCGGCGCGCTCGCCCCGGCCGACTACCGGCGCTCCGTGATGCCCGCCTCCGCGAAGGTCTTCGACGCGGTCGCCTCCTACGGCGTCCCGCGGATCCACTTCGGCGTCGGCACCGGCGAACTCCTCGGCCTGCTGGGCGAGGCCGGCGCGGACGTGGTCGGCGTCGACTGGCGGGTCCCGCTGGACGAGGCGGCCCGCCGGGTCGGCCCCGGCAAGGCGCTCCAGGGCAACATCGACCCGGCGGTGCTCTTCGCCCCGCGCGAGGCCGTCGAGACCAAGGCCCGCGAGGTCCTGGACGCCGCCGCCGGCCTGGAAGGCCACGTCTTCAACCTCGGCCACGGCGTGCTGCCCACCACCGACCCGGACGCCCTGACCCGGCTCGTGGAGTACGTCCACACCCAGACCGCGCGCTGAGGCGGGCCGCGGCCGGGACCGTCAGTGAGTCCCGGCCGCCCGCACCGCCGCGTCCGCCTTGCGGGCCGCGACCAGCACCGGGTCCCAGACCGGCGAGAACGGCGGGGCGTAGCCCAGGTCCAGGGCGGTCATCTGAGTGACCGTCATCCCCGCGGTGAGCGCCACGGCGGCGATGTCCACCCGCTTCCCGGCGCCCTCGCGCCCGACGATCTGCACCCCGAGCAGCCGCCCCGTACGGCGCTCGGCGAGCATCTTGACGTGCATCGGGCGGGCGCCGGGGTAGTAGCCGGCGCGGCTGGTGGACTCGATGGTGACGCTGACGTACCGCAGCCCCGCGGCCCGGGCCTGGCTCTCCAGCAACCCGGTGCGGGCGATCTCCAGGTCGCAGACCTTGCTGACGGCGGTGCCGACGACCCCGGGGAACGTCGCATAGCCGCCGGCCACGTTGGCGCCGATGACCTGGCCGTGCTTGTTGGCGTGGGTGCCCAGCGCGATGTGCCGGTACTCGCCGGTGAGCAGATCGCGTACCTCGATGCAGTCACCGCCCGCCCAGATGTGGTCCTGACCGGACACCCGTAGTGCCAGATCCGTGCGCAGGCCCCCGGACGCGCCCAGCGGCAGCCCGGCCGCCTCGGCCAGGGTGGTCTCCGGGCGGACGCCCAGGCCCAGCACGACCACGTCAGCCGGGTACTCGGCGTCCTCCGTCACCACCGCGCGGGCCCCGCCGTCCGCGCCGGTCAGCACGCCGGTGACCCGCGCGCCGGTCACCACCTCGACGCCCATCTCACACATCGCGGCGCGCACCAGTGCCCCCATGTCCGGGTCGAGCGTGGACATCGGTTGGGCGGCCTGGTCCAGCACCGTCACCTCGAAGCCGCGGTGGATCAGCGCCTCGGCCATCTCCACGCCGATGTAGCCGGCGCCGATCACCACCGCCCGCGGGCCCGGCGCCCCCTGGAGGCCCCGTAGCAGCGCCTGCCCGTCGTCCAGCGTCTGCACCCCGTACACGCCCGGCGCGTCGATGCCCGGGAGCGGCGGGCGGATCGGGCGCGCCCCGGTGGCCAGCACCAGTGCGTCGAAGCCGGTCCACGACTCGCGGCCGCCGTCCTCCAGGTCCCGGCAGCGCACCCGGCCGCGGTCCAGGTCGAGTTCGACGACCTCGGTGCGCATCCGGAGGTCGATGTCCCGGGCCCGGTGCTCCTTGGCAGTCCGGGCGATCAGGGCGTCCGGCCCCGCCACCTCGCCGCCCACCCAATACGGGATGCCGCAGGCGGAGTACGAGGTGAAGTGGCCGCGCTCGAAGGCCGTGATGGTCAGCTCGTCCGGGCCCTTCAGCCGACGCGCCTGCGAGGCGGCGGACATCCCCGCCGCATCGCCGCCGACGACCACCAGTCGCTCCGCCATCCTCACCACGTCCTCTCGCTCGCCCTCGTCGGCGTTGTCGTCCTCGTCCTCGGCCCATGATCGTGCGGCGGCGCTCCGGGGCGCGGGACCGGCGCCGGTGGCCGGTTCAGAACGGGTACGGGGCCGGGGTCGCGCGCACCGTCGTCCAGCGGGTCTCGGTGAACGCGTCGAGGTTGGCCTCGCCGCCGAAGCGGGAGCCGGTCCCGGAGTCGGCCAACCCGCCGAAGGCGGCCACCGGTTCGTCGTTGACGGTCTGGTCGTTGATGTGCAGCAGGCCGGTGGGGATCCGGTCGGCGAGCTCCAGGGCGCGGGCCACGTCGCGGGTGACGATGCCCAGTGCCAGCCCGTAGGAGGACTCGTTCGCCAGTGCCACCGCCTCGTCGAGGGAGCCGAAGGCGCGGACCGGCGCCACCGGGCCGAAGACCTCCTGGCCGTACGCGGGGGAGGCGCCCACCGGACTCGGCCCGGCCGACGGGCCCGCGTCGGCGAGGACCGTCGGCCGGTAGAACAGCTCCTGGTGGGTGCCGCCGGCGGCGATCCGCACACCGGCCGCGGCGCTCTCCCGGACCAGCGCGTCGATCTTGTCGAGCTGCCCGCGGTCGATGACCGGGCCGAGGTGGACCTGGGCGCGGAACGGGTCGCCGACGGTCAGCTCGTCCGCCTTCGCGGCCAGCCGCGCCACGTACTCGTCGTAGAGCGAGGCGTGGACGAGGTGCCGGCCGGCGGTCATGCAGACCTGGCCCTGGTGGAAGAACGAGGCCCAGGCGGCGGTGGGCATCGCGGCGTCCAGATCGGCGTCGTCCAGCACCAAGAAGGCGCTGTTGCCGCCCAGTTCGAGATGGGCGCGCTTGAGGTGCTGCGCGGCCAGCGCGCCGACGCTGCGGCCGGCCGCGGTCGAGCCGGTGAAGGAGATGATCCGCACCCGCGGGTCCTCGACCAGCGCCCGCCCGGCGTCCGCGCCGCCGGGCAGCACGTGCAACAGCCCGGCCGGCAGCCCGGCCTCGGCGAACACCGCCGCCAGGACGTGACCGCCGCACACCGCCGTCCGCGGGTCGGGCTTGAGCACCACCGCGTTGCCGAGCGCCAGCGCCGGGGCGACGGACCGGACGGCGAGCACCAACGGGACGTTGAACGGGGCGATCACGCCGACCACGCCGGCCGGGACCCGCGTGGTGTACGACAGCCGCGGCGCGCCCGAGGGCAGCACCTGGCCGAGCGGACGGTGGGCCAGCGCCGCGGCCTCGTAGCACTCCTCGGCCGTGGTGCGGATCTCGAACTCCGCCTTGCCCCGGACGCTGCCGGCCTCCCGGACCAGCCACTCGGCGATCTCCTCGGCATGCCGGTGGACGAGGTCGCCGGCCCGCCGCAGCACCGCGGCCCGCTCCGCGTACGGTCTGCGCGCCCAGTCCCGCTGGGCCGCCGCGGCGGCGTCGGCGGCGTCCGCGACATCGGCGGGCGCGGCCAGGGTCAGCTCCGCCAGCGCCCGGCCCGTCGCGGGCTCCACCGCCTCGGCCGGGCCGCCGCGCAGGGAGCGCCAGTCCTTGGAATCGAGCAGGGCCATCGCGCCAACCTCCGGGAGAACGAAGACTGTTGAGTGGTCAACGAGTGTGCCCCATGGCGGCGGAGCGCGCCCGCCGGACGGCGATCGGGCGGGCGGCCCGACCCGTTAGCGCTCCAACACCATCGCCAACCCCTGCCCCACGCCGATGCACAGCGCGGCCAGGCCGGTGCCCGAACCCCGCGCGGCGAGCTGGTGGGCGACCGCGCCGGCGAGCCGGGCCCCGGAGGCGCCCAGCGGGTGCCCGATGGCGATCGCACCGCCGCGCGGATTGACCACCGTGGGGTCGAGTTCCGGCCACTCGGCGAGGCAGCCCAACGCCTGGGCCGCGAACGCCTCGTTGAGCTCGCAGACCGCCAGCTCGCCGAAGCCCCGCCCGGCCCGGCCCAGCGCCCGCCGGACCGCCTCCACCGGGCCGAGCCCGAACAACTGCGGCTCGATGCCGGACACCGCGCTCGCCCGGATACGGGCCAGCGGCTCCCGCCCGGTGGCCCGCAGCCCCTCCTCGCTCACCAACAGGAGCGCGGCCGCGCCGTCGTTCAAGGGGGAGGAGTTCCCGGCGGTGACCGTGCCCCGCTCGGTGCGGAAGGCCGGCTTCAGCTTGGAGAGCGCCTCCAGGGAGGAGTTCTCCCGGACCGTCTCGTCCCGGGCCAGATCCACCCCCGGCAGCGGCACCACCTCGGCGTCGTAGTCGCCGGCCGCCCAGGCACGCACCGCCTTCTGGTGACTGGCCAGCGCGAACACGTCCTGCTGTTCCCGGCTGAGGTCGTGCCGGTCGGCGATCAACTCGGCGCCCTCGCCCAGCGACACCGTCCACTCCGGTGCCATCTTGGGGTTGACCATCCGCCAGCCCAGCGTCGAGGAGAACATCTCCTGATGGCCCGCGGGAAAGGCCCGGTCCGGCTTGCGCAGCACGTACGGAGCGCGGCTCATCGACTCCACGCCGCCGGCCACCGCGATCTCGGCGTCGCCGTGCGCGACGGCCCGGGACGCCTGGATGACGGCCTCCAGCCCGGACCCGCACAGTCGGTTGACGGTCACGCCCGGCACGCTCACCGGGAGCCCCGCCAACAGCCCCGCCATACGGGCCACGTTGCGGTTGTCCTCGCCCGCACCGTTGGCGTCGCCGAAGTAGACGTCGTCGATCCGGGCCGGGTCGAGGTCCGGGGTGCGGTCCACCAGAGCGCGCACCACATGGGCGGCGAGGTCGTCGGGGCGCACCCCGGCGAGCGCGCCCCCGTATTTGCCGACGGGAGTCCGTACCGCGTCGACGACGTAGACGTCCCGTACGGCGTCCGGTAGGTGTGGCTCGGTCATCAGGCTGTGTCCTCGCTGTCTTCGCTCATCCTCGCGGTACCGGCTCGGCGGCCGGGCGGTACGAAGATCGCCACCCGCCGCACCGAGTCTTTGCCCGGCACCGCCCGGTGTCAACGGGGCGACCGGCCAGCCTCGGGGGAGCGGCCGGGTACCGGGCGGGGGGCCTGCCCGGCGTGAACCGGGGGCGGGGAGGGCCGGCTGGGTCCCGTAGGCGCGCGGCCGTTCCCTCCTCCCCGTAGGCGGCCGCCGGAGCGTGCGGTAACCGGGCGGCCCCAAGTGGCCGGAACGCGACGCCGGTTGGGCGGGCGTGGCGGAGGTGGGGTGCCGTTCGGCAGCCGAAGGGGCCGCGACCCGGAGGCCCGGCAACGGCGTCCGAACGGCCCGGCTCCGGGAGGGCCGAACGGCCTCTGAGAGAGTGGAGGACATGAGCACAGCGCACAGCGGTACGGACCGGGTGCCCGGTCATGTCCTGGTCATCGGCGGCGGGATCGCGGGCCTGGCCGCCGCGCACCGGCTGCTCCAGGGCGGGGCCCGGGTGACCCTGCTGGAGGCGTCCGGGCGGCTCGGCGGCAAGCTGCTGGCCGGCGACGTCGCCGGCGTCCCGGTCGACCTCGGCGCCGAGTCGATGCTGGCCCGGCGCCCCGAGGCGGTCGACCTGGCGCGGGCCGTGGGCCTCGGCGACCGGCTCCAGCCGCCCGGCACCGCCACCGCCTCCCTGTGGACCCGCGGCGCGCTGCGCCCCATGCCCAAGGGCCATGTGATGGGCGTCCCCGGTGACCTGGCGCCGCTGACCGCCTCCGGCGTGCTCTCCCCGGAGGGCCTGGCCCGCATCGAGGAGGACCGGACGCTGCCGACGACCGACGCCGGCGCCGACGTCGGGGTCGGCGAGTACGTCGCCGCCCGGCTCGGCCGCGAGGTCGTCGACCGGCTCGTCGAGCCGCTGCTCGGCGGGGTCTACGCGGGCGACGCGTACCGCATCTCGATGCGCGCCGCCGTCCCGCAGCTCTTCGAGGCGGCGCGGCGCGGCGGCTCGCTGATCGAGGGCGTGCGGGCCCTCCCGGAGCGCGCCGCGGCCGCCGCCCCCGGGGGGCCGGCCAACGGCCCGGTCTTCATGGGCATCGCCGGCGGCATCGGGACCCTGCCCGGCGCGGTCGCGGGCGCGGTCCGCCGCGCCGGCGGCGAGATCCTGCTGGACACGCCCGTGCACGAGCTGCGTTGGACCGGCCAGGACGGCTGGCGGGCCCGGGCCGGGGACCGCACGCTCACCGCCGACGCGGTGGTCCTGGCCGCGCCGGCACCGGCCGCGGCCCGCCTGCTCCGCGCCGACTGCCCGGTCGCCGCCGACGCCCTGGACCCCGTCGAGTACGCCTCGATGGCGCTGGTCACCATGGCCTTCCGGCGCGCCGACCTGGCCGCCGTCCCCAGTGGCAGCGGCTTCCTCGTCCCGCCCGTTGACGGCCACCGCATCAAGGCGTCCACCTTCGCCAGCCACAAGTGGAACTGGATCGCCGAGGCCGACCCGGACCTCTTCGTGCTCCGCACCTCCCTGGGCCGCCACGGCGACGAGGCCGACCTGGCCCGCGACGACGACGCACTGGTCAAGCTCTCCCTGACCGACCTCGGCGAGGCGGTCGGCCTGGCCGCCCGCCCGGTGGCCACCGCCGTCACCCGCTGGACCGGCGGGCTGCCGCAGTACGCCGTCGGCCACGTGGACCGGGTCGCGCGCATCCGCACCGCGGTCGCCGGCCTGCCCGGCCCGCTGCGGGTCTGCGGCGCGCTCTACGACGGCGTCGGCATCCCGGCCTGCATCTCCTCCGCCCACCGGGCCGCCGACGAGCTCCTCCCGACCCTGACGCCGGACGCCGCCGGCAGCGAGTGAGAATGGACGACATGACAGACGTTTCCGCCCCCGCCTCCGACAAGATCCCCAACGCCGGCAAGAAGGCCAAGGACCTCAACGAGGTCATCCGCTACACCCTCTGGTCGGTCTTCAAGCTGCGCGACGTCCTCCCCGAGGACCGGTCCGGCTACGCCGACGAGGTCGAGGAGCTGTTCGCCCAGCTCGCCGCCAAGGACGTGGTCATCCGCGGCACCTACGACCTCTCCGGCCTGCGCGCCGACGCCGACGTGATGATCTGGTGGCACGCGGAGAACTCCGACGACCTCCAGGAGGCGTACAACCGCTTCCGCCGCACCCGCCTGGGCCGCGCGCTCGCGCCGGTGTGGTCGAACATGGCGCTGCACCGCCCCGCCGAGTTCAACAAGTCGCACATCCCGGCCTTCCTGGCCGACGAGCACGCCCGCGACTACGTGAGCGTCTACCCCTTCGTGCGCTCCTACGACTGGTACCTCCTCCCCGACGAGGACCGCCGCCGGATGCTCGCCGACCACGGCAAGATGGCCCGCGGCTTCCCCGACGTCCGCGCCAACACCGTCGCCTCCTTCTCGCTCGGCGACTACGAGTGGATCCTCGCCTTCGAGGCCGACGAACTGCACCGCATCGTCGACCTGATGCGCCACCTGCGCGCCTCCGAGGCCCGCCGGCACGTCCGCGAGGAGATCCCCTTCTACACCGGTCGCCGCAAGCCGGTCGCCGAGCTGATCGCCGGCCTGGCCTGACCGACCGCACACCCCGGAAACACCGCCGCACGGGCCGCCCCCTCGTCAGGGGGCGGCCCGTGCGGCGGTGACTCTCCGGGGTGCCGGCTACTTCTTCCCCTTCATCTGCTGCACCAGCGCCGGCCGGGAGCGCCGCAGCGCCTGCCCCGGCACCGGCTCGGCCCGCGGACCGCAGTACACCCGGTGCCCGGGGACCCTCCCGCGCAGCAGGTACGTCTCGACGTAGGCGTTCACGCAGGCGTTGTCGCCGAGCGCGATGCCGTGGGTGCCCGCGCCCCGCTCGGTGACCAACGACGAGCCCGGCAGCCGCCGTTGGAGCTCTAGCGCGCCCGTGTACGGCGTCGCCGCGTCCCGCTCGGCGGCCAGCAGCAGCACCGGCGGCAGCGCGCCCGGCTCGGTGCGGATGTCGAGCGGGCCGTGCTGGCCGTGCAGCGCGTCGTTGAGGTCGGTGGCGGCGACCTGCTGGGAGGCGTCGGCCAGTTCACTGCCGGACGGGGAGCCCTCGGTGGCCCGGTCGGCGGTGGTGCGGGCCGCGTCCTCGACGCCCTGGGCCGCCGACTGCCGGTGGTCCGGCCAGAACGCGCACGGCAGGTTCATCCAGACGTTGTCCCAGGTCTCGAACGGCGCGGTGCGGGCCAGCACGGTGTTGTCCCGGTCCCAGATGCGCCAATCGCGCGGCCAGGTCGCGTCGTTGCACTCGACGGCCGTGTAGACGGCGTTGGAGTTCTCCTCGGCCTTGGCGTCGCCGCCGGGCAGGGCCTGGGCGATCAGCGGCTTGGCGTCGCCGTGCAGGTACTTCGACAGCGCATCGGCGCGCATCGGCCAGAACGCGTCGTTGTAGCCGGTCTTGAGGAACGCCGACTGGAGCTGGCCCGGGCCGATCTTGCCGTTGACCGGCTTGTCGCGCAGTCGCTCGGTGGCGCTGTCGTAGGAGCGCTGCACGGCCTGCGGGGTGTCGCCCAGGCGGTAGGTGGCGTGGTGCTTGGCGACCCAGCGCAGCCAGTCGCCCCAGCGCCGCTCGAAGGCGCTGCTCTGGTCGAGGTTGTTGCGGTACCAGATCTGCCGGGGCTCGGGGTTGACCACGCTGTCGAAGACCATCCGGCGGACGTGGCCGGGGAAGAGCGTCGCGTAGATCGCCCCGAAGTACGTCCCGTAGGACGCGCCCATGAACGTCAGCTTCTTCTCGCCGAGCGCCGCCCGCAGCATGTCCAGGTCCCGCGCGTTGTTGACCGAGTTGTAGAACGGCAGGTCGGCGCCGGCCCGTTGGGCGCAGCCGCGGGCGTACGCCTTCGCCTCCGCGACCTTCTTCCGCTTGAAGGCGGTGCTGGGGAAGTGCGGGCTGTCGGTGGGTGCCTGGGCGTACGTCTTCGGGTCCTGGCAGGACAGCGGATCGCTGGGCGCCACCCCGCGCGGCGCGTAGCCGACGAAGTCGTAGGCGCGGGCGGACCGGCGCCAGGTCGGCAGCGCCCCGTAGAGCGGGAACTGCATGCTGGAGGCGCCCGGGCCACCGGGGTTGAAGACCAGCGCGCCCTGCCGCTCGTGGGGCGCGGTGGCCCGGGCCCGGCTGACCATCAGCTTGATCTTCTTGCCGTTGGGGCGCGCGTAGTCGAGCGGCACGGTGAGGGTGGCGCACTCGACGGCGGACGGGAGGTGCTCCACGGCGGCGCACCGGCCGAAGGCGAGCGGGTGGACGGGGGCGGGGGGCGCCGCCGGGTCGTGGACGGCACCGCCGGCCGGTGGGGAGGCGAGGCCGGTCAGGACCAGCGACCCGAGGGCGCCGTACAACGCAAGTGCTCTCACGAGCCGTCCCTTCGTATGGTGCGCGGTGCGCGCGGGGTCCGCAGCAACGGGCCGCACGGTGGGCATACAAAAGGGATAGTTGGGCCGATTGGTGGCGAAGTAAAGCACCGTACGGCGGTGTCGGGCGCTATGCCCCGGAAGAGTGGAGGGCTGCGCGCAAACCCGGATCCGCGGGCGCGTCGGGCCCGTGCAGCGCCAACCCGGTCAGCCCGCCCGAAGACGCCCCCGGGCGCCTACCCCGAAGAGCCCGGCGCGCCGCGCGCCGCAGCAGCGCCTCGCCGGCCTCGGTGGCCCAGCCGGTGGACGGTTGGACCTCGAAGCGGGCGATGGTCCAGGTGCCCAGGGCGAGGACGAGCGGGAGCGCGAACCAGGCCAGCACCGGCGCTGCTTCCGCGCCGGAGGGCGCCATCCAGTAGGCCGCGCCGGCGGCCGGCGCCACCAGGAGGGCGGCGCCCTGTACTTGGCGGACCGCGGCGCCGATCTCCTTACGGGCCGCCGCGGGTGCCGCGAGGCCGGCGAGGGTCAGCCGGTCGGCCAGCCCGTGGACCGCGTCGGCGCCGGACAGGGCGTGCCGCACGGCCGGTATCTCGCACTGCCCCTCCGGCCGATGGCGGTGAGGGCGGCGCGCTCGACCGGGTCCAGGCCGACCGGGGCGACGAGCGTGGCCCGGCCGGTGTGGGCCAGGTGGAGCCGCCGCTGCTGGGCCATCAGGACCAGGGCCACGTCGGCGAGGCGGTGCGGCCGCCGGGGGGAGGCGGACTCGTAGCGGGAGAGCCCGCCGACGGCGGCCGGGGTGTCGTCCGCGGGCGCGTCGTCCGCCGGTGCGGACGGCGCGCCGTGCCGGGGCCGACCGGCGGCGACGACCGCCGTGCGGCACACGCGGGCGCAGGAGGCGACCGCCGCACCCCGGGCGAGGAGGAGTAAGGGAAGCCACATGAGCGAGGTTCCACGGGACGGCGGCCGCATTCTGCTACGGCCTTCTCGTGACGTGGACGTGACGTTCCGTGGGGCGCGAGCGGCAGTGAACTCCCGTTGGACGGTGGTCACTTCGAGGTGACCGGCGGGGTGCGCCTCATTGCCGGTCGCCCCGCGCCGCTCACCTGCGGCGCAGGGCGAGCCACAGGGCGCGGGAGCGACGGGCGGCGGTGCGGGCGAGGCGGGCCGCGGGGCGGCCGGACGGCGGGCGGGGACCGGCCCGGTCGCGCCACCAGCGCGTCAGCCGCTGCCGCGCCAACGGGTCGGCGGGTCGGTCGCGTTCCAGGAGGAACGCCGCGAAGTCCAGGGCGTCCTGGCGGTAGCCGCCGCGCATCGGCCGCTGTTGGGCGTAGTCGAGGAAGGCCGGCCGGAAGGCGTCCCCGAGGAGCTCCGGGAGTTCGGGGGCGATCTTGCCCACGACCGCGGCCCGTTTGGCGGCCAACGCCCGGCCCTGCACCCGTAGTCGGGCCCCGTCGAAGCCCTCCGGCGCGGGCGTCCCGGCCACCAGCGCCGACAGCAGCGCGGCCTGCGCCAGCGCCAGCCGTTCGCGGGCCGCGGTGGTGTCCGCCGCCGGCTCAAGCCGCCCGGACACGACGGGCTCCCTCCACCACGGCGCGGATCGCGTCGAGTTCGGCGGCCAGCTCGCCGCCCTCGGGGAAGTCGTCGTCCCGTTCCAACAGCACGCCGGGCGGATCGGTCCGGGCGCACAGCTCCGCCAGTACGTCCAGCACCGGCCGGCTCACCGGGTGCGCGTGGCTGTCGTGCCACACCCCGTCCCGCTCGACGCCACCGGCGACGTGGACATAGGCGATCGCCTCGACGGGCAGCGCGTCCAGGGCCGCGGCCGGGTCCTCGCCGCGGTTGACGTGGTTGGTGTGGAGGTTGGCGACGTCGATGAGGAGCCGGACGCCGGTCCGCTCGACCAGTTCCGACAGGAACTGCCCCTCGGTCAACTCCTCGTCGGGCCAGGAGAACAGCGCGGCGATGTTCTCCAGGGCCAGCGGCACCGGGAGCGCGTCCTGGGCGATCCGGACGTTCTCGCACAGCACGTCGAGCGCGTCGCGGGTGCGTGGCACCGGCAGCAGGTGACCGGCCTCCATTACGGGCGACGCGGTCAGCGGGCCGCCGGCCCGGACGAACGCGATGTGCTCGGTGACCAACGGGGCGGACAGCGCGGTGGCCCGTTCGGCGAGCGCCGCCAACCGCCCGGCGTCCGGACGGTCCGCGCCGCCGAGGCCGAGCGAGACGCCGTGCGGGATCACCGGGGTCCCGCGCTCCCGCAACTCCCGCAGGGCGTCCGGGAGATGGCCGGGACAGACGTTCTCGGCGACCACCTCCACCCAGTCGATCCCGGATAGCGTGGCGATCTCCGCGGCGATCTCCGGCCGCCAGCCGATGCCCGTGCCCAAGTGCGCCATGGCTTCCCCCTGTTGTCCGCGGTGTTCGTGTGGGCCGCGGTGTTGCGCGGCCCGCGCCCCGTGGTCATCCACGCCCCGTGGTCGTCTACTCCCCGTCGTCTCGGGGGTACTTCTCTGGTCTTGCGGTACTTCTCACCACGTGCGGGCGGTCCAAGCGTCCTGGCGCGTGGTTCAGAGGGTGAGTTGAGCTTTGGGCGTCGGGGGTGCCGGGGGAGGGGCGGGAGGTGGCCGACTGTCCGTCCGGTTTGCCTGATGCGCCCCGTTGCGGCTCGGCGGTGTGGCTCAGCGGGCGACCTCGAAGCCGACCGCCGCGCCCAGTGCCACCAGCACGCCGCCGGTGGCCTGGTCCAACCGCCGCCGCACCCGCGGCCGTTGCAGGACCCGGCGCGCCCGGTGCACCGCCAGCGTGACGCCGCCCAGCCACAGCAGGCCCAGCGCCGCGTGCACGCCCACCAGCAGCAGCGTCGTGCCGACCACCGGGGCGCCGTGCGGGATGAACTGCGGCAGCAGGGAGAGGTAGACCACGCCCACCTTGGGGTTGAGGATGTTCGTCAGCAGTCCGGTGCGGAACGCCCGCCAGGGGCCAACCGGGACGGCGGGCGCCCTCGGCCGCCGGGGCCTCTCCGGCGCCGGACTCCGCAGAGCCCGCGCCGTGCCGGCGCCGGGCGCTGCGCAGCGCCTGCACTCCGAGCCACACCAGATACAGCGCACCGGCGACCCGCAGCGCGTCGTACGCCGCCCGCGAGGCGGCCAGCATCGCGGTCAGCCCGACCGCCCCGGCCAGCCCCCACACGAAGCAGCCGGCGGCTATCCCGAGCGCGCTGCACAGCGCGGCGCGCCGACCGGAACCGAGCGCGGTCCGCAGGACCACCGCGAAGTCCGGGCCGGGGGAGACGGTCAGCAGCGCGGCCACCAGGGTGAAGCCGATGACGGAGGTCAGCATGGGCACACGGTACGTCCCGCATCCGGTGGGTCCGGCGGCGGGGAGTGAGCTCGGGGCCAGCGGCCGTCGGCGGGTGCGGAGAGCCGGCTCGCCGCGGTCGGCCGCCAGCCGTCGACCGCCAACCTCGGCCGCCGGGGCCAGCCGTCCGTCAGTCGGTGATCAGCCGGAGACCCGTTGGTGCCCGGCCGGTGTCAACTGGCGGACGGCACCGGTGCGTCGCGCAGCGCCGGGTGGTCGGCGACGACCGTGCAGGAGCCGGGGGCGATCTCGGTGAAGCCGGCGTCCCGCACCACCGGCAGTCCGCCGCCGGTCAACGAGGCCCATGCCGACGGCTCCGCGGTCCGCACCGCCAACGGGAAGCCGGCCGCGCGCCAGGCGTCCCGCTGCGCAGCGGACAGCGCCCACCACGCCAACTGCGCACCGTGCCCGGCCTGTGCCATCGCCTTGCCCGCCGACATCTCCAGCTCGGGGTTGAGCCACAGCACCGGGGTGCCGGCCGGCGGCTCTCCGGGCGCCTGGGGGTCGTCCAGCTCGGTGCCCGAGACCTGGAGGCGGGCCAGGTCCTTGGGCCAGCCGTCCAGCGGCACCGGCGGGAAGACCCGCACCTCGGCCTCCCGGCCGGTGACCGTGATGCCCGGCAGGGCCTCGGCCCGCCGCCACTCCGCGCCGCGCGCCCGCCGCACCACCTTGCGTATCCGGGAGTCCTGCCAGTCCCGCACCGCCTGGGCCCACTCGCCCGCTCCGGCGGCCCGCTCGTCGGAGAGCAGCGTGAGCACGGCCCGCGCCGCGGTCTCCAGCGCGTCGGTGCGCGGCGGCGGGGCGGCCCGCTCCAGGCGCACCACGAGCGGCAGCACGTACTCCGGCGCCGGCTGGGCGTGCTCCTCGCGGGCGTCGGGCTGCGCGTCGTCGGCCCGCGCCTCGGCGGCCGGCGTCTGACCGGTGGGCGTCTGGTCGGTCCGGTCGGGCTGGCTGTGCTCGCCGGGGCGGCCGGCGGTCTCGGTACTGGTCACATCGATCAGTCTGCCAGCCGCCACTGACAGCGCCCCGCGGCCGACGGCGGCCGTCGCACCCGCCCCCGGCGCCGCCCCGCGCCCCGCCCCCGGCTACCGTCAGCGCCAACGGGCCAACGGGCCAACGGGCCAACGGGCCAACAGGCCAACAGGCCAACGGACAAGCGGGCGGCCGGGCCGACGGGGAAGCGAGCCAGGGGGAGGTGTGGCCGATGCCGCGGCAGACGGCACAGCGGATGCGGTTGGACGGGGTCGGGCGGCGCTACGGGCTGCGCGGGCCCTGGGTGCTGCGCGAGGTGCGGCTCGACGTGCCACCGGGCGCGCTGCTGCGCGTCGAGGGCGCCAACGGCAGTGGGAAGTCCACCCTGTTGCGGCTGCTCGCCGGGATCGACCGGCCCACCACCGGGCGGATCACCGGCCGCCCGCGCACCGCCTACGTTCCCGAACGCTTCCCGCCCGCCCTCCCGTTCACCGCCGTCGGCTACCTCACCCACCTCGGCCGGGTCCACGGCCTGCGGACGCCGGAGGCGGCCCGCCGGGCGGCCGAGTGGCTCGAACGCTTCGGGGCCACCGGGCACGCCCGTACCCCGCTGGCCGAGCTGTCCAAGGGGACGAGCCAGAAGGTCGCGGTCGCCCAGGCGCTGCTCGCCGAGCCCGAACTCCTCGTCCTGGACGAGGCGTGGACCGGCCTGGACCCGGCCGCCCGCGACCTCCTCGACCGCGCGGTCGCCGAACGGGTCGCCGCCGGCGGCACCATCGTCTTCGTCGACCACGACCCACGCCGACTGGCCGGGGCCGCGGACGCTCGCTACCGGGTCGCGGACGGACTGCTGCGGCAACCGGGCCCGGATGACCGGCCGGCGCAACCGGACGCGCACCACCCCGTCCCGCGCACCGTCGTCGAGGCCGAGGGCCCACCGGGGTGCGCGGTCCCGTCGGCCCTCCCGGGGGCACCCGACATCATCCCGGGGCCCGACGGCACCCTCCGGCTGACGGTGCCGGCCGTCCACTCCGACGCCCTCCTGCGCGCCCTGCTCACCGCGCGCCCGCCCTGGCACATCCGCGCCGTCACCGCCGCCGGGCCGCCCGGTGCCACGACCCTCGCTCCCGGAGAGAACTCCCGCCCATGACCGCCCCGTTGACCGCCCTGCTCCGCTACCAGGCGGCGCTGTTCGCCGGCTCGTACCGTTGGCTGCCGCCGCTCCTGGTCTACGCGGCGTTCCTCGCCATCGGCGTCCAGACCGGCGGCCCGATCCTGGACGCGTACGGCTACGCCGCCGGCGGGCTGCTGCCCGTCGCCGTGTGGCTGACCCGGATCTGCGTGGCCAACGAGCCGCCGGCCGCCCGCAGTTGTACCGCGGCCGCCGTCGGGCCCGCCCGCGCGCACGGCGCGGCACTGCTGACCGCGGCCGGCGCCGCGCTGCTCCTGGCGCTCGCCGGCACCGCCTTCGTCGCCCTGCTCTCCGACCCGCACTCGACCGACCACCGGGTCGCCGTTCCGGTCCTGCCCGCGACCGGCGCCGGGCTGCTGACCGCCCTGGTCTGTCTGCTGTTGGGCACCGCGCTCGGCGCGCTGTGCTCCTGGCCGGTGTTGCGCCGCCCCGGTTGGGGTGTCCCGGCCGGGCTGATCGCCGCGCTGCTGGTCCTCGTCCTGGGCGCCTCGCCCGCCAACGCCGCGCTGACCGGCATGATCACCGGCTCCGAACGCGGCACGATCTCCGCTCCCTGGCTACCCCTGGTCGCCGCGGCGTTGCTCGCCTCCGGGGCCGCGGCCCTGGCCTGCGCCCTCACGGGCCGCCGCGGCTGACCACCGGGCCGACGGACAGCCAAAGGACCTGGGGCACGCAGGCCACCCACCGGCGGCCTGTCCGGCGCCCCGGTCCGGCCCGTCCCGGCCGCGGCGTAGGCTCGCCCCATGCCGTCCACCGACCCGACGCCGCCGCCCGCACCGTCCGACGAGGGCCCGGCCGCCACCGGCCCCACCGCGGGCCCACCGCACGCCGACTGCGTCGAGTGCGGCCGGCCCACCGAGTACCCGGCGTCCACCCCCGGCATCGTCCACTGCCCGGTCTGCGCCTGGCAGGAGGCCCAGCGCACGGCCTGCTCGGGCTGACCGACCGGCCGCGCGGCCCCGGCCTACGACATCCGGTCGGCTACGCCACCAACGCCTTGGCGTCCCGGGCCAGCGCGGTCAGTCGCGAGATGGCGCGGAAGTACTTCTTGCGGTAGCCGCCGCGCAGCATCTCGTCGCTGAACAGCTCGTCGAAGGGCTTGCCGGCGGCCAGTACCGGCACCTCGCGGTCGTAGAGCCGGTCGGCGAGCACCACCAGGCGCAGCGCGGTGGACTGGTCCGGCACCGCCTGGACGTCGGTGAGGCAGACCGCCCGGATGCCGTCGCACATCGCGCCGTACCGACTGGGGTGCACCGTCGACAGGTGGGACAGGAGGGACGGGAAGTCGTCGAGCGAGGCGCCGGGGGTGCGGTGCGCGGCGCGGACCACGGTCTCGTCGTCGAACGGCGCGGGTGCCTCCGGCAGGCCGCGGTGGCGGTAGTCCTCGCCGTCGATGCGCAGGGCGCGGAAGTGGGCGCTCAGGCCCTGGATCTCGCGCAGGAAGTCGGCGGCGGCGAATCGGCCCTCGCCCAGCTTGCCGGGCAGGGTGTTGGAGGTGGCGGCCAGTCCGACGCCGGCCTCGACCAGCTTGCCCAGGAGGGTGGAGACCAGCACCGTGTCCCCGGGGTCGTCCAGCTCGAACTCGTCGATGCACAGCAGCCGGTGGCCGCTCAGCGTGCGCACGGTCTGCTGGAAGCCGAGCGCACCGACCAGGTTGGTCAGCTCGACGAAGGTGCCGAACGCCTTGAGCTCGGGGGCCGCCGGGGTGGCGTGCCAGAGGGAGGCGAGCAGGTGGGTCTTGCCGACGCCGTAGCCGCCGTCCAGGTAGACACCGCGCGGTCCCTTGGGGGCGGCGGACTTCTTCGAACTCCTGGAGAACCAGCGGCGCTTGCCGCCGTCGGCCTCCGCCCCGATGCCGAGACCCGAGGCGAACGCCCGCAGGACCTGCACGGCCTCGGCCTGGCTCGACTGTCCCGGTTGGGGGATGTACGTGTCGAAGCGGGCGCCCTGGAAGCGCGGCGGCGGCACCATCTCGGCGACCAGGCGCTCGGCCGGCACGTGCGGCGTGCGGGAGGTCAGCGCGGTGGGGGCCGCGGTACCGTCCCCGTTGGCCGGGGGCGTGGCTATCGGGGAGGGAGCGGGGGAGGACGAGGGCTGCGAAGGTGACACAGCTCTCCAGCCTAGTGGCTCCGAGGCACCACCCGGCCCGGTGAGCGAGGCATGTCACACTGCGCCCATGCGACGCCTGTTCCCCCTTCCCCTCTCGACCACCCCGGACGCCGCCCGGGCCGCCGGCCCCGACTGGACCACCGACCGCGAGTGGACCCTGGACGAGCTGGCCGCGGCCTACGCGTACCCGGAGGCGGACGACCCGGTGCGGTCCGGCCGCCCCGGTTGGCTGCGCGCCAACATGGTCTCCTCCCTGGACGGCGCGGCCCACCACGACGGGCGTTCGCAGCCGCTCTCCGGGGACGCCGACATGCGGATCTTCGGGGTGCTGCGGGCACTGTCGGACGCGGTGGTGGTCGGCGCCGAGACGGTCCGGCGGGAGGGCTACCGACCGGCCCGCGCCCGGGCCGCGTTCGCCGCCCGGCGGGCCGCCGCGGGGCAGGGGCCGGCGCCCGCCATCGCGGTGGTCAGCGCGGGCCTGGCGCTGGACTTCGCGCTGCCGCTGTTCACCGAGCCGCTGGTGCCCACCCTGGTGCTGACCGGCGCCGACGCTCCCGAGGAGCGGGTGCGCGCGGCCCGCGCGGCCGGCGTCGAGGTGCTCTTCGCGGGCGAGGGGCTGGGCGTCGACCCGGTACGGGTGGCGGGGGCGTTGGCCGAACGGGGACACACCCGGCTGCTCACCGAGGGCGGGCCGCGGCTGTTGGGGCAGTTCGCGGCGGCCGGGGCGCTGGACGAGATGTGCCTGTCGCTGTCCCCGGTGGTGGCGGTGGGCGACGCACAACGGATCATGGACGGGCCCGCCGTGGCGGTTCCCGAGCGGTTCGCGCTGGTGTCGGTGCTGGAGGAGTCCGGGTTCCTGTTCACCCGTTACCGCCGGTTCTGATTTCAGCGGAATTATCTGTTCCGCTTAGCTTCCGTTGGGCACACTAAAAGCCGACAGGCCCCGTGTGGCGACGGGGCAGGATGGTTTCTGTGGGCGCCGTGGCATACGGTGCCCGGAAGAGAAGAAGGGCGTCCGTCGTGTTCACGAGCGTATTGATGATCGAGAAGCCTCTGACGCCCGCGGACGTGGAGTTCGTCACCACCCTGCACGGCGACGACCGGGTCTCCTTCGTGGTCCTCATGCAGCCGCGCGGCAAGCAGGACGTCCTGTTGCGGGCCATCGACGACGTCGCGCTCGGGGAGTTCGAGGATGCCGTGCGGGAGGGCGAGGAGCCGGGCGGGACGAGCGCCGCGCTCCCCGCCGAGCAGGGGCTCTCGCACACCCTCCAGGCGTTGCGCGCCGCCGGCGCCGAGGCGGTCGGGCAGGTGGTCGAGGACCACCCGCTGGACCTGCTGAAGTCGGTCGTCGACGAGACCGGCGCGGACGAGGTGATCGTGCTGACCACCCCGCACTTCGTCGAGGAGTTCTTCCACCGGGACTGGGCCTCGCGGGCCCGCCACAAGGTCGGCGTCCCCGTTCTGAAGCTGTTCTCGCACGCCGCCGACGAGCCGCCGCAGGAGCCCAACGGCGGCTGAACCGGCGCCGCTTCGGCCAGCGCGTCAACGTTGCGCCGTTTCCGCACCCGAACGGGTCATCTGTAGCTCACCGCTGTCCCGAATCGGTGCGTTCCTGGTCAGGAAGCGGCCCGCAGCGGGCCGAATCCAGCACAGCCGAGACCGGCGCATCGAGAAAGGGGCCGTCATGGCGGACCAGCGGGAACCGGACGCGGAACGGGAGCGCGGCCGGAACGAGGACCGGACCCGGGACGAGGAGCGCGGCGCGGCCCCGACCGCCCCGGAGGCCGACGACTCCGAGCCCGGAGCGCACGGCCCGCACCAGGGCCGCAAGGCCGCCAGGTCCAACCTGTTCCCCACCTTCTCCCACCGCGACGACTAGCCGTCGCCGGTGTACGGGACGGGCGGCGCCCGCCCGTCCCGTACGGGGTCACACTCCCGCTCCCGCCCCCAACGTCAGCCGGCCGTCCAGGACTTCCGCCACCGCGTCGACCGCGGCCAGATGGGAACGGTCGTGGGTGACCAACACCGTGGCGGTGCCGCGCTGGTGGGTCAGCTCGGTCAGCAGGTCCAGCACCGCGGCGCCGCGCTCGTGGTCCAGCGCGCTGGTCGGCTCGTCCACCAGCAGCACCGCGGGCTCGTTCATCAGCGCCCGGGCGATGTTCACCCGTTGCCGCTGACCGCCCGACAACTGGTGCGGCCGCCGGTCCGCCTGGCCCGACAGGCCCACCGCCGCCAGCAGTTCGCGGGCCCGGGAGCGGGCCGCGCGGGGCGAGCGGCCCGCCAGATGAGCCATCACCTGGAGCTGCTCGGCCGCCGTCAGCGACGGCAGCAGGTTCGGCTGCTGGAAGACCGTTCCGACGGTGGTCCGGCGCAGCGCGGTCAGCTCGGCGCGGCGCAGCCCCGTGGTGTCCGTGCCGTCGAGCACCACCCGCCCGCGGTCCGGCCGGATCAGCGTCGCGGCGACCGCCAGCAGGCTGGACTTGCCGGAGCCGGACGGGCCGACCACCGCCGTCACGGTGCCGGCCGGCACGGTCAGCGACACCGCGTCCAGCGCGGTCAAACGGGCGTCGCCGTCGGGGTAGGTGAGGGTGACATCGGTCAGTTCGAGGCTCATCGGGCACTTCCCAGGGCGGTCAGCGGGTCGACGGAGGTGAGACGGCGGATGGACAGCGCGGCGCCCACGGCACCCAGCGCGATCATGATCAGGGCCGGGATCAACACGGTGGTGGCGTCGAGCACGAACGGCACGGTGCCGCCCACCGCGGCGCCCACTCCGGCGGCCACCGCGGTCCCCAGGCCGGTGCCGGCCACCAACAGGACGACGGCCTGGCCGAGCGCGTCCCGCAGCAGATAGCGGGTGGAGGCGCCGAGCGCCTTGAGGACCGCCACGTCGCCGCTGCGCTGGATCGTCCAGACCGTGAAGAACGCCCCGATGACCAGCGCGGAGATGGCGAACAGGAAACCGCGCATCAGTTGCAGGGAGCCGTTCTCGGCGCTGTAGGAGCCGATCGCGGTCAGGGCGTCGGCGGCCGTCACCGTGCGGGTGCCGAGCCGGCGGTCCGCGGTGGCCAGGCCGTCCGTCCCGGTGGTGGACAGGGCGACGACGGTGGCACCCCCGGAGGCCGCGCCGCCGGGGCTCCCGGACAACCGCTGCCAGTCGCCGAGCGTGGCCCACACCACCGGCGTGTGGCTGAACATCGCCGCGCCCGAGACCGCCGTCACCGTCACCTCCCGGCCGCCCAGCGCGAGCCGGTCACCGGCCCGCGCGCCGAGCTTGTCGGCGGCCTTCTGCGACAGCACCACGGTGCCGTCAGCGGCCGGCCCGGAGGACGGCGCGAGCCGGGAACGGGGCCGCACCCCGAACACCGAGACCGCCGCGGTCTTCCCACCGGCCCCCTCGACCTTCGCGGGGGAGATCCCCAACGGGTCAGCGCTGCGCACCCCGGGCACCTGGGCCCACTGGCGCACCGTCCGCTCCGGCAGCCGGGAGTCGGTGAACGACGGCTTGCCGTCCCCGGCGGGGGCGGCGAAGACCAGGTGGTCGGCGGGCAGCCCGGTGATCACCGAGGTGTTCTCCCGGCCCAGCCCCGCCGTCAGCCCGGACAGCAGCCCCACCAACACCGTGATCAGCGTGACGACGGTCCCCATCAGGGCGAACCGCCCCTTGGCGAATCTCAGGTCTCTGAAGGCGACGAACACCGGCGCGGCCATCCTCGGATCGATGCCGGGCCCACTGCCCGGCGGCTGCCCCCACCGTCGCCCGCCACAGGGGCGCGCGGCATCGCGCCCGGGAGTGGTTCACCGGAGCCGAAGGGTGCGGTCCCGGCTCCACCTTTCGATTGATGCCGGGGTCGCCACCGGCCCGTAGCCTGAAGAGGCCGTGATCGAACAAGCCAGGACCGACCTCTCCCTCATCCCCGTTGTGCGCGTGCTACGCCTGTGCCTCCACCTGATGGTGGCCGGGCTGCTCGCGCTCGCCGCCGTGCGCGCCCTGGCCGACGGGGCCCCCGCCGCCCCGGCCGTGCTCGCCACCTCGGTGGTCCTCCTGGCGCTCTACGTCCTGGGGCCCGCGCTGCTCCGGGCCCGCAGTTCCGCCGCCGCCGTCTGGCTCGCCACCGTGGTCGCGGTGTGGCTGGTGCTGCTGGCGCTCACCCCGGACGGCGTCTGGCTGGCCTTCCCGCTGTTCTTCGTCGAACTGCACCTGCTGCCGCCCCGTTGGGCGCTGCCCGCGGTCGCCGCCAGTACGGCCGCCGCCATCGCCGGCTTCGCCTGGCACACCCACACCCTCAGCGTCGGCACGGTCATCGGCCCCTTCCTGGGCGCCGCGGTCGCCGTCGCCGTCGTCTTCGGTTACCAGGCCCTCTACCGGGAGAGCGAGCAGCGCCGCCGCCTCATCGAGGAGCTCACCGCGGCCCGCAGCGAACTGGCCGCCGCGGAACGGGCCGCCGGCGTGCTCGCCGAACGGGAGCGGCTGGCCCGCGAGATCCACGACACCCTCGCCCAGGGGCTCTCCAGCATCCAACTGCTCCTGAGGGCCGCCGAACGCGCCGTACCGGGGCGGCCGGAGACCGCCCTCGGGCACATCAGGCAGGCCCGCACCGCCGCCGTCGACAACCTCGCCGAGGCGCGCCGCTTCGTCCGCGCCCTGAGCCCGCCCGACCTGGAAGCCGGCTCGCTGCCGGCCGCCCTGGAGCGGCTGTGCGCCGCCACCGCCCGCACCTCCGGGCTGGCCGTGCACTGCCAGGTTTCCGGCGCGCCCACGCCGCTGCCCACCCCGCACGAGGTCGCCCTGTTGCGGATCGCCCAGTCCGCGCTCGCCAACACCGTCCAGCACGCCGCCGCCGACCGCGTCGAGCTGACCCTCAGCTACATGGACACCGAGGTCGCCCTGGACGTCGTCGACGACGGCAGCGGGTTCGTGCCCGCCGAGGTGCCGCCGCCCGGCTCCGCGGCCGCCGGCGGCTCCGGCTTCGGGCTGGCCGCGATGCGCGCCCGGGCCCGCGCCCTCCACGGGACCCTCGCCGTCGAGTCCGCCCCCGGGGAGGGCACCGCCCTCGCCGTCACCCTGCCCTGTCCCGAACCGTCCGCCGTCCCCGAGACCGCCCAGGGGGCCGCCCCGTGACCGCACCCGCCGCCCCCGTCCGGCTGCTGCTCGCCGACGACCACCCCGTCGTACGGGCCGGGCTCCGCGCCGTCCTGGAGACCGAGCCGGACTTCGAGATCGCCGCCGACGTCCCCACCTCCGAGGAGGCCGTGGCGCTGGCGGCCAGCCTGGACGTCGACGTGGTCCTCATGGACCTCCAGTTCGGCGGCCGGATGCTGGGGTCCCGGGCCACCGCGGAGATCACCGCCCGCCCCGGGGCGCCCCGCGTGCTGATCCTGACCACCTACGACAGCGACGCCGACATCCTCGCCGCCATCGAGGCCGGCGCCACCGGCTACCTCCTCAAGGACGCCCCGCCCGACGAGCTGGCCGCGGCGGTGCGCACCGCCGCGGCCGGGAAGTCCGCGCTCGCCCCCACCGTCGCGCACCGCCTGATGGACCGGATGCGGACGCCCGCCGCCGCCCTCTCCCGCCGCGAGACCGAGGTCCTCCAGCTCGTCGCCGACGGCCTGTCCAACGCGGCGATCAGCAAGCGGCTCTTCCTCAGCCAGGCGACCGTCAAGTCCCATCTCGTCCACATCTACGCCAAATTGGGTGTCGACTCCCGCACGGCCGCGGTCGCCGCCGCCACCGCCCAGGGCCTGATCCGCCGCTGACCGCCGCACCGGGCCGGGCCCCGTGGAGTGTCCCGGCGCGGGGTCGCGGGCCGGCGCTGTCAGTGCCGGGTGCGAGAATCGTCGGCAAGCACACGCAGGACCGCACGCCCGCTCGACGATCAGGGAGACCCATCCATGGCACCCGCCATCCCAGCCTCGATGGAACGGCCGCACTTCATCGGCATCGGCGGCGCCGGCATGTCGGGCATCGCCAAGATCCTCGCGCAGCGCGGCGCCGCGGTGGCGGGCAGCGACGCCAAGGACTCCGCGACGGCCCAGGCCCTGCGCACCCTCGGCGCCACGGTCCACATCGGCCACGCCGCCGAGCACTTGGCGGCCGACGCCACCAGCGTCGTGGTCTCCTCCGCGATCCGCGACGACAACCCGGAGCTGACCGCCGCCCGCGAGCGCGGCCTCCCCGTCGTCCACCGCTCCGACGCCCTCGCCGCCCTCATGGACGGCCTGCGCCCCATCGCCGTCGCCGGCACCCACGGCAAGACCACCACCACGTCCATGCTCGCCGTCTCCCTCGGCGCCCTGGGCCTCAAGCCGTCCTACGCCATCGGCGGTGATCTGGACGCCCCCGGTTCCAACGCCGAGCACGGCAGCGGCCGGATCTTCGTCGCCGAGGCCGACGAGAGCGACCGCAGCTTCCACAAGTACGCCCCCGAGGTCGCCATCGTCCTCAACGTCGAGCTGGACCACCACGCCAACTACGCCTCGATGGACGAGATCTACGAGTCCTTCGAGACCTTCGTGGACCGCGTCCGCCCCGGCGGCACCCTGGTCATCTCCGCCGACCACCCCGGCGCCCGCGAGCTGACCGGCCGGCTCGGCCGCGACGACATCGAGATCGTCACCTACGGCGAGGCCAAGGACGCCGACGTCCGGATCCTCCAGATCACCCCGCACGGCCTGGCCAGCGACGTCACGGTCACCCTCACCAGCGGCAAGATCCTCACCTTCACGGTCTCCGTCCCCGGCCGGCACTACGCCAGCAACGCCGTCGCCGCCCTGGCCGCCGGCGTCGCCCTGGACCTCCCGCCGCACCAACTCGCCGACGCCCTCGGCAAGTACACCGGCGTCAAGCGTCGCCTCCAGCTCAAGGGCGAGGCCGCCGGCGTCCAGGTCATCGACTCCTACGCGCACCACCCCACCGAGATGTCCGCCGACCTGGAGGCGATCCGCAGCGCCACCGAGGAGACCGGCGGCCGCATCCTCGTGGTCTTCCAGCCGCACCTGTACTCCCGCACCCAGGAGCTCGGCGCCGAGATGGGCCAGGCCCTCGCCCTCGCCGACGCCTCCGTCGTCCTGGACATCTACCCGGCCCGCGAGGACCCGATCCCGGGCGTCACCAGCGCCCTGATCACCGACGCCGCCCGGGACGCCGGCGCCCAGGTCACCCCCGAGGCCGACAAGGGCGCGATCCCGGAGCTGATCGCCGGAATGAGCCGCCCCGGTGACCTTGTTCTCACCATGGGCGCGGGCGATGTGACCGACCTCGGCCCCGCCATCCTGTCCCGCCTGGGCGCATGAGCTGAGGAGCCCCCACATGACGTACGAGATCGACAAGCCCGACGAGCAGTGGCGCGCCGAGCTGACCCCGGCCGAGTACCAGGTCCTCCGCCGGGGCGGCACCGAGCCGGCGTTCCGCGGCGAGTACACCGACACCAAGACCACCGGCGTCTACTCCTGCCGCGCCTGCGGCGCCGAACTCTTCCGCTCGGACACCAAGTTCGAGAGCCACTGCGGCTGGCCGTCCTTCTACGACCCCAAGGACGGTGCCGCCGTCGAGCTGTTGGAGGACCGCAGCCACGGCATGGTCCGCACCGAGGTGCGCTGCGCCCGGTGCGGCTCGCACCTCGGCCATGTCTTCGAGGGCGAGGGCTACCCGACGCCGACGGACCAGCGGTACTGCATCAACTCGATCTCGCTCCGGCTGGCCCCGGACGAGGGCTGAGCCGCCCGCTCCGCCGCCAACGGGCGTGCGGAGCGGGTGAGTTCGAGGCGCGCGCGGGAGCGGGCACGGCCGTGGTGGCCGTGCCCGCTCCCGTTGTTGCCGTCGCTTTCGCGTCTGCCCGTCGGCGATCGTCCCCGCGGCGGGGGACGGGTCAGGCGTCGCTCCCCGGACTCCCCACGCGGGGGGTGGTGAGGATGCGGTGGACGAGGCGGGCGCCGGCGCGGGCGGTGCGGTTGTCGATGTCGAGGTCCGGGTTGAGCTCGGCGACGTCGACGACGGCCAGTTTTCCGCTTGCCGCGACCCGGGCGCAGACGTGCTCGACGATCTCCATGGGGACGCCGTAGGCGGCCGGGGCGCTGACGCCGGGGGCCGCCGCGGCGGGCAGCACGTCGAGGTCGATGCTGAGGTGGACCACCTCGCAGCTCGTCAGGAACGCGTCGACGAAGAGGTCGACGCCGCCGAGGTGCAGCGGGCCGCACTCGGTGTCCGGGAGGTGGCGGACGCCCAGCTTGTCGGCGGTGTGGAACAGCCGTTGGGTGTTGCTGGGTTGGCTCACGCCGAGGACCGCGTAGTTCAGCCGCCGGCCCTGCCGCTCTTCCGCCCGCGCCATCTGCAGGAACGGCGTGCCGGAGCTGGGCCGGTCGTCGTCGCGCAGGTCGAAGTGGGCGTCGAGGTTGAGCACCCCGAGCCGGGCCCCGTCGCGCAGGGCGCGGCTGTCGGCCAGCCCGAGGTAGCTGCCGTAGGCGACCTCGTGGCCGCCGCCGAGCACCACCACGGGCCGCCGCTGGTCCAGGAGCGCGGTGACGGCCGCGCCGAGGCGCCGCTGGCCGGCCTCCAGATCGCCGTCGGCGACGGCGATGTCACCGGCGTCGAGCGCCCGCAGCGGTGCGGGCAGCGCCATGGAGGCCAGGGCGGTGCGCAGGGCCGCCGGGCCGCCGGCCGCGCCCTGCCGTCCCTGGTTGCGCCGCACGCCCTCGTCGCTGCGGAAGCCGACGAACGCGGCGTCCCAGTCGGCCCGTTCGGCGTGGGCGACGGCGTGGTGCCAGCGCAGGGTGTCCTCGCCGGGTCCGTCGTCCCGGCCCGTCCACGGCTCGGACGGTGCGTCCACGGGGACCGTCATCGCTGCGTTTCCTTCCCTCGGTTGCGGTCGGTTCGCATCATCGCTCGACCGCGCTCACTCGGACTCGTTCATCGGCACCCGCACGCCGCGCTCGCGGGCGACGTCGGCGGCGTGCTCGTAGCCGGCGTCGACGTGCCGGATGACGCCCATACCGGGGTCGTTGGTCAGCACCCGCGCCAGCTTCTGGGCGGCGAGTTCGGTGCCGTCGGCGATGCACACCTGACCGGCGTGGATCGAGCGGCCCATGCCGACGCCGCCGCCATGGTGCAGCGAGACCCAGGAGGCGCCGGAGGAGGTGTTGACCAGGGCGTTGAGCAGCGGCCAGTCGGCGATGGCGTCGGAGCCGTCCTTCATCGCCTCGGTCTCGCGGTAGGGGGAGGCGACGGAGCCGGAGTCGAGGTGGTCGCGGCCGATGGCGACCGGGGCGGAGAGTTCGCCGTTGGCGACCATCTCGTTGAACTTCAGGCCGGCGCGGTGCCGTTCGCCGTAGCCGAGCCAGCAGATGCGCGCGGGCAGCCCCTCGAACTCCACGCGCTCGCCGGCCATCTTCAGCCAGCGGTGCAGGTGCGCGTTCTCCGGGAACAGCTCCATGATCGCCTTGTCGGTGGCCGCGATGTCCTTCGGGTCACCGGACAGGGCCGCCCAGCGGAACGGGCCGAGACCCTCCTCGAACAGCGGCCGGATGTGCGCCGGGACGAAGCCGGGGAAGTCGAAGGCCCGACCGTAACCGGCCTTGCGGGCCTCGTCGCGGATCGAGTTGCCGTAGTCGAAGACCTCGGCGCCGGCGTCCAGGAAGCCGACCATGGCCTCGACGTGCTGGGCCATGGCGGCGCGGGACCGCTCGGTGAAGCCCTCCGGGTCCTTGGTGGCCAGCTCGTGCCACTCCTCGACGGAGACGCCGACCGGGAGGTAGGCGAGCGGGTCGTGGGCCGAGGTCTGGTCGGTGACGATGTCGATCGGCGCGCCGCGGCGCAGCAGTTCGGGGAAGACCTCGGCGGCGTTGCCGGTCACGCCGATGGACAGCGGGCGGCGCGCGTCGCGGGCCTCCACGGCGAGTCGCAGCGCGTGGTCGAGGTCGTCGGCGGCGACGTCGAGGTAGCGGCGGGCGATGCGGCGCTCGATGCGGGTCGGATCGCAGTCGACGCAGATCGCGACGCCGTCGTTCATGGTGACGGCGAGCGGCTGGGCGCCGCCCATGCCGCCGAGGCCGGCGGTGAGGGTGATGGTCCCGGCCAGGCTGCCGCCGAACTTCTTGCGGGCCACCGCGCCGAAGGTCTCGTAGGTGCCCTGGAGGATGCCCTGGCTGCCGATGTAGATCCACGAACCGGCCGTCATCTGGCCGTACATGATCAGCCCGCGGGCCTCCAGGGAGCGGAACTCCTCCCAACTGGCCCAGTCGCCCACCAGGTTGGAGTTGGCGATCAGCACCCGCGGCGCCCACTCGTTGGTCCGCATGACGCCGACCGGCTTGCCGGACTGCACCAGCAGCGTCTCGTCGTTCTCCAGCGTCCGCAGGGTGCGGACGATGGCGTCGAAGGCGGGCCAGCTGCGGGCGGCCTTGCCGGTGCCGCCGTAGACGACCAGTTCCTCCGGGTGCTCGGCGACCTCGGGGTCGAGGTTGTTCATGAGCATCCGCAGGGCGCCTTCCTGCTGCCAGCCGCGGCAGGTCAACTCGGTGCCGCGGGGGGCCCGGACGGTCCGGGCCTGCGGAGAGACGCTGGTCATGGTGCCTCCTGGAGGGGGTGGGTGGATGCCGCGCCGTGCGCCGGGCGGCGGCCCGGCGCACGGCGTCCCGCCGGTGCGGGCCGGCGGTGCGGCGTGCGTCCCATGACAGGCGGTCGGAACCGCCGGTGCCAGCAGCCGAGTTGCGGATTCTCGGATCCGAGAACGGACTTGGCGCTCACATAGAATCGCCAGGGCGCAACCGCAGCACCGGTCCGAGCCGGTGGGAGGGGGGACGTCTTGACCACGGAGATCACGGATCTCGCACGGCTCTTCCAGGAGCGCGCCTCCGGTGCCGTGCCGGCGTATCGGCGGGTGAAGGACCTGGTGTCCGAGCAGATCGCCGGCGGCCGGTGGCGGGAGGGCGACGCGCTGCCGTCGGAGAGCCAGTTCGTGGCGTCGCTGGGGCTGTCCCGGATGACGGTCAACCGCGCGCTGCGCGAGCTGGCCGCGGAGGGGCTGATCCGCCGCGTGATGGGCGTGGGCAGCTTCGTGGCGGTGGCCAAGGGCAGTTCGTGCCTGGTCGAGGTGCACAACATCGCCGAGGAGGTGCGGCGCCGCGGCCACCGCTACGAGGCCCGGGTACTGGCGCTGGGGGAGGAGCCGGCCGGGGCCAAGACGGCCGCGGAGATCGGGGTCGTCGCGGGGCGGCCGGTCTTCCGTTCCCGCATCGTGCACAGCGAGAACGGCGCGGTGATCCAGATAGAGGACCGCTACGTCAACCCGGCCTTCGCGCCCGGGTACTTGGCGCAGGACTTCACCGTGCGCACCCCGTTCACCTTCCTCTCCGAGGTCGCGCCGCTGGACCGGGGCGAGCACGTCGTGGAGGCGGTCCTGCCGTCGCCGGAGGAGTCCGCGCTGCTGGGCGTCGACGGCGCGGAGCCGTGCCTGTTGATCCACCGCCGGACGTGGTCGCGGGGCGCGCCGGTGAGCGTGGCGCGGCTGCTGCACCCCGGGTCGCGCTACCGCCTGGAGGGCGCCTTCGAGGCGGGGAACCCGACGGGCTGACCGGTGGCCGGGGTGACCGGCGGGTGGCCGGAGACGGCGGAGGTCAGCCGGGCCGCGCCCTCCCACAGGGCGTCCCGCACGGCATCCGGCTCGTGCGTGCTGCGGTGGGTGTGCCAGGTGCTGCTGAGCGCGGCGACCGGCCGCCCGTGGTGGTCGAAGGCGGCGACGCCCAGGGAGCGGAAGCCCTTGGAGACCAGCTCGGACTCCTCGGACCAGCCGCGCTCCCGGTCCCGGGCGAGCAGGGCCAGCAGTTCGGCCAGGGACCGCGGGCCCCTGCCGGTGCGCGTGATGAGGTCGCCGGGCCTCGGGAAGAGGGCCCGTACTTGCGCCTCGGTGGAGTGTGCGAGGATGGCGCGCCCGTTGGCGGTGAGATGTGCCGGCAGTCGGACGCCGATGTCGGTCACCAGAGCGGCTTCGACGTCGCCGGACCGTCCGCTGCGCGGGCGCTCCTTGAGGAGGTAGACCGACTCGGCGCCGTGCACGATGCCGAGGTGTACGGTCTGGCCGAGGTTTCCGGCGAGGCCGCGCAGGATGGGTCGCGCCAGCCGCTCCAGGGGTTCGTGCCGCAGATAGGCGGAGCCGATCTCGAAGGCGGCGACGCCCAGGCCGTACGCCTGCTCCTTCGGGAGGTAGGTGACGAAGCCGCGCTCGGCCAGGACCGTGAGGATGTGGTACGCCGACGAGCGAGGGATGCCGAGGTCACGGGCGAGGGCTGCGGTCTTCACCGGTCCGGAGCGGCCCGCGAGGTGCACCAGGATGTCCAGGGCGCGACCGACTGCGGGGGACGTGCTCGACGTCGATCTCCGTTCATTCACCGGTTCACCCCTTGACAATGCCTGTCTATACAGGAATATACAGGGTGCTTTCGCGGTGCACGGCTACCCCCACTCCGGGGACCTCGTTCCATTACCCGGCTCGCCGGCATCTCAGTGAACACCCGGCACCCCACCACCACTGGTCCCAAGGGAGGACGCAGTTGGCAACTGAAAAGGCGACGCTGAGCAGAGGGCTCCGTCCGCGGCACATCCGCTTCATCGCATTGGGCTCCGCGATCGGCACCGGCCTCTTCTACGGTTCGTCAGAATCCATCAGGGCGGCCGGACCGGCCGTCCTCCTCGCCTATCTGATCGGGGGCGCGGCCGTTTTCCTGGTCCTGCGCTCGCTCGGTGAGATGGCCGTCCGGTCGCCGAGCGCCGGCTCGTTCGGCGAGTACGCGACCAGACACCTCGGCCCGCTCGCGGGCTTCACCACCGGCTGGACCTACGCCTTCGAGATGGTCATCGTCTGCCTCGCGGACATCACCGCCCTCGGCGTCTACATGGGCTTCTGGTTCCCCGATGTGCCGCGCTGGACATGGCTGTTGGCCGCCATCCTCATCATCGGCGCGATCAACCTCTTCAGCGTCAAGGCGTTCGGCGAGCTCGAATTCTGGCTCTCCCTGGTGAAGATCGTCGCCATCGTGGCGATGATCATCGGCGGTGCCGCGATCCTGTTCTTCGGGCTCAGCCACGGTGGTGGGCATCACGTCAGCGTCGCCAACCTCTGGAACAACGGCGGCTTCTTCCCGCACGGCGTCCACGGTTTCATCCTCTCCTTCGCCGTGGTGATGTTCGCCTTTGGCGGCACCGAGGTCATCGGCGTCACCGCCGGCGAGGCGGAGAACCCGGAGAAGACGATCCCGAGCGCCGTGAACTCCATCCCGATCCGGGTGGTGCTCTTCTACGTCCTCACGCTCGCCGTGCTGATGTCGCTCAACCCCTGGCAGGAGGTCGGCACTTCCGGCAGCCCGTTCGTCCAGATCTTCGCGAGCCTGGGCATCAAGTCCGCGGCGACCCTGCTCAACGTCGTGGTCATCGTCGCCGCGCTGTCCGCGATCAACAGCGACATCTTCGCCGCCGGCCGGATGATGTACGGCATGGCCCAGCGCGGCCAGGCACCCGCCGCCATGCGGCGGCTCTCCCGCAACGGCGTGCCGTGGCTGACCGTCGTGATCATGATCGCGGCCCTGCTGGTCGGGGTGGTGCTCAACTACCTCATGCCCGAGAAGATCTTCCTGATCATCTCCTCGATAGCGACCTTCGCCACCGTCTGGGTGTGGCTGATGATCCTGCTCAGCCAGCTCAACGCCCGTCGCACGATGTCGCCCGAGGAGACCGCCGCGCTGCGCTACCCGGTGCCGTTGTGGCCGGTGGCCCAAATCGCCGCCACCGTCTTCATGGTCGCCGTGATGGTCCTGCTCGCCTTCTCCGGTGACACCCGCATCGCCCTCGTCGTCGGCGCCGTCTGGCTCGTCCTGCTCGGCGGGGTGTACGCGCTGTGGGTGCGGCCGCGGCTCGTCGCCGAACCGCCGGGCGCGCAGGCGCCGGAGGCGGTCGCCCAGGCGGTCCCGGCCGGCCGGGGATAGCCCCGCGCCACTGCCTGTGTCCGGGATTCCAGACGGGACGACCTGTCTGGTATCCCGGACACATGTCGTTCCGGGGCTCTCGTACACCCGCTCTGACATGCGGCTTCATGGGCTCATGACTGTTGTTGTTGACATCGGCCCGCTGACTGCCGAAGACGTCGTCTCCGTCGCCCGCCACGACGCAGCGGTGGAGCTCTCCCAGGACGCCCTGAAGGAGATCGCGCGCAGCCGCGAGGTCATCGAGGGCCTCGCCGACGATGTGGTCCCGCACTACGGCGTCTCCACCGGCTTCGGCGCCCTCGCCACCCGCCACATCCCGCACGCCCTGCGTGCCCAGCTCCAGCGCAGCCTGGTCCGCTCGCACGCCGCCGGCTCGGGCGAGGAGGTGGAGCGCGAGGTCATCCGCGCGCTCCTCCTGCTCCGGCTCTCCACCCTCGCCACCGGCCGCACCGGCGTCCGCACCGAGACCGCGCAGACCTATGCCGCGCTGCTCAACGCCGGTATCACCCCCGTTGTTTACGAGTACGGCTCGCTGGGTTGTTCCGGCGACCTCGCACCGCTGGCGCACTGCGCGCTGGCCGTCATGGGCGAGGGCGAGGTGCGGGACGCCAAGGGTGAGCGCAAGCCGGCCGCCGAGGCGCTGGCCGAGGCCGGCATCACCCCCGTCGTGCTTCAGGAAAAGGAGGGCCTGGCCCTCATCAACGGCACCGACGGCATGCTCGGCATGCTCGTCCTGGCCGCCCACGACCTGCGGAAGCTGCTGCGCACCGCCGACCTCGCGGCCGCCATGAGCGTCGAGGGCCAGCTCGGCACCGACGCGGTCTTCGCCGCCGACCTCCAGGCCCTGCGCCCGCACCCGGGCCAGGCCGACAGCGCCGCCAACCTGCGTGCGCTGATGAAGGATTCGGGGATCGTCGCCAGCCACCGCGGCCCCGACTGCCCCCGCGTGCAGGACGCCTACTCGCTGCGCTGCTCGCCCCAGGTGCACGGCGCGGCGCGGGACACGCTGGGCCACGCCGAGACGGTCGCGGGCCGCGAGCTGGCGGCGGCCGTCGACAACCCCGTGGTCACGCTGGACGGCCGCGTGGAGTCCAACGGCAACTTCCACGGGGCGCCGGTCGCCTGCGTGTTGGACTTCCTCGCGGTCTCCGTCGCCGATGTGGCCTCGGTCTCCGAGCGGCGCACCGACCGCTTCCTGGACGCGGCCCGCAACCACGGCCTGAACCCGTTCCTCGCCGACGACCCCGGCGTGGACTCCGGCCACATGATCGCGCAGTACACCCAGGCGGCGATCGTCTCCGAGCTCAAGCGGCTGGCCGCGCCCGCCTCCGTCGACTCCATCCCCTCCAGCGCCATGCAGGAGGACCACGTCTCGATGGGCTGGGCCGCCGGGCGCAAGCTGCGCCGCGCCGTGGACGGGCTCACCCGGGTCCTCGCCATCGAGCTCTACACCGCCGCCCGGGCGCTCGACCTGCGCGCGCCGCTGACGCCGGCCCCGGCCACCGCGGCCGTGCGCGACGGCCTGCGCAAGACCGTCCAAGGGCCGGGCACGGACCGCTGGTTGGCGCCCGAGATCGAGGCGTCCGTCCAGTACGTGGCGCGCGGCGAGGCGCTGGCCGCGGCCGAGGCGGTGGTCGGCGAGCTGCGCTAGCCGACCGGTTCCGTCGCGGTGGCTCTCCTCCCCGCCGCGGCGGAACCCTAAGGACGCCGGTCGCCGACCTGACGGCGACCGGCCTCGGGCGGCCCGCCGGCCGTCGCGTCCGGATCGACGACCCCGCCCACCCGGCGGGTCAACTCGCGCGCGGTCCACGCCACTTGCCCGGCGAGCCGGTGCCGTTCCTCCGCGCCGACGTCCGCGGTGGGGAACGTCACCGCCACGCCCGCGATCGGATGGGCGCGGTGGTCGAGGACGGCGGCGGCGAGCGACGAGAAGCCGCGGGTCACCTCGCCCTCCTCCGTCGCATGGCCGCGCCGCCGCACCTCGACCAGCAGCTCGTGCAGCGCCGACAGCGAGCCCGGCCCGGTCTCGTTGCGGGTGACGAACGCCGAGGGGTCGGGGAAGAGCGCGCGCACCTGCGCCCGGGACAGCCGCGCCAGCACCGCCCGCCCGCTGGCGGTGAGTTGGGCCGGCAGCCGGACGCCGACGTCGCTGACCAGTGGCGCCCGGCCCGGCGCGCGCTCCTCGATGACGTAGAGCACCTCGCGGCCGTGCAACACCGCGAGGTGCGCGTTGTACCCGGTGCGGTCGGCGAGTTGGGCCAGCGGCAGCCGCGCCAGCCGCTCGAAGGGGGCCTGTCGGCTGTAGCCCGAGGCGAGCTCGAAGGCGCTGACGCCCAGCCCGTAGCGCCGCTCCTCCGGCAGGTGGACCACGAAGTCCTGCCGGGCGAGGGTGTCGAGCAGGTGGTACGTGGTGGACCGGGGCAGCCCGATGTCGCGACTGATCGCGGCGGCCGGTACCGGCCCGGCCTGGCGGGCAAGGTACCGCAAAATGGAAAGAACCTGGTCGGCGGCGGGCACAGGGGACATGGGACGAGCGTAAGGAGCGCGACCGGCCCGACACAGGCGCCGCGAGGGCATGTCTCGGATGCCAGACAGTACGCCGCCACGCCCGGTAGCCCGGCCGCCCCGACCTGCGGCTTCATGGTGGCATGGCACCCGCGCACCCCACCACGACCACCCTCGTCACCCACATCGGCAACCTCGTGACGAACGACCTCGCCCTCGGCGCCGGCCCCTTGGGACAACTCCGCGACGCCGCCCTCCTCATGGAGGGCACGAAGATCGCCTGGGTGGGGCCCGCCCACCACGCGCCGGCCGCCGACCACGTCTACGACGCCGGCGGCCGGGCCGTCGTCCCCGGCTTCGTCGACTCCCACAACCACCTGGTCTTCGCCGGCGACCGCACGGAGGAGTTCAACGCCCGGATGTCCGGCCGCGCGTACACCGCCGGCGGCATCCGCACCACCGTCGCCGCCACCCGCGCGGCCAGCGACGAGGAGCTGGGCGCCAACCTCGCCCGCCACGTGGCCGAGGCGCTCCGTCAGGGCACCACCACCCTGGAGACCAAGTCCGGCTACGGCCTCACCCCCGACCAGGAGGCCCGCGCCCTGCGGATCGCCGGCCAGTACACCGACGAGGTCACGTTCCTGGGTGCGCACATCGTCGCGCCCGAATACGCCGACGACCCGGCGGGCTACGTCGATCTGGTCACCGGGCCGATGCTCGACGCCTGCGCCCCGCACGCCCGTTGGATCGACGTCTTCTGCGAGCAGGGAGCCTTCGACGGCGACCAGGCCCGGGCGATCCTCGCCGCCGGCCGGGGCGCCGGCCTGCTGCCCCGGGTGCACGCCAACCAGCTCTCCTACGGCCCCGGCGTGCAACTCGCCGTCGAGTTCGCGGCGGCCTCCGCCGACCACTGCACGCACCTCACCGACGCCGACGTGGACGCCCTCGCACACGGCGACACCGTCGCCACCCTGCTGCCGGGCTGCGAGTTCTCCACCCGCGCGCCCTACCCCGACGCCCGTCGCCTGCTGGACGCGGGTGCCACCGTGGCGCTGTCCACCGACTGCAACCCCGGCTCGTCCTTCACCAGTTCCATGGCGTTCTGCATCGCCATCGCCGTACGCGAGATGGGCATGACGCCCGACGACGCCCTCTGGTCGGCCACCGCCGGCGGGGCCCGCGCGCTGCGCCGCACCGACATCGGCCGCCTCGCGCCCGGAGCCCGCGCCGACCTCGTCGTGCTGGACGCTCCCTCGCACGTGCACCTGGCCTACCGGCCGGGCGTGCCCTTGGTGTCGACGGTGTGGCGGGCCGGCCAGCGGGTGGGCACGGAGCTCAGCACGCCCTGACGGCCGGGCGGTTGAGGGCGCGGCGCGCCGCCGGGGCTCACCCGAGGGGCGACACCGCAGGACATGACGTGCCGTCATGTGTGGGTGAGGGGGCTGCCGAGGGTGGCCCCCTCACCCCGTGTCCGGGCTCCCGGCCCCTTCAGAGCCGGGCCACCATGTGCGTGGTGAAGGTGACATGGCCGTTCTGCGTGCCCGTGATGTCGCTGCTGACGAGGCCGGGCTCCGGCCGCTGCAGCGGCGTCGCCTCGATCCAGCAGGGCGCATCCAGTTCGGTGTAGCGCGTGAAGTGCGTGCGCAGCGTCACCGGGTTGGTGCGCTCGGGCCCCGCGAGGTACTGCACGGCCTGGCTGGCGGCCTCCAGCAGCACCATGCCGGGCAGGTGGTCGTGGGCGTGGTCGAAGAGCACCGAGTGCCCGGTGTCCACCCGCAGTTGCCAGCGCCGCGGCCGGTCCGTCGGGCAGAGCACCACGTCCCGCTCGGTGGTGCGGCCCACCTGCCCGGGCGGCACCGGTGTGCCGGGTGGCGGGGCGAGCGAGGTGGCGGTCTTGGCGTCGGCGTGCCGACCGCGCAACCGGTCGTAGAGGGCGGGCGGGTGGCAGGTGTACCGCAGGTGCGCGGTGCCTAACAGCTCCCCCTCGCGGACCGCGCTGATCTCTGCCTCCAGGCGCACCGGACCGGACCTGCGGCGGGTGGCGGGCAGGGTGTGCGTGATGGTCAGCTCGACGGCGGCCCCGCTGTCCTCCGGCCGGATGCCGAGCATCGCCGGGGTGATGGTGCACGAGCAGTAGTCCCAGCCCAACCGGTACTCCAGCGGCACCTCGTAGGCCGCGTTGGAGAGCAGGGCGAGCGCCTGGCGGACGGTCTCGATCAGCAGCAGGGGGCTGTAGCGGTCGACGTGCGAGGCGTAGAAGACGTGCCGCTGCGGCCAGTGCGCGGTGACGCGGTGAGTGGTGCCGGAGACCGGGTGCCAGTCGGTGATCAGGACCTCGTCGTCGAGGTGCTTGCGGACCAGGCGGCCCGGTACCGGGGCCGACCCGGGGACCGCCGGGACGGCGGCTAGGGGGGCGGGCATACGACTTCTCCTCACGCTGGTGATCGTCGTGTGCGGCAACTGGTGTGACTGGGGATGGAGTTGAACCAGCCACCTGCCGTAACATAGAGAACGTTATTTATTCTGTCGAGAGCGGACCGGAAAACACCATGCCACGACAGCGACAGGACCGTGCCCTCCGGACCCGGGCAGCCATAGTGCGGGCGGCGGCTGAGGTCTTCGCCGAGCAGGGTTATGCGGGTGCGAGTGTCACCAAGATCACCGACCGCGCGGGCCTGACGATGGGGGCGATGTACTTCCACTTCAAGAACAAGGCGGCGCTGGCCCGCGAGATCGTTGTGGGTCAGCCGGACCGGGTGCTGCCTTCGCGCCCTTCTGCCGGCCTCCAACGCGTCGTCGACATCACCCTGACCTGGGCCCATCAGCTCCTGGAGGACCCGGTGTTGCTGGCCGGTGCCCGACTTGTCATGGAGCAGGAGGAGTTTATCGGTTCGGAGCAGAACTCCCACCAGCAGTGGGCGCGGATATTCGAGCGGGAGCTGGGCCGGGCCCGGGAGCGCGGCGAACTCCTCCCCGGCTGCGATGCGGCGGCCGCCGCCCGCCTGATAGTCAACGCCTGCACGGGCGCGCAGATGCACGCCCAGATGGCGACCGGTCACCGCGATCTGCCCGACCGCGTGGTGGAGATGTGGCGCTGCCTGCTGCCGGCGCTGGCCGCGCCGGAGGCGGCGGCCGCGGTCGAGCTCGACGTCGAGCGGGGGAAGGTGGCCGGAATCGCCTCGTGATGAGTGGCCAGTCACGCTCCGTATGACGGATATTGACCGGATTGACGGGACACGGGTACGCCACAGCGGCACACCGCGATTCTGAGACGCGCATCAGTGACTGTCCACACGCGGGGCAGGGCATGACGCCGACGGTTCCGGTACTGGCGGCAGGGGCCCACGGGCAGAGGGGGCGCGGTCGCCTCCGGCCAAGGCCACGGCCGGGCTTGCGCTTTGGGGGCACCGGCGAGGACGCCGGGGCGCCCGAGCGCGCAACCCAGCGGCCGGACCGCGGCGCCGGCAAGGGGAGATGAGCGTCCGTCAACGCGCCCTACCCAACCCACATAAAGAGCCCTATCTTTTGTTCTGCGAGTGCCTGAAGGGGGGCGTGTGAACGGCGGGCGCCTGGATTCCCCACCGCCGCACCGCCGTTGGGCTCCGCCGTGCCCGAGCGCGTGCCGTACCACGCCTGCGGTGCGTGCCGTTCCGAACATCCCCCGACCGCGGATGACGACCACCGACGACACCACCCGCGCCGTACGCGCGGCCCCATGAAAGCAGGCGAGCACCCGAGATGAACCTGGCCACCTCGGTCCACACCCACTGGGACGGCCCCGGAGTCCCGAGCATCGACCCCGGGCGCGGCATCCCCTTCGGCAGCAGCAGCGTCCAGCACGGCACCGCCGTCTTCGAGGGCATCCGCTGCTATGCCACGCCGGAGGGGCCCGCGATCTTCCGCCTCGACGACCACCTGGAGCGGATGCTCAACTCGGCCCGGCTGCTGGGCATCCGCCACGCGTACGACCTGCCCCGGTTACGCCGGTCGACGCTGCGCGCCACGGCCGACAGCGGCTGCGCCGACGGCTACGTACGCCCCGGGCTCTTCGCCGCCGACCCGGTGGTGAGCATCGGCCTGACCACCGTGCCGTTCACCCTGGGCGTGGAGGTCTGGCCGGTGACCACGCCGCCGCCCGAGCCGCCCGCCATTCCGGGCGTGCGGCTGACCGTCTCGCCGTGGCGCCGCCCCTCGCCGCAGTCCTTCCCGCGGCGTGCCAAGGCCGTCGGCACCTACGTCACCTCGGCGCTGGCCAAGACCGCGGCGCAGGCCGCCGGCTTCGACGACGCGCTCCAACTCGACTGCGACACCGGCCGGGTGGCGGAGGCCACCACCGCCAACGTCTTCCTCGTCACCGGGGGCCGGCTGAGCACCCCGTGGCTCACCGACAACCTGCTCGCCGGCATCACCCGCGACTCCGTGCTGACCCTCGCCCGCGACCTGGGGCTGGAGGTGACAGAGGGACCGGTGGAGGTGGCGGAGGTGCACGCGGCGCAGGAGGTCTTCCTCACCGGCACCGCCGGCGAGTTGTTGCCGGTCGCCTCGCTGGACGGCCGGCCGTTCGCGGCGGAGCGCCCGGTGTTCGACGCGATCGCGACGGCCTTCCGGGCGACGGTGACGGGCCGCGCCGGGCACCCGGAGTGGCGGACGCCGGTACCGCAGCGCGAGCCGGAACCCCCGGCGGGCCCGGCCACGCCCTGAGGCCGACCGCTGAACTGGCCGAACTCCCCGCGGCCGGGCCGGGGGACCCGAAGAACGGCACCACCGAACGCACCCGACCGCACCGACCCGGCGGTCGAGCGGCGTCCGGAGCGTCGGGGCCGTGCCCCGCACACCGCTCCGTGCGCCGCTCGCGGCGCCCCGGCGAGCCGGCAGCCGAGCAAGAAAGGCACGCGGTGATCCAGCAACGAGCCGCACGGACGCGCCGACGCGTCCTGGAGGCGGGCGCGGCGGAGTTCGCCCGCCGGGGCTACGCCGCCACCACCCTCACCCACATCGCGCACGCGGCGGGGGTGACGATGGGGTCGATCACCTTCCACTTCGCCTCGAAGCGCGAACTGGCCGACGCCGTCTGCGAACTGGGCCACCAGGCCACCCGCGAGGCCGTGACGCTCGGCGTCGAGCGCGCGGCCGGCCCGCTCCAGGCGGTCATCGACCTCACCCACCTCCTGGTGCGGCTGCTCGGCGAGGACGATCTCGTGCGCGCGGCGAGCCGGTTGGGCGGCGAGGGCGGGGACCGGGACGGCTGGTACGGGACGTGGCTGCCGGAGTTGCACGCGGCGAGCACCCGCGCCGACGAGGACGGCGTGCTGCGGGCGGAGGCGGACCCGGCGACGGTGACCGCGCTGGCGGTCGGCCTCGTCGCCGCGGCGGAGACCTCCGCCCTCCAGGCGACCTGCGCCCACACCGGCACCACGGACACGACGCAACTCGCCCTCGCCTGGCGGACGTTGCTGCACGCCGTAGCCTCCCCGGAGGCAGCCCGGGACCTCAGCCCCACCGGCCCCGGGGACCCCGGGAGCCCCCCGTGCCCTGAGAACCCGTAGGGTCCGACGACTCCGAGGAGCCGGGCGCGCGTCGACGGGCGCGGTTTTGGGACGGCGGCCGAGCGCCCGCCCCGCGCCCAGCAGCCGGGCGCCGACCGGGCCCTGCCGGCCGCACCGCCGCTCCCCGCTGGCGCCCCTCACCACCGCCCGTCCCCCCAACGCGGGCCGCCCTCGGCCCAGGCCCGTTCCCACTGGACGGCGCGCCGGCGCCGTAGCCACGCCCGTAGGCCCCAGACGGCGCCGGCCACCGCGCCGCACCAGGCGACCGCCGCCAACACGCCGACCAGTGCGGCCGCGACGGCGCCGCCGGCCGGGTCGAGCGGCTCATGGGCGAGCCGCCCGCTGCCGTCCAGCCACACCGTGATCCCCGAGCCCGCCTTGCGCCCCGCCTCGACCTGGGTGGTGCCCCGGTGGGCGGAGCGCTGCGCGTCGCGCCAACGGATGGCGGCGCGCACGGTGTTGTCGCCTACGTTGCCGGAGAAGGCGCCCGGCGACCGCCCGGGCGCGTCGTCCACCAGGAAGGCGGTGGCCGGGTAACGCTCCCGGCGCTGCTGCCGGTAGGCGTCCTGCGCCGCCAGCCCCGAGCCGACCCCCACCGCGGGCCCGCCGACGACCACCAGCGCCGAGGCGACGAGCAGGGCGGCCGCCTCCAGGACGTCCGACGGCCGCCTGAGCGGGTTCCTCCGCCAGCGCCACAGCGCCTTCCCCGGCTTCATGCACACGCCTCCCCGCACCCGCGCGGCGCCCCGCACCGCGGAGCGGCCGCACCGTCCATGACCCGTCCGAAAGGGACTTTAGTGACGAGCCGTTGGCTCACCCATCGGCCAACACGGTGTTGATAGGGGGAAGTTGCGCTGTTGATGGGGCCGGGGGCGGAGGGTCCGGCCCGCTACCCCCGCTCCGGTGCGACCGTCACCGCCGTCATGACCAGGCCCGAGCCGATCAGCCAGCGGCCGTTGAAGGCGTCGAGGCGGCGGCCGTCCACCAGGGGGCCGGGGACGAGGAGTTGGGCGGTGAAGGTGGCGTCGGTCGGGTCGAGGGTGAGGCGGGCCTCCTCGAAGCCGAGCCAGCGGCCGGTGAGCGGGTACCAGGCTTTGTAGACGCTCTCCTTGGCGCTGAAGATCAGGCGTTCCCAGCAGATCTCCGGCTGGTGCGCGGCGAGTTGGGCGAGCTGGGCGCGTTCCTCGGGAAGCGTCACCAGGGACAGGACGCCGGGGTCGTCCAGGGGGGCGTGCGGTTCGGCGTCCACACCCAGGGAGCGGAGGTCCGTCGCCCGGGCCACCGCGGCGCCGCGGTAGCCGGTGCAGTGGGTCATGGTGCCGACGATGCCGTCCGGCCAGCGCGGGGCGCGGCCCGGCCCGGGCAGCACCGGCGCCGGGGCGATGCCGAACGTGGCCAGGGCCCGGCGGGCGCAGTTGCGGACCGTGCCGAACTCCCGCTGCCGCTTGTCCACCGCCCCGGCCACCAGCGCGAACTCCTCCGGGAACATCTCCTCGACCGGGTCGTCGGCGAAGGACTCGGCGGTCGCTATGGGGGCGGGGAGCAGTTTCTCGATCACGCGGGGACTCCGGTCGTCGCGACGGGCAGGATCTGGACCGGGCGGCCGGGGGAGCCGGCGCGGCGCCGCCATTCGCGAGGGTAACCGAGTGACACCTCCTGGTGCGGCACTCCGTCCCACATGATCAGCCGGGGGATGTGCAGGTGGCCGTAGACCACGGTGGCGGCCCGGAACCGGCGCGGCCAGTCGGCGGTGGCCTCCGTGCCGCACCACAGGGCGAACTCCGGATACCACAGGGGACGGGTGGGCTCGCGGACCAGCGGCCAGTGGTTGATCAGGATCGTCGGCAGGTCCTCCGGGAGCGCGGCGAGCCGGGCCTCGGTCTCCTCGACCCGGGCCCGGCACCACGCCTCGCGGGACGGGTACGGGTCGGGGTGGAGGAAGTACTCGTCGGTGCAGACGATCCCGGCCTTCTCGGCGATCTGGAGCGCCTCCTCCTTGGAGCGCGCGCCCGGCATGCGGAAGGAGTAGTCGTAGAGCAGGAAGAGCGGCGCGATCGCGACCGGGCCGCCGGTGCCCTCCCAGACGGGGAAGGGGTCCTCGGGGGTGAGTACCCCCAACTCCCGGCAGATCTCCACCAGATGCTCGTAACGGGCCACGCCGCGCAACTGGACCGGATCCTTGGCCGGGGTCCACAGCTCGTGGTTGCCGGGCACCCACACGACCTTGGCGAACCGACTGCTCAGCAGGGAGAGGGTCCAGCGGATGTCCTCGACGTACTCCCCGACGTCCCCGGCGACCAGCAGCCAGTCGTCGTCGGACTGCGGGCGCAATCGCTCGACGATCTCGCGGTTCTCGTCGTACCGGACGTGCAGATCGCTGACGGCCACCAAGCGGCCCTCGCGGGACGCGGGGGCCGGCGCGGCGGTGGCGTGCTCGGCGCCTGGGGTGAAGGTGCGGATCTCGTAGGTCACCTCAGCAGTAAAGACGGTGACGCGGAGAGAAGTGAAGCGCCTCCTGGGATCCAGGGGGTGTGCCGTGGGGGAGCCCCCTACGGGACGGCCGGCGGGAGGGGGCGCCCAGGGCCGTCGACGGCGGTCAACGCACGCCGGGGGAGGGGGCGCCGCCGCGCCGGATGCGGGTGGCCAGCCAGAGGTCGAAGCGGTCGTCGGGGTCGTCGAGGCGGCGCCCGGTGAGGTCCATCGCCTTGTCCAGGCGGTTGCGCACGGTGTGCCGGTGGACGCCGAGCCGGCGACTGGTGGCGTCCCAGGCGCCGCCGGTCTCCAACCAGGCGGCGAGGGTGGCGATCAACTCCTCGCCGTTGTCGGACAGGTCCAACGGGCCGAGCACGCTGTCGGCGTAGCCGTGCAGGGTGCGCCGGTCGCCGAGCTCCAGCAGCAGCCGGGCGGCCTCGCTCTGCCGGGCCTCCGCGGGCGCCCCGGCGGTCCGGCTGACGGCCAGCAGCCCCGTCGCCTGCCGCAGCGAGACCCGCACCGTCTCCGGCGCGGTGGCCGGGCCGATGCCCGCCGGGCAGTGCGGCGCGAACCGGCCGAGCACCGCGCGGACGTCCAACTCCTCGCCGACCACCGCCTCGATCACCGGCACCGGCGCGGAACCCGGCCCACCGGTCACCCGCACCAGCCCGCCCGGCATCGCCAGCGCCAGATCCGCCGCCATCTCCTGCGCCGCGCCCTCCGGCAGCCCGGCCGCCGAGGGCGCACCGCCCGGCCCCCGCGGGCCCGTCGCCGGCGCGGCCTCCACCACCACCGCCCGCACCCGCTCCGCGGACAGCCCCACCGACGCCAGCATGTCCCGGGCCCGCTCGGCCACCAGGTCCTCGCCCGACAGCAGCTCCGACAGCAGCGCCGACCGCCGCCGGCGCTCCGGCTCGTCGCGCAGATGGCGCCGCTCCAACTCCAGCGAGAGCAGCGAGATCAGCCCGGGCACGACGGACCGCGCGGCGTCGTCGGGCCGCCCGGTGAGCAGCAGCAGACCGCGCAGCCGGCGGGCACCCAGCGGCTGCACCTCCAACTGCCGCCCGCCGGCGGTACTGCTCGCACTGCCCCGCAGCCCCCGCGCGGCGACCCGCTCGATCAGGTCGTGCGCCTGCTCCAGGGGCGCGAGCGGCTCCTGTTCGGCGGAGGCCAACTGCCGCCCCAGGGGGTCGAGGACCGTGGCACCGACCCCGGTGGCCGCCGTCCACTCCGCCAGCATCGGCTGGAGCCCGTCGCTGGTCGCCGCGGCAGCGGTCAGCCGCCGCTGGGTGGCGAACGCCCGGTGCAGCACCTCCCGTTGCTCGGCGGCCCGGGCGTCGAAGACCGCCTTGGTGACCGCGATGAAGGGCACCTCGTCCGGCACCGTCAGCAGCGGCAGCCCCGCCTCCCGGGCCGCCGTGACCAGCGGCTCCGGCGCCTGTTGATACGGCAGCCCCTGCCCCAGCCCGAGCGCCAGACAGGCCGCGCCGCCCCCGGCGGCGTCCCGCACGTACGCCCGGCAGGCGGCCGGCTCCATCGGCAGCAGCAGCCCGATGGTCATCAGCAGCTCGCCGCCCTGCAACCACTTGCCCGGGACCAACAGGTCGGAGACGGTCGCCGCCTCGATGGTCCGGGACAGCAGCTCCGGCGGGACGTCGTAGGTCAGCGACAGATGGAGACCGGGCCGTGCCAGCAGATCGGAGATACGCAGAGGCATAGACATAGTGTCCACCACATATCTATTGAATGGACGATCGGGCGATCGAGTCCTGGCGGCGGGGGGCCTAGTTTCACACCACCGCGGAATCCGCCCTCCGTTTTCCCCCCGTAGTGGCCCGCGGCCCCTCCCCACATATCCCGTCGCCACGCCCGAGGAGTAACCATGGATCCCACGGCACCCACGGAAGGCACGAGCGAGGGGCGAGGCTCCCGCATGATCGAGGTCCGCTCCATCGACTACGTCCCCGTCCGTGAACGGCACGGGAAGGTGTGGCACCAGGGACCCTTCTGGTTCACCGGAAACTTCGTGCTGACCACGATGGTCACCGGTTTCCTGGGCCCGGCCCTCGGTCTGAGCCTGCCGCTCTCCGTCGCGGCGGTCATCCTCGGCGCCTGTTTCGGCACCTTCTTCATGGCCTTCCACGCCAACCAGGGCCCCCGGATGGGGCTGCCGCAGATGATCCAGTCGCGCGCCCAGTTCGGCATCCGCGGCGCGATCGTCCCGTTCGCCGCCGTGGTCTTCGTCTACGTTGGCTTCAACGTCTTCAACGTCGTCCTGGCGGCCCAGGGCCTGCGCACCGTCTTCCCCGGTGGCACCACCCTCTGGTACGTGCTGATCATCGGCGTCGCCATCGTGCTCGCCGTCGTCGGCCACGACCTGCTGCACCTGGTGCAGCGCTGGCTCACCTACGTGCTGATCGTCGTCTTCGGCGTGCTGACCGTCGGCGCCCTGATCCACCTCGACCCGCACTCCGCGGCCGCCGGCCCCGCCGGGCACGGCTCCTGGACGTCCTTCCTGGTGGTCTTCTCCGCCGCGGCCGGCTACCAGATCAGCTACGCCGTCTACGTCTCGGACTACTCCCGCTACCTGCCCAGGGACGTCCCCGCCCGCAAGGTCATCTGGTGGACCTACGCCGGCGCCGCCGGCTCCGCGGCCTGGCTGATGTCGCTGGGCGCCCTGCTCGCCTCGGCGCTGCCGCACCCGGACGCGATCAGCAGCATCCGCCAGGTCGGCAACGCGATCCTGCCCGGCTTCGGCACCTTCGCCGTCGTCGTCTCCTCCGTCGCCCTGGTCGGCATCATGGCCGTCAACGCGTACGGCGCGATGCTCACCACCACCAGCGCCGTCGACGCCTTCCGGAAGGTCAAGCCGACCGTCCGGATCAGGGTCGCCGGCATCGTGGCCATCGGCCTGATCGTCTTCACCGTGGCGATGCTGCTCCCGGAGAACTACCTGGAGAGCTTCAACACCTTCGTGCTGTTGATGCTCTACTTCCTGATCCCGTGGACGGCGGTCAACCTGGTGGACTTCTACTGGGTCCGGCGCGGCCACTACGCGGTCACCGCGATCTTCGACCCGTCCGGCATCTACGGGCGCTGGTCCTGGCGCGGCATCGTCGCCTACGTGGCGGGCTTCGTCGCGATGGTCCCGTTCTTCTCCACGTCCTTCTACACCGGCCCGGCCGCCACGGCGCTGGGCGGCGCGGACCTGTCCTTCGTCCCCGGCCTCCTGGTCGGCGGCGGCCTGTACTACCTGCTCTGCCGCAACCTCGACTTCGCGGCCGAGGAGGCGGCGATCGCCGAGAGCGAGCGCGAACTGGAGGGCGTGGACGCGGAGATCGCGGCGGGCGCCGACGGTGCGGGCGGCACGGACGGCACGGCGGCGGCCGCGGCGGCCTCCGGCGCGTAGCGCGGCAGCCCGCGGCAGAGGGGGCTTCGCCCCCTCCGTCCCGTTATGGTCGGCCGGTAGGGAGAGATCCCACCGGCCGACCGGCGTTTTCGCCACCGCCCCGGGCCGGCGACGGGACCGACCGCGGGACGAAGGGAAGTGCGGCACCATGCCCCTGCAGGCGGCGTTCCTGGTGGCCCCCGAGGGCACCGAACAGGTCGAGCTGACCCAGCCCTGGCAGGCGGTCACCGCCGCCGGCGGCACCCCCACGTTGATCTCCACCAGGCCCGGCCGGATCCAGGCGTTCCACCACCTGGACAGGGCCGACACCTTCCCCGTCGACGTGACCGTGGACGCCGCCTCCGTCGCGGACTACGACGGCCTGATCCTCCCCGGCGGCGTCGCGAACCCCGACGCGCTCCGCCTCGACGGGGGCGCCGTCGCCCTCATCGCCGCCTTCTTCGAGACCGGCAAACCGGTCGCGGCCATCTGCCACGCCCCCTGGGCCCTGATCGAGGCCGACGTGGTCCGCGGTCGCACCCTCACCTCCTGGCCCAGCCTGCGCACCGACATCCGCAACGCCGGTGGCGAGTGGGTCGACCAGCGGGTCGTGGTCTGCACCAAGGCCACCAACACCCTCGTCACCAGCCGCAAGCCCGCCGACCTGGACGCCTTCTGCAGCTCCCTGGTCGAGGAGTTCGCGGGGTAGTCGGCGGCGCCCCCAGGGAGCCGGGTGCCGCCCCATGGGCCGACGCCTCGGACCGCAGCTCTTCCACCACCGCCACCGATTCCCCCGGAAGCCGCAACACCCCGTCGCCCTCCGGGAGATGGGGGTGTGGCCAGCCCGTCACGGCACGGAAGCGCGGCGTTCCGGTCGGGGGAGGAGGGGCGAGGGGGATGGCGGCCGTCGTGCCGGGCGGGGCGAGGTTGACGGCCAGGTGAACGGGGCCGCGGCGGAGGAGGAGCCAGCGGGCGTCCTCGTCGTGGGTGAGGTGGGTGTGGGCCGGGTCGGGGTCGGTCAGGGCCGGGTGGGTGCGGCGCAGGGCGAGCAGGGTGCGGTACCAGGCCAGCAGGGCGGAGTGCGGCTCGGTCGGCGGCTCGGACCAGTCGAGGACGCAGCGGTCACGGGTGGCGGGGTCCTGCGGGTCCGGCCAGTCGGCGCCCAGGAGGGCCCCGGGCGCGGCGCCCTCCTGGGCGGCGAACTCGCGCCGCCGGCCGGCCCGTACGGCCTCCGCCAGCTCCGGGTCCGGATGGTCGGTGAAGTACTGCCAGGGGGTGCGGGCGCCCCACTCCTCGCCCATGAAGAGCATCGGGGTGAACGGGGAGCCGAGCACCAGCGCGGCGGCGCAGGCCAGCAGGCCGGGGGAGAGCGTGGCGGTGAGCCGGTCGCCGCGGGCGCGGTTGCCGATCTGGTCGTGGGTCTGGGCGTAGGCGAGCAGCCGGTGCGGCGGGGTCGCCCGCAGGTCCAGGGGGGCGCCGTGGCGGCGGCCGCGGAAGCTGGAGTGGCTGCCGTCGTGGAAGAAGCCGCCGGTGAGGGTCTTGGCGAGGGCGGCGAGCGGGGCGCGGGCGAAGTCGGCGTAGTAGCCGTGGGATTCACCGGTCAGCGCGGTGTGCAGGGCGTGGTGGAAGTCGTCGTTCCACTGGCCGTGCAGGCCGAGGCCGCCGGCCTCCCGCGGTGCGGTGGTGCGCGGGTCGTTGCGGTCGGACTCGGCGATCAGGAAGAGCGGGCGGCGCAGTTGGGCGGCGAGCGCGTCCACCGCGGCGGACAGTTCGGCAAGGAAGTGCTCGGCGCGGTCGTCGTGCAGGGCGTGCACCGCGTCCAACCGGAGCCCGTCGATCCGGTAGTCCCGCAGCCAACTCACCGCGCTCCCCAGGAGATAGTCGCGGACCTCGTCGGAACCGGGGGCGTCGAGATTGACCGCCGCCCCCCAGGGCGTCCGGTGGGCGTCGGTGAAGTACGGCCCGAACTCCGGCAGATGGTTGCCGGACGGGCCGAGGTGGTTGTGGACGACGTCCAGGACGACCCCGAGCCCGTGGCCGTGCGCGGCGTCCACGAACCGCTTCAACCCGTCCGGGCCGCCGTACGGTTCGTGCACCGCCCAGGGCGCGACCCCGTCATAGCCCCAGCCGTGCCGCCCCGGGAACGGGCACACCGGCATCAGGGAGACGTGGGTGACGCCGAGGTCCGCGAGGTGGTCGAGGCGGTCCGCGGCCGCGTCGAAGATGCCCTCGGGGGTGTACGTCCCGAGGTGCAGCTCGTAGAGGACCGCGCCGGGCAGCGGGCGGCCGGGCCAGGGGTGCCGCCAGGCGAACCGCGCGTGGTCGACGACCGCGCCGGGCCCGCCGGGGCCCTCCGGCAGCCGGGCGGCGCGCGGATCGGGCCGGGGCGGCCCGCCGTCAAGCCGGAAGGCGTAGCGGTCGCCCTCCTGGGCCGCCGCCTCCGCGTGCCACCAACCGGGCCGGTCGGGGTCGCGGTCCAACGGGACCGGTGGCTGGCCGGACCGGTCGCCGGCCCACTGGAGGGCGACCCGCCCGGCGTTCGGCGCCCATACCTCGAACAGCACGGCTGTCCTCCTTCGTTGCTCCGGCCGGTCGTCTCCCGGCCCGGCGCCCCCGCTGCGGACGACGAAAGCACGCCGCCGCGCCGGACGAAAGGACGCGGCGCTGCGCCGCACCGACATCGCCTGGACACCGAGTCACCGCAGGCCGGACAATTGCGCCATGACTTCGCTCCAGTTCCCCGCGCGGCCCTCGGATGCCGACCGGGAACGCGCCCTTGAGCTGCTGCGTGACGGCGCGGCGGACGGACGGCTGTCCCAGGACACCTTCCTGCGCCGACTGGAACTCGTCCTGAGCGCCCAGCAGCACTCCGAACTCGCGCTGGCCACAGCGGACTTGGAGGACCGCGGCAAGGTACAGGGGCTGGTGCTGCGGGCGGTCGGCCGGGTGTCGGCGTTCCACCTCCGGGTGCGCAGGGCCTGGCGCACGGAGCGGCTGCCGAAGTTGCTGCTGCCCGAGCCCGGGCCGTTCCCGCTGAGGATCGGGCGGGCGCCGGGCGTCGGCCTGCGGCTCAACCACGAGACGGTCTCCCGCAACCACGCCGAGCTGCGCAGCGAGGGCAGCGGCTGGATGCTGCGCGACCTCGGCTCGACCAACGGCACCTGCGTCAACGGCCGTCGACTGGTCGGCGAGATCCAGGTCGGGCCCGGCGACCACATAAGGTTCGGCGAGGTCGACTACGTCCTCACCGAGCGCCGGGGCTGAGAGAGCGCCGAGCGGCCCGGCGGCCCGCCCGGACGGTGGCCGGCATGTCGTCCGCCAGTGGCCCCGTTCCGCCTGATGCCGCATGACTACGCCACCACCGGTGAGCACGACGACCAGGTGGCTGACCTCGTCCGACGATTGACGCAACGTCAGTACGGCGCCTGCACTACCGCCCACTACTCCCGCACGAGCAGGGCCACCGGCCACCGGTCGAGCAGGGTGGCCACCCCGACCGCCGTCCCGCCCGCCAGCGTGCGGCCGGTCAGCGCCTCGCGCCAGTCGCCGCCCGCGGGCAGCCGCAGCACGGTGTCCCACCAGCCGCCGGTCTCCCGCAGCCGCAGCGACAGCCGGGTCACCGCCGTCGCCACCCGCCCCCCGCGGACGAAGGCCACGCAGTGCTCGGCCGCCGGCCCCTCCGCGACCAGCGGCTCGTACGACGCGGCGGCGCCGAACCACTCCGGGTGCGCCCGCCGCAGCCGCAGCGCGGTGGCCGTCAACAGCAGCTTCTCCGCGGACAGATCGATCGGCGCGGCCCCGGCGTCCAAACTGGCGAGCAGCCCCGGTTCGCACCACAGGGGCTGCCGGTTGTCCGGGTCGACCAGCGCCGCGTACTCCCGCTCGGTGCCCTGGTAGACGTCGGGGACCCCCGGCATCGTCAGGTGCAGCAGCGCCGCGCCCAGCACGTTGGCCCGGACGAACGGGGCCAACTCCGCCTCCAGCGCGGCCAGTTGTCCGGCCGCCGGACCGCACGGCCCGCTGTGGACGAACTCCGCCACCCTCTCCTCGTACGCCGCGTCCGGCTCCGTCCAGGACGTGCGCAGCCCGGCCTCCCGCACGGCCTTGAGGACCGCGGGCGACAGCCGCTCCGCCGCGGGGCCCCCGGTGGCGGACGCGCCCAGGCCGAAGGCGGTCTGCCAGGCCGTCCACGACACCATCGGATCCACCGGGACCACATCGTCCGCGTCCTCCCGCCCGTCGGCCACCATCCCGAGAACGTCCCGCCACCGGTCCGGGCACTCCGACAACACCGCGATCCGCGCCCGCACATCGGCACTGCGCTTGGTGTCGTGGGTGGAGAGCACCGTGCCGCTCTCCGGCCAGTCCCGCTGCAGCCGCGCGCAGTACTCGTGGAACGTCCCGGGCCCCAGCGCGGGTTCCCCCGGATCGCCCCCGACCTCGCACGCCGACAGCAGCACCGGATAGCGGTAGAAGGCGGTGTCCTCCACGGACTTGGCGTGCAGCGCCGACGCGGTCTGCGCGAACCGGGCCGCGAAGCCCGCGACATCGGGGTCCGGCGGATCGTCCCCGCCCTCCCCACTGGAGGCGAACCGCCCCAGCGCCAGGTCGTGGACCAGGTCCACCGCCGCGGCCTCCTCCGGCACCCGGAAGGTGGCCCGGGCCCGTTCGGCCGCGTTGCCCAGCATCGCCGCGTCCGCCGCGGCCCGGGCGGCGTCCGTGGTGTCTCCGGCATACGGGCGGTAGACCGGCAGCCGCACCAGGAGTTCCCGGACCGCCTGCCGCAGCGCCCAGGGCGCGTGGTCGCCCGGCAGCGGCACCCGGTCACTGATCCGGGACGCGGTCCGCACCAACCGCTCGACCTCCGAGGCGAGTTCGTGCGCGACGACCTCGTAGGCGGCCCGGCGCACCGTCTCCTCCCAGTCGCCGCCCTCGTCGGCGAGCGGGGCGACGAAGTCGCGGTAGTGCGAGAACAGCCGCCCGACGCCCTGCGGACAGACGAACAGCCCGTCGATGTGGCGCAGCGCGTCATAGCCGGTGGTGCCCGCGCACGCCCAGCCGTCCGGCAGCCGCTCCGCACCGGTGAGGATCTTCTCCACCACCGTCCAGCACCCCTTGCTGCCGCCGCGCAGCCGCGCCAGGTAGCCGCCCGGGTCCACCAGCCCGTCCGGGTGGTCGATCCGCAGCCCGTCGACGACGCCCTCCCGGATCAGCCGCAACACCGTCCGGTGCGTCGCGTCGAACACCTCCGGGTCCTCGACGCGCACCCCGATCAGCTCCGAAATGGTGAAGAACCGCCGGTAGTTGAGCTCGGTGCGGGCCAGTCGCCACCAGGCGAGGCGGTACCACTGCGCCTCCAACAGGCGCTCCAGCGGCAGCCGCTCCGTACCGGGGCGCAGCGGGAAGACCTGCTCCCCGTAGTGCAGCAGCCCGCCCGCCACCCGGAACCGGGGCAACTCGTCCCCGATCCGCCCCTCCAGGACGGGCAGCAGCAGCCGGCCTCCGTGGCCGCCGTCCCAGTCGATGTCGAACCAGCGCGCGTACGGCGACGCCGGCCCCTCGCGCAGCACCTCCCAGAGCGGCCCGTTCAGCGACAGCGGCGTGGCCACCGCCATGTGATTGGGCACCAGGTCGACGACCAGCCCCAGACCGTGCGCCCGGGCCGTCGCCGCCAGCGTCCGCAGCCCGTCCTCGCCGCCCAGTTCGGCCCGTACCGTCGCGTGGCCCGTCACGTCGTATCCGTGGGTGGACCCGGGCGCGGCCTCCAATACGGGGGAGAGGTGGAGATGGGACACCCCCAGGGCGGCGAGGTACGGGACGGTCCGCTCGGCGGCGGCGAACGGGAAGTTCGGCTGGAGTTGCAGCCGGTAGGTGGCGGTGGGCGACGGACTCGAAGGCTGCGTCATGGGAACACCCGTACCCCGCCCGCGGCCCGTTCTGTCATCGGGTTGCGTCATCCCGGGCCGCCCCGTCCGTCGTGCCTTCGTCCGAACGGCCGGGCCGGTCCGGGGCATCGCTTCGTACGTACCGCCGGTACGGATCGTGCCGGTGGGGCGGATAGCTTCTTGTGATGACCGCTGCCGCCGCCACCTACCGCCAGGTGCTCGCCCTGAGCGGTCCCCTGCTGCCCGTGATCTCCTTCCTGGGCCGGCTGCCGACCGCCATGTGCCAGCTCGGCAGCGTGCTGTTGGTGGCCGAGACGAGCGGTTCGCTCACCACCGCGGGCCTGGTGGGCGGCGCCCTGGCGGCCGGTCAGACGGTCGCCGGACCGCTGACCGGGCGGCTCGCCGACCGGCACGGGCAGCGCCCGGTGGTGCTGGTCTGCTGCTGGCTCAACGCCCTCGCGGTGGCCGCCCTGGTGGCCGCGGCCCTGGCCCGGATGGCGACCCCGCCGCTCGCCCTGATCGGCCTGTTGGCCGGCGCGAGCGTCCCCCAGGTCGGACCGCTGGCCCGCACCCGGCTGGTCGCCCTGGCGCACCGCGCGGCGTCCGACGACCGGGTGGTGAGCGCCGCGCTGTCCTTCGAGGGCACGTTGGACGAGGTGTCGTTCGTGCTCGGCCCGGCGCTGGTGGGGGTGGCCGCCTCGGTGGCGCATCCGGCGGTGGCGCTGGCGCTGGCCGCGGTGCTGTTGGCGGTCTGCGGCTCGGCGTTCGCCCTGCACCCGACCGCGGTAGCCGCCGGGCCGGCCGCCGACCGCGCCCGCAAGGCCCCTCGGCCGCCGCGTGCGGCCCGCGTGCGGATGCCGCGCGCCGTGCACGCCATGCGGCTCTCCACGGCTCTCCAGGGCGCCATGTTCGGCGCCTGCCAGGCCGGCATCGCCGCGCTCACCGAACGCCTCCACCAGCCCGCCCAAGCCGGCCTGGTGTACGCGGCGATGGGCGTGATGAGCGCCGTCGCCGGGCTCTCGCTCGCCCTGGTGCCGGCCCGGATCGGCCTGCCGGCCCGTTGGCGGGCGGCCGCCGCGGCGCTCATCGTGCTCTCCGCGCCGCTGCTCCTCGTCCGCTCCATGGGGGCGCTCTATCTGGTCGTGGTGGTGCTCGGGGTGGCCTTCGCGCCGCATCTGATCACGCTCTTCGGGCTGACCGAACGGCTGGTGCCGGCCACCCGGCTGGCCGAGTCGATGGCCTTCCTGACGAGTGCGGTGGTCGGCGGCCAGGCCCTGGCGCTGGCCCTGTCCGGGCGGCTCGCCGACGCGTACGGTCCGTCCGCCGCCTTCGCGGTCGCGGTCGGCGCCGCGGTGCTGATCCTCGCCGTCGCCCTCCTCACGCGCGCCGGCTCCCGGCCCACCGCCCCCGTACGCACCGCCCGTCCCGACCAGACAGCGGCGGCGGACCGCACCCCGACGGCCTCACGCCGCAAGGGCGTTGGCCCCCTGACGTAGCGTCCCTCCCCGGGGTGCTCAGGCCGGCCGCTGGAGCACCAGCAGGCTCCGCCCGATCAGCGTCAGCCGGTCGCCGCCCTTGACCTTGACGCCCTGGCCCTCCGCCGGCGCCTGCGGCCGGTCGGTGTCCACCACCACCTGCCACTGCCGCCCCAGGTGTTCCGGAACCGTGAACTCCTGTTCCTGGTCATGGGCGTTGAACATCAGCAGGAACGAGTCGTCGGTCACCGGCTCGCCGCGCGGCCCCGGTTCGGAGATCGAGCTCCCGTTGAGGAACACCGTCAGCGACTTGGCGTGCACGGACTGCCAGTCGCGGGTCCCCATCTCCGCGCCGGCCGCGGTGAACCACGCGATGTCGGACAGCTCGTCGTGGGTGCCCTCCATCGGGTGCCCCTGGAAGAACCGCCGCCTACGGAAGACCGGATGGTCCCGCCGCAGCCACACCATCTGCCGGGCGAACGCCAGCAGCGCCCGCTCCTCCTCCCGTTCGGTCGCCCCCGGCGTGCGCACCGCCCCACCGGCCCCGTCCGCCGCGCCCTCCCGGTCGTCGTCGGGCCCCTCGTCCTCGGTCGGCGCCCGCCGCTCCGGCCACCGCACCCAGGTCAGCTCGTTGTCCTGGCAGTACGCGTTGTTGTTGCCGCGCTGGCTGCGCCCGAACTCGTCGCCGTGGCTGAGCATCGGCACGCCCTGCGACAGCATCAGCGTCGCCAGGAAGTTCCGCATCTGCCGCAGCCGCAGCCGGCGCACCGACGGATCGTCGGTCGGCCCCTCCGCCCCGGAGTTCCACGACCGGTTGAAGCGCTCGCCGTCCCGGTTGTCCTCGCCGTTGGCCTCGTTGTGCTTGTCGTTGTACGAGACCAGGTCGCGCAGGGTGAAACCGTCGTGGCAGGTGACGAAGTTGACCGAGGCGAGCGGCCGCCGCCCGTCCTCCTGGTAGAGGTCCGACGAGCCGGTCAACCGGGAGCCGAAGTCCGCCAGGGTGCGCGGCTCCCCGCGCCACAGGTCCCGTACGGTGTCCCGGTACTTGCCGTTCCACTCCGTCCACAGCGGCGGGAAGTTGCCCACCTGGTAGCCGCCCTCCCCGACGTCCCACGGCTCGGCGATCAGCTTCACCTGGCTGACCACCGGGTCCTGGTGCACCAGGTCGAAGAACGACGACAGCCGGTCCACCTCGTGGAACTGCCGGGCCAGCGTCGCCGCCAGGTCGAACCGGAACCCGTCGACGCGCATCTCCTGCACCCAGTAGCGCAGCGAGTCCATCACCAGTTGGAGCACGTGCGGACTGCGCATCAACAGGGAGTTGCCGGTGCCGGTGGTGTCCGTGTAGTAGCGCCGGTCGTCCGACAGCCGGTAGTACGAGGCGTTGTCCAGCCCCCGGAAGGACAGCGTCGGCCCCAGGTGGCTGCCCTCGGCGGTGTGGTTGTAGACGACGTCGAGGATGACCTCGATGCCCGCCCGGTGCAGCGCCCGGACCGCGGTCTTGAACTCCAGCACCTGCTGCCCGCGGTCCCCCCAGGACGCGTACGCGTTGTGCGGTGCGAAGAACCCGATGGTGTTGTAGCCCCAGTAGTTGGTCAGCCCCGCGTCCACCAGCCGGTGGTCCTGGACGAACTGGTGCACCGGCATCAGCTCCAGCGCCGTGACGCCCAGCTTCGTCAGGTGGTCGATGACCGCCGGGTGCGCCAGCGCCGCGTAGCTGCCGCGCAGCTCTTCCGGGAGCTCGGGGTGGCGCATCGTCAGGCCCTTGACGTGCGCCTCGTAGAGCACCGTCTCGTGGTAGGCGGTCCGCGGCGGGCGGTCGTCGCCCCAGTCGAAGTACGGGTTGACCACCACCGACGCCATGGTGTGCGGCGCCGAGTCGAGGTCGTTGCGCACCTCGGGGCGGCCGAAACGGTAGCCGTAGACCGCCTCGTCCCAGTCGATCACGCCGCTCATCGCCCGCGCGTACGGGTCGAGCAGCAGCTTGGCGGAGTTGCAGCGGTGCCCGTGCTCGGGCTCGTAGGGGCCGTGCGCCCGGAAGCCGTAGCGCTGCCCGGGCATCACCCCCGGCAGATACGCGTGCCGCACGAAGGCGTCGGACTCGCGCAGCTCGACGGCGGTCTCCGCCCCGTCGTCGTGCAGCAGACACAGTTCGATGCGCGTGGCGGCTTCGGAGAACACCGCGAAGTTGGTGCCCGCACCGTCGTAGGTGGCACCCAACGGATACATCTGTCCCGGCCAGACCTGCATGCGTAGTCTCTTCCACTTTCTCTACGGGGCGGCGGCAATTCCACGACACATGTCCGCGGACCGAATCGGAATCCTTTCCCCAACGTGTCCCAACTTGCCGGATAGCGGGAGATTTTCGCGTGAACTCCGCTGAATGGTGGTTCGCCTTCGACGATGTCGGATAGTCGTACCGTGAGCCGATCGGGGGGTGAACGAGTGGTGCGGGCGGCTGCCCACGGACGGCGAGACGGCGGGTCGATCCCGAAAGCGGCTTCTCCCCGACGGGCTATCTCACATGCGCGCAGTTCACCAGGGAAAACCCGGCCAATCGGTGAACTCGCCCCCGGGCGGGCCCCCGGGGGCGGTGTCAACGGGCCGACGCCGGAACACCCCATCGCGTGGGCCGGAATCGGTCCGCCGCCCCTCTCGCGGCTATGAAACCGCTCACTCCGGCCACGCTCCGCGTGCACAACCGGCAGTATGAACAAGGGGAGTTGGCAACCGACTCGATCCATCCTGCTGCACCGCCCCCCGCGCCGCAGTAGTCTGCCTTGATCGTTGGCACGGGGGTTCGGAAGGCGGTGGCAGGTGAGCGGCGGGCTGGAGTTGCCCCCTGGTGACGAGAGTCACGAGGGTCACGAGGGCGGCTCCGTCGATGCGCCGCCCGGCACGGTGTCCCTGGCCCGACCGCTGGAGATCGGCGCCGAACTGGACTGGGGCGCCGACGCCTGGAGCGAGGTGCGCACCCGGGCCCGCCGGGCCGGACGCGCCTATATCTGGCTGAATCTCGTCGAGCAGCGCCTACGGGCCGTCGTCGCGGCCGTCCTGCGCCCCATCTACGAGCCGGTGCACGGCGACGAGTGGGTCATCGCGGCCGCCGGGCCGGCGGGCCAGGAGTGGGTCCAGCGGGCCGTCGCGGTCCGCGAGGTCAGCCGCCGCAAGGGCTATCTCCTCGACCCCGCCGACGACAACATCGTCAGCTTCCTGACGCTGCCGCAGTTGCGCGAGCTGATGGTCCAGCACTGGCCGTGCTTCGAGCCCTACGTGGACGACCGCCGCGAGGTCGAGCTGGTCCTCGACGAGTTGGAGGTCGCCCGCAACATCGTCTCCCGGAACCGCGCGCTGTCCGAGACCGTCCTGGCCCAGGCCGAACGGGCCTCCGCCCGGCTCCTGGACATCCTCGGCTCCGGGGCCGGCACCCGTATTTCCGGGCGGTTGCCGATCGACGCCGTCGAGGACCTCGTCGGCGACCGCTATGCCGACGTCGTCGGGGTGCACCCCGACCGGGTCCGGTTGCAGCGCCAGTTGCCCGCCGAGGACCTCTTCGGCGACGCCCGCCGCCTCGACGCGGTGGGCATAGGACTCAACCTCCTGGTGCAGAACTACTCCGGCCGCCGCCTGGTGCGGCTCGCCGAATCCGGCTGCCGGGCCCGTCTTCTCTTCCTCAACCCGGCCAGCAGCGCGGTCCGCCGCCGGGAGCGGGAAATCGGCCTCAAAAAGGGCGAGATGAGCCGCTCCATCGAGATGAACATCCTGCACATGCGGCGGGTCCGGGCTCGGCTGCGGGACCCCGGCGCCTTCGAGATCCAGGTCTTCGACGAGACGCCGCGCTTCACCGCGTATCTGGTCGACGGCGACGGACCGGACGGGATAGCCGTGGTCCAGCCCTACCTCCGCAAGAGCCGTGGCATGGAGTCGCCGGTGTTCGTGCTGCGCGGCGGCGGCCGCGAGGTGGTCCGGCAGGACGTCCGCGACGGTGATCACGGGCTCTTCGAGATCTACCGCGAGGAGTTCGAGAGCGTCTGGGCCGACTCCCGACCGGTTTCCTGAGCCGGTCCGGGCGGCCGGCGCCGGGCGGGCCGGCCCGCTGTCAGTGGTGCGTGGGAGAGTTGGTCACATCACGGGGGAGTACCACCGAAGGAGGCCGCATGAGCTGGCATCAGGAGCTGTTGGTCAGCTTCGACCTGGAGACCACGGGCACCGACGTCGAGCAGGACCGCATCGTCACGGCCGCGCTGATCCGGCTGGAGGGGGACGGCACGGTGGCCGGGCGGCAGTCCTGGCTGCTCGATCCGGGCGTGCCGATTCCCGAGGAAGCGGCGGAGATTCATGGCATTTCGACCGCTTATGTCCAGACTCATGGCCGTCCGCCCGCCGGTGCGATAGCGGAGATCACCGAGGCGCTGACCGAGGCCCTGCGCGCGGACCTCCCGCTGGTGGTGATGAACGCCCGCTACGACCTCTCGCTCCTCGACCGCGAGTGCCGCCGCCACGGCCTGCTCACCCTGACCGAGCGCCTGGGCCATCCGCCCGCCCCGGTCATCGACCCGCTCGTCCTCGACAAGCACGTGGACCGCTACCGCAAGGGCAAGCGCGGCCTCCAGGCGCTCTGTTGGCACTACGGCGTGCCGCTGGACGGCGCGCACGAGGCGGGCGCCGATGCGGCGGCCGCGGCCGGCGTCGCCCGCCGCATAGGCGAGGAGTACCCGGCCGTCGCCCTGCCCGCACCGCGCGACCTGCACGCCCTCCAGGAGCAGGCTGCGGCGGAGCAGGCCGCCTCGTTCCAGGCGTATCTGCGCCGCTCCGGCAATCCCGGGGCGATAGTCGAGCCGGCCTGGCCGCTGATCCCGTATCAGCGCTGACGGGGCTGACCCAGGGCGCCGCTGCCGGAGCTCCGCGGCGTCGCGACGCCTGGCATGCCCGCCCTACGTCTCAAGTGCGCGCGGACCCCGCGGTGTTGCCGAGATGTCCCCATGGCTCCGCTACGAAGGCATCCCGGCGCCTTGCGCTCGCACGCACCAGACGCCGCTCCTTCCGCCACGGAGCTTCGGCAGCAGCGCCCTGGCGGGGCCGTCGGCCGTGGCGCGCGGTCAGAACGGATACCAGCGCACCGCCGTGTCCTTCTCCCGCAGCGAGGCGATCCGGCGCCGGAATTCCTTCAGGGCCGCCGGGTTCCCGGGTGCGTGCTGGGAGACCCAGGCGCAGCTCGCCGTCTCCCGGGAGCCGCGCAGCACCGCGCACCCCTCCCAGTCCCTGACGTCCCAGCCGTACACCGACACGAAGGCGTCATAGGCGTCCGCGCCCAGTCCGTAGCGGTCCCGGCTCAGCGCGAGCACGACCAGGTCGTGCTCGCGCAGGTCCGAGGAGAAGGTCTCCAGGTCGACCAACACCGGCCCCTCGGGCCCGACATGGACGTTGCGGGGCAGCGCGTCGCCGTGGATCGGCCCGCGCGGCAGATGCGGCTCCAGCGCCGTGGCGGCCAGTGCGAACGCGTCCCGGCGCCCGCGCAGATACTCCGCGTCCGACGGCGACACCGCATCGCCGGCCAGCCGCAGCCAGCGCTCCACGCCGCCCAGCAGCTCGCGCCGGGGGAGTGCGAACGGCGGCTCGGGCAGCGCGTGGACCAGCTTCAGCAGCGCGGCGAGGTCCTGCGGCCCGGCCGGTCGGACGGCCTCCGGGAGCCGCTGCCAGTAGGTCACGGGGTGCCCGTCGACGAGCCGGGCGGCCGGCTCCGCGGCCCGCACCGCCGGCACGCCCTCGGCCGCCAGCCACTGGGCGACGGCCAGTTCGCGCTCGGCGCGCGGCAGCAGCTCGGGGCTGCGGCCCACCCGTACGACCGGTTCGCGCTCGCCCAGGGCGAAGACGGCGTTCTCGCCGAGCGCGAGGAGCCGGGCGTCCGCCGCCGCGCCGGCGTGCCCGGCCGCGGCCAGCACGTCACGGGCGCGCGCCTCAGTGAAGGCGGGGCTGGTTTCGGTCATCGGGCGGCCTCCTGCGGTGCGGTCTCGCGCCCAGTCTTGCAGGTGCCCGGTATCGCCGAGCGGTGCGGCCGCCCGGTACCGGAACGGCACTGCCCGGTAGGGGAGTTGGCTCCCGTATCGACAGGGGATGGCGAATTTTCTGCGTTGCACGATACGTATCGTCTCGTTTAGGGTTCTGACATGCCTCAGCACCCTTTGCACATCGCCATGTTCAGCATCCCGGCGCACGGTCACGTCCAGCCGAACCTCGACGTCATCCGCGAACTGGTCGACCGTGGGCACCGCGTCACCTACGCCGTCCCGGCCGCCTTCGCGGACCTCGTCGCCACCACCGGGGCGGAGCCCCGGCCGTGGACCTCCGTCCTACCCACCGACGACAACCCGGAAGCCTGGGGCACCGAACTCCTCGACCACCTCGAACCGTTCCTCGACGACGCCGTCCAGGCGCTGCCGCAACTCGCCGCCGCCTACGAGGGCGACGCCCCGGACCTCGTCCTCCATGACAGCGCCTCGTTTCCGGCCCCGTTGCTCGCCCGCCGGTGGGGCGTCCCGGCGATCCAGTTGACCCCGCACCTCGTCGGCTGGGACGGCTACGAGGAGGAGTTCGGCAAGGCGATGCGGGAGGAGATCGCGGGCACCGAGCGCGGTCGCGCCTACTACGCCCGCTTCCGGGCCTGGTTGGACGAGCACGGTATGACGGACATCGCCGATCCGGGCCTGTTGGCCGGCCGGCCAGCCCGCGCCCTCGTCCTGATCCCGCGGGCCATGCAGCCGCACGCCGACCGGGTCGACGGGTCGATCTTCACCTTCGTCGGCCCCTGCCAGGGCGACCGCGCCGCGCAGGGTGACTGGCGGCGGCCGGCCGGTCTCGCGCCGGACGCCAAGGTGCTCCTGGTGTCCCTGGGGTCGGTGTTCACCGACGCGCCGGACGTCTACCGCGCCACCGTCGAGGCGTTCGGCGGGCGGCCGGAGTGGCATGTGGTGCTGCAGATCGGGAAGTTCACCGACCCGGCGGTGCTGGGCGAGGTGCCGGACAACGTCGAGGTGCACACCTGGGTCCCACAGTTGGCGATCCTCCGACAGGCGGACGCGTTCGTCACCCACGCCGGGATGGGCGGCAGTCAGGAGGGGCTGGCGAACGCGGTGCCCATGGTGTGCGTCCCGCAGGCCGCCGACCAGTTCATGAACGCCGAGACGCTGCAATCCCTGGGGGTGGCACGGCAGTTGACCAAGGGAGAGGTGACGGCCGAGGCGCTGGCGGAGGCGGTGGGCTCGCTGGTCGACGACCCCGACGTGGCCGGGGCGCTCCGCCGGATCCGTGCGGAGATCGCCGAGGAGGGCGGCAGTCGGCGGGCCGCGGACCTCATCGAGGCGCAACTTCCGGCGCGGTAACCGCCGGTAGGTGTCTTGCGGGGCGCGAGCCTGCCACAGGGGGACAGTTGAACGTGCAAACGGTTCGTCAGCTGTCCCCCTTCATTGCGTAAACGTGAACGGCATTGCGAGGCAATGTGTCAACTCCCCGGTCTTTTTGGTTAGTTCTAGACCGTTTTGCATTTTTGCAGGGTTGTTGTGAATCTCACACGGCCCGGCTGGCCTTGAATTGCACTCGTCAATCCGACAGGGTTTCGAACCAGTCCGAGGCGGAGCCGTTCCGTTCCCTTCGGGCTGTTACGCAACGCTTCCCCCCACACCACGAACGAGGAGAACCCTCGCCATGGCTCATAAGCGTTCCAGCAAGAAGCGGCTCATCACGGCGATATCCGCCGCGGTGGCCGCCACTGGTATCGCCGCCGTCACCGCGGTCACCGCGGGCGCGTCGCCCGCCGCCGAGGGCAGGATCTACGGCGCCGACGCCAAGGGCGCCGTCAAGGGCAGCTACATCGTGCTGCTGAAGAAGTCCGCCGCGATGCACGCCGCGGAGAGCGGCGACCTGGCCGCCAAGTACGGCGGCAAGGTCAAGCGGACCTTCACCTCCGCCATCGACGGCTTCTCGACCTCCGGTCTGTCCGCCGACGACGCCAAGCGCCTCGCCGCCGACCCGGCCGTCGACAAGGTCGTCCAGAACCACACGTTCCACATCGACGGCACCCAGGAGAACCCGCCGTCGTGGGGCCTGGACCGGATCGACCAGACCGACACCAAGGGTGACGGCAAGTACAACTACCCGGACAGCGCGGGCGAGGGCGTCACCGCCTACGTCATCGACACCGGCATCCACATCAGCCACAAGGACTTCGGTGGCCGCGCGTCGTACGGCTTCAACGCCATCGACAACAGCAACAAGGCCGAGGACGACAACGGCCACGGCACCCACGTCTCCGGCACCATCGGCGGCACCGCCCACGGGGTCGCCAAGAAGGTCAAGCTGGTCGCCGTCAAGGTGCTCGACGGGCAGGGCTCCGGCTCCACCGAGCAGGTCGTCGCCGGCATCGACTGGGTCACCAAGAACCACAAGGGCCCCTCGGTCGCCAACATGTCGCTCGGCGGCGGCGCCGACGAGGCGCTCGACGCGGCCGTGAAGAAGGCCATCGACTCCGGTGTCACCTTCGGCGTCGCGGCCGGCAACGAGTCCACCGACGCCGGTCAGAGCTCCCCGGCGCGCGTCAAGGAGGCCATCACCGTGGCCTCCAGCACCAAGGACGACCAGCAGTCCGACTTCTCCAACTACGGCAGCGTCGTGGACCTCTACGCTCCCGGCTCCGACATCACCTCGGACTGGAACAGCAGCGACGACGCCACCAAGACCATCTCCGGTACGTCGATGGCCACCCCGCACGTCGTGGGTGCGGCCGCGATCTACCTCGCCGACCACAAGGACGCCAAGCCGGCCGACGTGGAGAAGGCGCTTACCGACGGCGCCACGCCCGACAAGATCAGCAACCCGGGCCAGGGCACGCCCAACAAGCTGCTGAAGATCGTGAAGTAGTCCACCGGGACATCCGGAACCGCACGCCGGCCGTCGCGCTCGCCCCCACGGGGCGCGGCGGCCGGCGTCGCCGCGTTGTCGTACCCTCAACGCGCTTTCCCTCGCGCGGAGTTATCCACAGGAGGCTCTCTCCGAAACCGCAGGCGGCCGAGCGTGGCTACCGTCAGTGACATGCACGGAGTCACGCCGTTCCTCGGCATCAGCACCATCGTCTACGGATTCATCGGACTGATCTGCGTCGTCGTCGGCGCGGTCCGCAGGACAGGGGGAAGCCCACCATGCACACCATCACCGTCATCGTCCCGGCCCACAACGAAGAAGAGGGCCTGCCGGCCACGTTGGAATCCCTGGCCCGGCAAACCGTCCCGCCGGACCGGATCCTGGTCGTCGACGACGCCTCCACCGACCGCACCGGCGAGGTAGCCGCCGCGCACGGCGCCACGGTGTTGCGCCCACCGCGCAACCTCGGCAGCAAGGCCAGGGCGCAGAACCACGCGCTCCCGCGGTGCACCACCGATCTCGTGCTGGCCGTCGACGCGGACACCGTCCTCGCGCCCGACTACATCGAGCGCATCCTCCCGGTCTTCGACGACCCCGGGGTCGCGGTCGCCGCGGGCATGGTCCGCACCCGGCACACCCGCACGGTCTGGGAGCGCGGCCGCTCCACGGAGTACCTCTTCGGTTTTCACTTCCATCGGCCGATCCAGGCGCTCGCCAACAGCCCCATGGTGTGCTCGGGTTGCTGCTCGGTCTTCCGGCGGGACGCACTGGTGGCGTTCGGCGGATTCCCCGAGCGGACCATCGTCGAGGACATGGACTACACGTGGTCCCAGCAGATCGCCGGCCGCCGCGCGGTCTATGTCGCCGACGCGGTCGCCCTCGCCGCCGATCCGGAGAACCTCACCTACTTCCGCAAACAGGTCAAGCGCTGGATGGCCGGCTTCTGCCAGAACGTCCGGCTGCACGCCGGGCCGCTGGTCGTCCGCAAACCCCTGCTGGCGCTCTGGGTATTGCTCGCCCTCTTCGAGATCGTCACCGCACCCCTGTGGTGGGCCACGCCCTTCGTGGCCGCGATGACCACCGGGGTCTCACCACCGGCCGCGGCCGCTTGGTGGGCCGGCGCCGACCTCGCGTTGACGGTGGCACCTCTGGTCTACGCCGCCCGCCGCCGAAAACTCCCGCTGGCGGGCGTGCTGGTCAACATCCCCTGCGCCTATGTCACCAAGGCCGTCAACGTCGTCTACGCCTGGAAGGCCATGGTCGTGGAACTCCTGTTGGTGCCCCTGCACTTGGCGCGTGGCCTCACGGTCTACGAGAAGGGGCGCGCGGACACACCAGCGGGGCGGCGGGGGACGGATCGGGGCGTGGTTCCCGTGGGGACGTAGCCGGGCGGGGCCCGGGGTGCGGCCGGTGGTGGGCGTGGTCGACGGTGCGTGCGGCCGGCCGCGAGCCCGACCGGTCGAGGTCGTGGCCGGTCGCGGGCTGCCGCGAGTGCTACCGCCGCTACCGATGCGGCTGCTCCCGCGGCCGGTCGTGCTCGGGCTGCCCAGTTGCCCGGTTGCCCGGCCGCTGGCCGGTTGGGCCGCCGGGCAGCCAGGTCGTCAGATCGGCAGGCGGTGCGCGGCCATAGGCTCTCAGACCATCAGGCTCTCAGGCCGTCAGGGCGCTCACGGACGTCAGCTCGGCGCGGGCGCGGGCCCGTACGGCCTGGTCGTAGCGGCGCAGCAGCAGGCGGGCCAGCTCGGGGGCGTCGCCGAGCACCGGGGCGAGGATGTCGGCGCGGGCCTCGCGGGCGCCGGCGGCGATCCGGTCCGGCAGGAAGCCCGGCGCGATCACGTACGGGGCGACGGCCACCCGCTTGCAGCCCTCGGCCCGCAGTTCCCGCACGGCGTCGGCCGTGCGGGGAAGGGATGCGGAGGCGAACGCAGGTCGCACGGCACACCACTCAGCGGTGCGCCGCCACTCCCGCGCGATTTCAGCGATCACTGCGATCGCCTCCGGGTCTGAGGAGCCCGCCGAGGCCAGGACGACCCCGGTCGAGCGACGATCACCGGGTCGCAACCCGGCCTCCGCCAACCGGCGTTCCAGGGCGCCAGTGAGGAGGAGCGAGGGGCCGAGCACCTCGGCCTGATGGATGGACAGCAGCGGTAGCCGCGCGGCGGCCTCGCGGAGCACCGCAGGGATATCGGACTTCGCGTGAAAGGCGCGGGTGAGGAGGAGCGGCAGCGCCACCACGTTCCGCACTCCCTCCCGTCGCCCACCGCCACCCTTGAACGAAGGCGCTGCGCGCCACCCTTGGGCCTCGGCCGAGAGGCGCTCCAACACCTGGGGCACCCGGGGCGCGTTGAAGTCGAGGTAGCCGACCTCCACGCGCAGCTCGGGCCGCAGCTTCCGGGCCCGCGCGCAGAGCGCGGAGACGGTCGCGGCGTGCCGGGGGTCGCGGCTGCCGTGGGCGATGACGAGGAGAGTGGGGCGTGTGCTCATGGGCTTCAGTTCTTGACGAGGAGGCCGCGGCTGCGCAGCACCCGGCGTTCGATCGGGGCGAAGATCAGCAACTCGATGCCGATGCCGACGATCAGGATCAGCAGGATCGCGGCCAGGACCCAGGACATGTCCTGCAACTCCCGGCCCTGTTCCAGGAGTTGACCCAGGCCGGTGCCGAGGTCGGGGGCGTTGACGATGAGTTCGGCCGCCATCAGGGATCGCCAGGAGAACGCCCAGCCCTGTTTGAGGCCGGCGAGATAGCCGGGCAGCGCGGCGGGGAGCAGCACATGGCGGACGCCGGCCAGGCCGGTCGCGCCGATGGTGCGACCGGCACGGAGGAAGAGAGGGGAGATCTGGTCGACACCGGACACCAGCCCGTTGGCGATCGACGGGACGGCGCCGAGCAGTACCACCGCGTAGATGGTGGCGTCGCTCAGCCCGAACCAGATGATCGCCGCCGGGACCCACGCCACCGAAGGGAGGGACTGCAGCCCGCTCAGGATCGGCCCGATCGCGGCTCGTACGGGCTTGATGCGGGCCACGATCAGCCCGAGCAGGGAGCCGATCACGACCGACGCGAGGAAGCCCAGAGCGCCGCGGGAGACGCTGGTCCACACGAAGCTCAGCAGGGTGCCTTCGAGCCACTTCTGCTGGAGCGAGCGGTAGACGTCGAGCGGGCTCGGCAGTAGGTAGTGCGGCTTGAGCTGGAAGTGGTAGGCGAGCTGCCACACGCCCAGCACGATCACGATCGCGACGAGGGGAGGGAACGCCTTTGACAGCGCGGAGCGCAGCCAGGGCTGCCTGGAGACCACGGTGGAGTCCAGGGCGTCGAGCCCGGCCTCCAGACCGGCGAGATCGCCGGCGCCGGGGCGGGGCGACTCGGTACCGGCGGGCGTGGCGGTTGCGGGGCCGGCCGTGGCGGTGGCTATGGAGCCACCCTTGGGCCCGCTCGCGGCGCCGGCCGCCAACTCGGCCGTGGGAGCGGAGGAGTTGGCCGAGGAGCCGGGAGCCGTCCCGGGAGCCGTGCCGGTGGCCGGGGTCGCGTCCGGGGTGGTGGCCGAGTCCGGCGTCGGTTCCGTGGCCGGGGCGTCGGCTGGCCCTGTGGGGTCCTCGGTGGGCTGTTCCGCGGAGGAGGTGGTGCTGGTCTCAGTGCTGGCCATGGCGGCGGATCTCCCCACGGAGCTGTTCGGTGATCTCGACGGACAGGTCGGCGACCGCGGAGTCCTCGATGCGGCGCGGCTGCGGGATGTCCACCCGCCACTCCCGGGAGATCCGGCCGGGGCGGGAGGAGAGCAGCACGACCCGCTCGCCGAGCCGCACCGCCTCGCGGACGTTGTGGGTGACGAAGAGCACCGAGAGGCTGCTCGCGGCGGAGCCGCTGTTGTTCTGGGTCTGCCAGATCCGGGTCAGTTCGTCGTGCAGCACATCGCGGGTGATGGCGTCGAGCGCGGCGAACGGCTCGTCCATCAGCAGCAGTTGGCTTTCCTGGGCGAGCGCCCGGGCCATCGCCACCCGCTGCCGCATGCCGCCGGACAGCTCGTGCACCCGCTTGCCGTACGCGCCCTTGAGCCGGACGAGTTCCAGCAGCCGCTCGGCCTCGTCGCGGCGCTCCGCGCGCGGCACCCCGCGCAGCCGCAGCGCCAGTTCGATGTTGCGGCCCGCGGTCAGCCACGGGAACAGCGCGTGCTCCTGGAACATCAGCGCCGGCCGGCCGCCGGGCGCTTCGATGCTGCCGGCCGTCGGCTTGTCCAGACCTGCCACGAGGCTGAGCAGGGTGGACTTGCCGCACCCCGAGGCCCCCAGGAGGCAGACGAATTCGCCGGGGGCGACGTCGATGCTGATGTCGTCCAGCACCTGCTGTTGCGCCCCGGGGCGGCCGAACGATTTCGAGACGTGGTGGATGCGAGCGGCGTACGGGCCGGTGGTGCCGGCGTCCGCCGGGGCGGGCTTGGTGAGCGTGCTGGTCGTCATCGGTGTCACCTCCTGGGAGATCGGGGGGCCGGGGTCAGTTGCCGCCGAGGCCGGCGTCGTCGGCCGGCCGCTTGCCCTCGGACTTGAGCACCTTGTTCAGCAGGGTGAGGTCGTAGATGCCCTTGAGGTCGGGCTTCTTGAGGAGCCCCGCCTGGACGGCGTGGTCCGCCTCTTCCTGGAGGGTGGCGGCCAGCGGGTCGTCGGTGACGTCGACGTTCTGGAACGCCGGGTCGATGATGTCAGTCGGCAGTGCCTTACCTGCGATCGACGGGTCGGCCAGCTTGTCGTTGAGCGCCTTGACCGCCTCGGCGGGGTGCGAGCGGATCCAGGCGTTGGTCTTCACCGAGGCGCGCAGCACGGCCTCCACCGCCTTCGGGTGCTCCTTGAGGAACCGCTGCGAGACGATCACGTTGGTGATGACGAACTTGCCGTCCTTCCACAGCCGCTTCTCGTCCAGCAGCGTCTTACCGCCGGCGGCGACCAGCTTGGACGCGGTGGGCTCGGGGACCCAGGCGCCGTCGATGCTGCCCTGCTGGAAGGCGGTGGGGGTCACCTTGTTGTCGATGCGCTGGACGGTGACATCGCCCTTGCCGCTGGTGGCGTCCACCTTGTAGCCCTTCTGGGCCAGGTAGTTGAGCAGGGCGACGTCCTGGGTGTTGCCCAACTGCGGGGTGGCGATGGTCTTGCCCTTGAGGTCGTCCAGACCGCTGATCTTCTTGGGGTTGACGATCAGCGAGACCCCGCCGGAGGCCGAACCCGCGATGATCTTCAGGCTCTTGCCGTGCGACTTCACATAGCCGTTGATCGCGGGGGAGGGGCCGATCCAACCGATGTCGATGGCACCGGAGTTGAGTGCCTCGATCTCCGCCGGTCCGGCGTTGAAGACCGAGGACTGCAGCGCCGTGCCGCCCAGTTCCTTCTGGAACTGGCCCGTCTGGAGCCCGATCAGCGGGGTGGCGTGGGTGGTGTTGCCGAAGAACCCGATCTTGACCGAGTCGAGGCCGTCGATCTTCGGTCCCTTCGGGGCGACGGCGGCCGCGGTGTCCTTCTTGGCCTCGGAGCCGTAGCCGCAGGCCCCCAACGCGACGGTCAGCAACGGGACGGCGGTGGCGACCGCCAGGAGGCGGTGACGAACGGCAGACACGGCGGGGGTTCCTCTCGGGAGGCCGGGGCAGTGCGCGCCCCGTTAAGGCGCGCCCGGCGAGATGGTGGATCTTCGGAAGGAGGACGTGGGGGGCATGGAGTCGGGCATCGGGGTCAGCACGCACATCGGCCGACTCCGCCCTGCCCGCTGCCGAGCGCGCCGCTGCCCACGCGGCCGCCTTCCTTCGCGAAGGTCGAGAACATGTCCCTGAGCATGGTCAGAAGTCCCATCCCTCGTCGTCCGTCGTGTCGTTGGGTGTGGGGGGTGTGGTGGTGAAGGCGGTGCCGGTCATGCCGGCGGTGAGGGTGGTGCCGTCGGCGGGGTCGATGAGGAGGAAGGAGCCGGTGCGGCGGGAGTGCGTAGGGGTCTAGGGGGAGGGGGTTGGGGGCGGTGCGGAGGTGGAGGGTGCCGATGTCGTTGGCGGTGAGGTGGTGGGGGGTGGGGTGGGGGGAGAGGTCGTTGAGGGTGAGGCGGGAGGGGATGTGGGTGATGAGTGCTTTGACGGTGCGGGTGGTGTGTTTGAGCAGTACGCGTTGGCCGATGGTGAGGGGTTGGTCGGCGAGGTGGCAGACGGTGGCGTGGATGTCTTGGGTGAGGGTGGGGGTGTTGGTGGGGGGGTGATGAGGTCGCCGCGGGGAGATGTCGAGGTTGTCGGTGAGGTGGAGGGTGACTGATTGGGGTGCCCAGGCGGTTTGGACGGTGGTGCCGAGGGCGTCGATGGCTTTGATGGTGCTGGTGTGGCCTGAGGGTAGGACGGTGATGTGGTCGCCGACGTGGAGGACGCCGGAGGCGATTTGGCCGGCGTAGCCGCGGTAGTCGGGGTGGGTGGTGCTTTGGGGGCGGATGACGTATTGGACGGGGAAGCGGGCGGGGTCGCGGGTGGGGTCGGTGCGGACGGGGACGGTTTCGAGGTGTTCGAGGACGGTGGGGCCGCCGTACCAGTCCATGTGGGGGGAGGCGGTGACGACGTTGTCGCCGCCAGGGCGGAGATGGGGATGGTGGTGATTTCCGGGATGCCCAGGGAGGCGGCGTAGGCGGTGAATTCCTGGGCGATGGTGGCGAATACCGTCTCTTGGTAGTTGACCAGGTCCATTTTGTTGACGGCGAGGACGACGTGGGGGACGCGCAGGAGGGCGGCGACGGCGGCGTGGCGGCGGGTTTGTTCGACGACGCCGTTGCGGGCGTCGACCAGGACGATGGCGAGTTCGGCGGTGGAGGCGCCGGTGACCATGTTGCGGGTGTACTGCACGTGGCCGGGGGTGTCGGCGAGGATGAAGCGGCGGCGGGGGGTGGCGAAGTAGCGGTAGGCGACGTCGATGGTGATGCCCTGCTCGCGTTCGGCGCGGAGGCCGTCGGTCAACAGGGCGAGGTCGGGGGTGTGTTGGCCGCGGTTGCGGGAGGCGTGTTCGACGGCTTCCAGTTGGTCTGCCAGGACTGATTTGGAGTCGTGCAGGAGGCGTCCGACGAGGGTGGATTTGCCGTCGTCGACGGAGCCGGCGGTGGCGAAGCGCAGCAGGGACGTGGCGGCGAGGGCCGCAGGGCCGGCGGCGTTAGGGGTGGTGGAGGCGTTGGGGGTGTTGGGGGTGTTGGGGGTGGTGCTCATGTTAGAAGTACCCCTCGCGCTTGCGGTCTTGTCCATGGCGGCTTCGGAGAGTTTGTCGTCGGCTCGGGTGGCGCCGCGTTCGGTGAGGCGGGAGGCGGCGATTTCGGCGATGACGGCGTTGATGGTGTCGGCGTTGGAGTCCACTGCGCCGGTGCAGGACATGTCGCCGACCGTGCGGTAGCGGACCGTGCGCCGCTGCAGGGTTTCACCGTCCTTGGGGCCGCCCCAGTCGCCGGGGGCCAGCCACATGCCGCCTCGTGAGAAGACTTCGCGCTCGTGGGCGTAGTAGATGGTGGGGAGTTCGATCTGTTCGCGGGCGATGTATTGCCAGACGTCCAGTTCGGTCCAGTTGGACAGGGGGAAAGACGCGGACGTGTTCGCCGGGGGAGTGGCGGCCGTTGTAGAGCTGCCATAGTTCGGGGCGTTGGCGGCGGGGGTCCCAGCCGCCGAACTCGTCGCGGAGGGAGAAGACGCGTTCTTTGGCGCGGGCTTTTTCCTCGTCGCGGCGGCCGCCGCCGAAGACGGCGTCGAAGCGGTGGGATGCGATGGCGTCGAGGAGGGGGACGGTTTGCAGGGGGTTGCGGGTGCCGTCGGGGCGTTCGCGTACCTCGCCGCGGTCGATGAAGTCCTGGACGGAGGCGACGTGCAGGCGCAGGTGGTGGTGGGCGACGACGGTGCGGTCGCGGTAGTCGATGACCTCGGGGAAGTTGTGGCCGGTGTCGACGTGCAGCAACGCGAACGGCACCGGCGCCGGCGCGAACGCCTTGAGCGCCAGATGCAACATCAGGATCGAGTCCTTGCCACCGGAGAACAGGATCACCGGCCGCTCGAACTCCCCCGCCACCTCACGGAAGATGTGCACCGCCTCCGACTCCAACGCATCCAGGTGGGACAGCGCGTAGGGGTCGTGCAGTTCCTCGGTGACAGAAGCGACGGTCGTCACGCCAGCCCCCTCTCGACGAGCAGCGCGTGCAGCGCCGCCGCGGACTCCTGGACGGTCTGGGCGTGCGACTCGATCCGCAGGTCCGGATCCGCCGGCGCCTCGTAGGGGTCGTCGACGCCGGTCAGGCCGGAGATCTCGCCGGCCGCCTGCTTGGCGTACAGGCCCTTCACGTCCCGCTCGGAGCAGACCTCGACCGGGGTGGCGACGTGCACCTCCACATAAGGGGTGCCCTCGCCCTGGTGGCGCTTGCGCACCGCCTCCCGGCTGTCCGCGTACGGGGCGATCACCGGGACCAGGACCTTCACGCCGTTGCTGGCCAGCAGTTCGGCGACGAAGCCGATCCGCTGGACGTTGGTGTGCCGGTCAGCGCGGCCGAAGCCGAGGCCCGCGGAGAGGAATTCGCGGATCTCGTCACCGTCGAGCACCTCGACGCGGTGGCCCTCGCCGCGCAGTCGGCCGGCCAGCTCGCGCGCGAGGGTGGTCTTGCCCGCGCTCGGCAGACCGGTCAGCCAGATCGTGGCGCCCGTCATCTCTCTCTCCTGAATCTCCGCCATCAGTGCAGTCCACACTCGGTCTTGTTGGTGCCGGCCCAGCGGCCGGCCCGCGCGTCCTCGCCCGCCAACACCCGGCGGGTGCAGGGCGCGCAGCCGACGGAGGCGTAGCCGTCCATCAGCAACGGGTTGGTGAGTACCCCGTGCTCGGTGACATAGGCATCCACGTCGTCCTGCGTCCAGCGGGCTATCGGGGAGACCTTGACCTTCTGCCGTCGGGCGTCCCAGCCCACCACCGGGGTGCCGGCGCGGGTCGGCGACTCGTCCCGGCGCAGCCCGGTCGCCCAGGCGTCGTACTGCGTCAGGCCGGCCTCCAGCGGCTCGACCTTGCGCAGCCGGCAGCACAGGTCCGGATCGCGGTCGTGCAACTTCGGCCCGTACGCGGCGTCCTGCTCCGCCACGGTCTGACGTGGCATCAGGGTAAGGAGGTTGACGTCCATCACCGCCGCCACCGCGTCCCGGGTGCCGAGGGTCTCCGGGAAGTGGTACCCGGTGTCCAGGAACACCACGTCCACGCCGGGGAACGCGCGGGAGGCCAGGTGCGCCACCACCGCGTCCTCCATCGAGGAGGTCACGCAGAAGCGGCTGCCGAAGGTCTCCGCGGCCCACCGGAGGATCTCCGGCGCGGACGCGTCCTCCAGGTCGCGGCCCGCCCGTTCGGCGAGCCGCTGTAGATCGGTGGGCGTCACGGCGTACCTCCGTCGGAAGCGGAAGCGGAAGCTGAAGCGGAAGCGGTGGACCGGGGCGCGGCGGCTCCCTGGGCCAACAGGCCCAGGAACGCGAGCCGGAAGCCGCGGCTGCACGCCCGGCACTCCCATGCCCCGCCCCTGGGCTCTCGGCCTCGCTCGGCCAGGGGGGACCCCGATCCGCCCTCCGACGGACGCAGGTCCTCGTCTCCGCAGTACGGGCAGTAGAACGGCGCGGCGCGTTCGCTCACGATGCCTCCCCAACTATCGCGGTCCGGCTCACTTCAGCGCACCCTCTTCGGCGCGCGCCGCCCAGGTGGCGAACCGCTCGCCGTCCGCGCGCTGTTCCTGGAAGTTGCGCAGCACCCGCTCGACGTAGTCGGGCAGTTCGTCGGCGGTCACCTTCAGCCCGCGGACCTTGCGGCCGAAGCCCGGCTCCAGGCCCAACGCGCCACCGAGGTGGACCTGGTAGCCCTCGACCTGGTTGCCGTTCTCGTCCAGCACCAACTGGCCCTTGAGGCCGATGTCCGCGACCTGGATGCGGGCGCAGGCGTTGGGGCAGCCGTTGAGGTTGATGGTGATCGGCTCGTGGAAGTCCGGCATCCGGCGCTCCAGTTCGTCGATGAGCCAGGAGCCGCGCCCCTTGGTCTCGACGATCGCCAGCTTGCAGAACTCGATGCCGGTGCAGGCCATGGTGCCGCGCCGGAACGGCGAGGGGGTGACCTGGAAGTCCAGCGCCTCCAGGCCCGCGACCAGCGCATCGACCCGGTCCTCGGCCACGTCGAGGATGATCAGCTTCTGCTCGACGGTGGTGCGCAGGCGGTCCGAGCCGTGCGCGGCGGCGAGTTCGGCGATCTTGGTGAGGGTGGTGCCGTCCACCCGGCCGACGCGCGGGGCGAAGCCCACGTAGAAGCGGCCGTCCTGCTGCCGGTGCACGCCGACGTGGTCGCGCCACTGGGCGACCGGCTGCTCCGGCGCCGGGCCGTCCACCAGCTTCCGCTTGAGGTACTCGTCCTCCAGCACCTGGCGGAACTTCTCGGTGCCCCAGTCGGCCACCAGGAACTTCAACCGGGCGCGGTTGCGCAGCCGGCGGTAGCCGTAGTCACGGAAGATGCCGACCACACCGGCCCAGACGTCGGCGACCTCGGAGAGCGGCACCCAAGTGCCCAGGCGCTGGGCCAACTTGGGGTTGGTGGACAGGCCGCCGCCGACCCACAGGTCGAAGCCCGGGCCGTGCTCGGGGTGGACGACGCCGACGAAGGCGACGTCGTTGATCTCGTGCACCACGTCCTGGAGGGGCGAGCCGGAGACCGCGGTCTTGAACTTCCGCGGCAGGTTGGAGAATTCCTTGCTGCCGATGTAGCGCTCGTGGATCTCGTCCACGGCCGGCGAGCCGTCGATGATCTCGTCCGCCGCGATGCCGGCCACCGGGGAACCGATGATCACGCGCGGGCAGTCGCCGCACGCCTCGGTGGTGGACAGCCCCACCGCCTCCAGCTTCTCCCAGATGGCGGGGACGTCCTCGATGCGGATCCAGTGGAGCTGGATGTTCTGCCGGTCGGTGATGTCCGCGGTGCCGCGGGCGTACTGCTCGGAGACCTCGCCGATGGCGCGCAGTTGGGCGACGGTCAGCCGGCCGCCGTCGATCCGGACCCGCAGCATGAAGAACTCGTCGTCCAGCTCCTCCGGCTCCAGGATCGCGGTCTTTCCGCCGTCGATGCCGGGCTTGCGCTGGGTGTAGAGGCCCCACCAACGCATCCGTCCCCGCAGGTCGTTGGGGTCGATGGAGTCGAAACCGGCCTTGGAGTAGATCGTCTCAATGCGTGTCCGCACATTGAGACCGTCGTCGTCCTTCTTGAACTGCTCATTGCCGTTGAGCGGCGTGAAGTGCCCAGCGGCCCACTGGCCCTCGCCGCGGTGGCGGCCGGCCTTGCGGCGGGTCGTGGCGGTGGGGAGGTCCGGGTTGGCGGCCATGGTTTACGTCCTTCTGGGCGGCTCAAAGGGGCTGCGGACGGCTGCGGCGGACCCCGGGTGACCTGCGCGGACATGCCGAAGGCGGCGCACGGCGGCGCGCTTCGGGGCGGTTTTGCGGGTCGGGGGTGCAGCGCGTCCGCGAGGTGGGGGACGGCGTGCGAGAACGGTGGTGCTGAGTGGTGTCCGGGGCGTGGGCTGCGGTCCCGGCACGCGCGGCCTCAGCCGGTCCGACAAATGGCGCTGGACATGCGGCCGAGGTCGACGTGCCGCCGACTCACCAAGGCAATTCCAGCTTCAGACATGACGGAAGCGTGGCACGCGATTCTTCGGACAGTCCACCGTCATCCAAGATGTGGACTTGTGTGTACCGAATCGCGAGACGGTGTGGCGTTCGTCACGCGGCGGGTGAGCGGCGGCCGGGCGGTCGAGCGTCGCCGGGGAACGGCGAAGGGCCCGCGGAGGGCGGCCTGATGGGGCGCGGGAAGGGGCTTCGGTTCAGCTGGCGGCGGTCGGCACCGGGCCCGCGCCGGGCCACGGCCCAGGCGTCTCGGCGACGGGCCCCTCGCCCACCTCGGTGTCGTACAGCCGGAAGCCGCGCCGCTCGTAGTTGGCCCGCGCGTGCGGCCCGTCGTCGCTGCAGGTGTGGACCCACACCCGCTTGGTCTCCGGCAGTCCTGGCCACCGCCCGGCCAGGTCCCAGGCCCGCGCCGTCCCATGGGTGAGCAACTGCCCGCCGATCCGCCGGCCCCGGAACGCCGACAGCAGCCCGAAGTAGGTGATCTCCACCGCCCCTTCCGGCTGCGCCTGGAGCTCGATGAACCCGGCGGGCGTCCCGCGCTCGTACGCGACCCAGGTCTCGGTCCCCGGCCGCCCGAGGTGCTCGGTCCACCGCGCGTACGACCATCCCAGCCGGTCGGTCCACAGGACGTCCGCGCCGACCGCGGTGTAGAGGAACCGGCTGAATTCGGGCGCAGGCGTCTCGGAGCGGACGATCCGCACCCCCTGCTCCGCCGGCGGCTCGGTCGCGGGCGCGAGATCGGCGGGCGAGGTCTGTTCCAGGTACCAGGTGGTGACGGAGTGGCTCATCCGGCCAGCACATCACAACGGGGGAGAAGCCGGGCGCCGGTCCGGCAGGCGGGACGCTGCCCACCGCCGATGCCCGGCCCGCGGCGGTTGGGGCGCTGCTGCCGGATCCCCACGGAGATCCGGCAGCAGCGCGCTATGCCGTCACGCCCGGCCAGTCGCCCTCCGGCGCGAAGACCGCGTCCGCCAGCCGCCCGACCTGGTCCGGGTCCGGCGACCAGCAGTACAGCATCACCTCGTCCGCCCCGATGGCCAGCAGGCGGGCGACCGCCTCGCGGATCGCCGCCGGGGTGGTGAGCAGGCCGTTCACGACGTGGTCGGTGTGGGGGGAGGTGCCGTAGTACGCGCGCAGTTCGCGCCGGGCGCGGTCCAGCACGGCGTCGGGGCCGAGGGCGACGTTCACCTGGGCCAGCAGCCGGGGGCGGCCGGACCGGCCAGCGCGGGCCCAGGCCGCCTCCACGTCCCGGAACATCGCGTCCATCTGCTGGGACGGCAGGGCCGCCGCGAGGAAGCCGTCGCCCCACCGGGCCACCCGCTCCACCACGGCCGGCACGAACCCGCCGAACAGCACCTCGGGACCGCCGGACCGGGCCGGCGCCGGCCCCACCGGACCGATGTCAGCGGACAGCGGCTCACCGGCCCACAGCCGCCGGAGCGTCGCCATCTGACCGTCCAACCGACGGCCCCGGGTGCGCAGTTCCACCCCCGCGGCCAGGTAGTCGTCGGCGCGCCCGCCGAGGCCGATGCCGAGCGTGAACCGGCCGCCGGACAGCAGGTCCAGCGTGGCGGCCTGCTTGGCGAGCAGCGCGGTGCGGTGCAGCGGGGCCAGCAGCACCTCGCTCTGCAACCGCACCCGGGAGGTCGCGCCGGCCAGCGCGGCCAGGGTGACCAGGGGTTCGGGGTTGGCGTAGACGAGCCGGTCGAGCAGCGCGACGGTGGAGAAGGGGGCGGCGTCGACACGCCGCGCCCAGGTCAGCAGTTGCGCGGGGTCGCCAATGGGAAGGCCGAGACCTACGGACACGGAAGATCCTCCAGAACGGCATGCCGAGGGCATGCGGAAACGCGGATGGTCGTGTCGCCCGCTCGTCTGGCCCGGCGCGCGGTCCCGCGCGCCGGCCGCTCCCGTTCTGCGACGTCCTTCTGGAGAGCTGCGTCAGAGTGCGCCCACCCTAGAGGAGGGGGGTGCGCCCGGGCACCGGGTTTTCCGGCGGCTGCCCGCCGGGCCGCCCGTCCCCCGACCGCCGGGCCGCCAGCACCCCCGGCGCCGTGGAGTGCGGCAGCAGCTCCACCGGCCGGGCCGGCAGCCGCAGTTCCACCTCCACCCCGTCCGCGAAGCGGTACGGCCGATGGGCCAGCACCCCGGCGAGATGGCGCCGCAGCCGGGACAGCTCGGCCCGGACCGTCACCGTCCGCCCGCCGTCGCCGAACACGTCCCGGGCCAGCTCGGCCGCGCTGCGCCCGTGCGGATGGGTGGCCAGCAGGAACAGCAACTCGGCGTGGCGCGGGGTCAGCGCGTGCGACCAACTGCCCGCCGGGCCGGCCACCGTCACCACCGGACCCCCCGATCCGCCGAGGTCCAGCACCACCCGGTGCGGCCCCGGCACCGGCTCCGGGCGGCCGAGCCGGATCAACCAGCCGCCCGGCAGCGGCTCCAGCGTGCACATCCCGTACCGCGGCAGCCAGAGCGGCCCGGCCTCCGGCTCCCTGGGCAGCGCCACCCGGTCCGGCGGGGTCATCCCCGTCACCGCCGCCGTCCAGCCGTGCGGGTCCACCGCCAGTGCCCGCCCGCCGATCCGGGCCAACACCGGGGCCGCGCTGGCCCGCAGGCGGTCCAGGGACGCGTGGTGTCGGGTGCGCAGCTCGCCCTCGGCGAGCCGGGCCACCGCGGAGACCAGCGCCAGCGTCGTCGGATGGAACGAGTGCGCCGGGCCGCTGAGATCGACGGTGCCGAGCAGTCGCCCGTCCCGGGGGTCGCGCAACGGCGCCGCGGCGCACGTCCATTGGTGGTGGCTGCGCAGGAAGTGCTCGGCGGAGTGCACCAGCACCGGGCTGCCGGCCACCAGCGCGGTGCCGATCGCATTGGTGCCGACCATCCCCTCCGTCCAGTCCGCGCCCTTGTCGAAGCCCAGCCGGTCGGCCATCCGCCGGATCGGCGCGCTGCCGTCCCGCCACAGCACCCGGCCCTCGGCGTCGGTGACCACCATGATCTGCTGGGCCGCGTCGGCGGACGGCAGCAGCTCGCCGCCGAGCATCGGCAGCACCGACGCCAGCCGTGACCGCTGCCGCCGGTGCTCCAACTCCGCGACGGACAGCAGGTGTTGGTCCGAGGCCCGCTCCGGGTCCACCCCACCGGCCAACACCCGCTGCCAGGACTCCCCGATCACCGCGCGGGGTGCGTCCCGGGGTGCCTCCGACGCCAACTCGCCGGTCAGCGCCGCCTCGTGGACGCCGGACAGCCGCCGCGCGGTCTCCCGGATGTCCTGGGCCGACCGGACGGCGCTCTCCAACGGTCGCTCGGCCGGCCGGTCACCGGCCCGTCCGCCGGCCCCCTCGATCGGTCTGTCGTTCACACTGCTCTCCGTTGTGCCCATGCGTCCGGCCTGCCCCCGGTCCCGGTCCATCGTGCCGTCAGCAGGCGCCCCGGGAAGGATATTGAGCAGAACAGGTGCAACGGAATGCAACCGTTGTGGCCTATGACGCCCGCAGGGAAGCCTGAACCCCGGCGGTCGATGGCGTTCTTCCCCCGCACCCCAAGGCGCGGGGCCCCCATCGGACGTTCGCCGGCCACCCGACGGAGGACCTCCGATGGATGCCGGGGACGCGATCGACCGCCCACGTCGTCGGCACGGTGTGGGAGGGGGCTCACCATGGTGGCCGCCGCCCCGCGGGTCGTGGTGATCGGCACCGGCGAGGGAGGCCGGAGCGCCCGGGCCGCCCGGCTGGCCGGCCACTACGGCGTGCCCCGGCTGTCCGCGGTCGACGTCCTGATCAGGCGTCAGCCCCTGCCGACCGGTGGCTATGTGATCGACGGTGCGCCGCAACTCCTCGACCGGGTCGCGCGCTTCGGCGGTCCGTTGCCCGTACCGGCCTTCGCCGACCTCGTCGTGCACCTGCGCGAGGCGGGACAGGACGGCGCGGACGACGCCTATCGCGTGATCCGGTACTACGAGGCGCGCGGGGTCCTGGTCGGCTTCCGGCCGGACGTACCGGACGTCGAGATCATCGTGGTCATCGACGCGGCGCTGCGCGGACGCACCGCGCCGCAGCCGCCGCGATGGCCCTGAAGGCCGGGAACGGCGCCGAGTCGGCGCGGCGCCGCTCCCACCCGGCGCGGCGGCGGTTATCCCCTGTCCGGCCCCGACCGGAGCCGGCTTGCTGACGGTTCCGGCCAAGGGTACGGAACCGCCGCCGCGCCTTTAACTCCCCTTTCTGGCAAGCTAGTTGATCCGCGCTACCCGGCCGCCACCGGACGCGCCCGCGCCACCACCGCCGCCAGGTCCAGCGTGTGCGGCAGCGTGCCGAACGCCGCCCCCGCGTCGCCGCCGAGCCGGGCGGCGCAGAACGCGTCGGCCACCTCCGGCGGCGCGAACCGGACCAGCAGCGATCCCTGGAGCACCAGCGCCAGCCGCTCGGCCAGCCGCCGGGCCCGCGCCTCCATGCCCTCCAGGTCCGCGAGCTCGGTCAACAGCCCCTGGATCGCCCGGTCCAGCCGGTGGTCCGCGCCCCGCGCCGCGCCGATCTCCACCAAGTAGGCGTTCAGCGCCGCCGGTTCGCGGCGCAGCGCCCGCAGCACGTCCAGCGCCTGGACGTTGCCGGCGCCCTCCCAGATCGAGTTCAGCGGTGCCTCGCGCAGCAGCCGCGGCAGCCCCGACTCCTCCACATAGCCGTTGCCGCCCAGGCACTCCAGCGCCTCCGCCACCAGTGGCGTGCACCGCTTGGTCACCCAGTACTTGGCCGCCGGCAGCGCCAGCCGCAGGAACGCCCGGTCCCGTCCGGTGCCGCCGTCGTACGCCGCCGCCAGCCGCAGTGCCAGCGTCGTCGCCGCCTCCGACTCCAGCGCCAGGTCGGCCAACACGTTGCGCATCAGCGGCTGTTCGACCAGCCGGCGGCCGAACGCCTCCCGGTACGCGGCGTGGTGCAGCGCCTGCGCCACCGCCTGCCGCATCACCGCCGCCGACGCGGTCACGCAGTCCAGGCGGGTCGCCGCGACCATCTCGATGATCGTCGCCACCCCGCGCCCCTCCTCGCCGACCCGGCGCGCCCAGGTGTTCCCGTCGAACTCCACCTCGGCCGAGGCGTTGGAGCGGTTGCCGAGCTTGTCCTTGAGCCGCTGGAGGCGGAACGCGTTGCGGGTGCCGTCCGGCAGCACCCGCGGCAGCAGGAAGCAGGTCAGTCCCTCGGGTGCCTGGGCCAGCACCAGGAACGCGTCCGACATCGGCGCCGAGCAGAACCACTTGTGGCCGGTCAGCGTGTACTCCCCGGCCGCCGCCAGCGGCCGGGCGACGGTGGTGTTCGCCCGTACGTCGCTGCCGCCCTGCTTCTCCGTCATCGCCATCCCGGCCAGCGCCCCCGCCTTTCGCGCGAGCGGCCGCAGTTCCGGCTCGTACACCCGGGAGGTCAGCAGCGGCTGCCACACCGCGGCGAGTTCCGGTTCGGCCCGCAGCGCCGGCACCGCGGCATGGGTCATCGACAACGGGCAGCCGTGCCCCGCCTCCACCTGGGTCCACACCAGGAAGCCCGCGGCGCGCCGGACGTGCCCGTGCGGGCGGGACCAGGCGTCGGTCAGCCCGGCCGTCACCGCGTGGCCGAGCAGCCGGTGCCAGGCCGGGTGGAACTCCACCTCGTCGATGCGGTGGCCGTACCGGTCGTGGGTGCGCAACACCGGCGGGTGCGCATTGGCCTGTTCGCCCCAGCGCTGCGCCTGGGCCGAGCCGGCCGCCTGCCCCAGCCGGCCGAGTTCCTCCCGCACGCCGTCGAGGTGCTCCCCGGCGACGTACCGGGCGACCCCCTCGGTGAGCGCCGGATCGGCGCCGAAGACGTCGTACCCGGTCAGCGGCGGGGGCTGGTTCGTCACGGTATGAGTGGTAGCTGCCATGCCCGATACGGTAAGGAGGTGCCGCCGCCGAACGAACCGAACGAACCGCAGGGATCGCCCCGCGGGCCCCTCACCCGCGCCCGCGCCCTGTACCGCAACGTCTCCACCCGCCGGCTCGTCTGGCTGTTGCTCAAGGACATCGTCGGCAGTTGCATGCGCTACCGCGTCACCGGTCTGGCCGCCGAGGCCGCCTTCTGGTGCCTGCTCTCGCTGCCCCCGTTGATCCTGGGCCTGGTCGGCGTCCTCGGCTACACCGAACCGTGGATCGGCCACGCCACCCTCGACAGCTTCCGCACGCACCTGCTGCGGGCCGCCGGCACCGTGCTCTCCCACCGCGGCGTCGACGAGATCGCCCGCCCGCTGCTCAACGACGTCTTCACCGCCCGCCGCCCCGACGTCATCTCCCTGGGCTTCGCCATCGCCCTGTGGTCCGGCTCCCGCGCGCTCAACGTCTTCGTCGACACCATCACGATCATGTACGGGCTCGACGGCCGCCGCGGCATCGTCAAGACCCGGCTGCTGGCCTTCGTGCTCTACCTCGCCGCGCTGGTGGCCGGGGCGATCGCGCTGCCGCTGATGGTCGCCGGCCCCGATGTCGTCGTCGGCTGGCTGCCCGCCAGCGGGGACGCCATCCGCATCCTGTACTGGCCGGTCGTGGTGGTCCTCTCCATCAGCTTCCTCACCACCCTCTACCACCTCTCGGTGCCGGTCCGTTCGCCCTGGCGCGAGGACATCCCGGGCGCCGTCGTCGCCCTGGCGATGTGGCTGCTGGGCAGCTTCCTGCTCCGGCTCTACCTGACCGCGACCGTCGAGGGCCCCACGATCTACGGCTCGTTGGCCGCCCCGGTCGCGGTCCTGCTGTGGATCGGCGTCTCCGCCTTCGCGGTGCTGGTCGGCGCCGCCATGAACGCCGCCCTGGACCGGGTGTGGCCGTCGGTCGCCACCGCCGCGGCCCGCGCGGAGCGCGAACGGCGCCGCGCCGCCGGCCCTGACCCATCGGAGACGCCCTAGGACACCGGGGAGTTCAGGGCACCGGCAGCGGCAGATAGCGCCCGGCCACCCGCACCTCGTCCTCGATCGCGGCGGCGCATGCGCGAAGGGCCGGCAGCACGGCGGCCGCGGTGGCCTCCGGCGGCCGGCCGGCCGCGTGGCTGGCCACGCCCACCGCGGCGAGCACGCGACCGGCGCGGTCGTGCACCGGGACCGCCAACGAGCGCAGCCCGGCCTCCAGTTCGTCGTCGACCAGGGCGTGACCCTCGGCGCGGACCCGGTCCAGCAGGGCGGGCAGCCCGGCCCGTTCGGCGGCCGCGGCGCCGCCCAGGCGGGCGGTCCGCTCGGCCGCCGACAGTCCGGCCAGCAGGACCCGGCCCGGGGCGGTGGCGTGCGCCGGTACCCGGGCGCCCGGGGTGATGGTCACGCGCATGATGCGCCCGGCCGGCACTCCGGCGACGTACCGGACGGCGTCGCCGTCGGCGGTCAGCACCGCCAACGAGGCCGAGTCCCCGACCCGCTCGGCCAGCGCGGCCAGTTGGGGCCGGGCCAGCTCCGACAGGGTCAGCCCGGAGAGCTGCGCGAAGCCGAGGTCCAGCACTTTGGGGGTGGGGCGGAAGTGCCCGTCGCCGGAGGCCGTGTAGCCCAGGTGCGTAAGGGTGATCAGGGCCCGCCGGGCGGTGGCGCGGGGGAGCCCGGTGGCCCCGGCGACGGCGGAGAGCGTCAACTCCTCCCGACCCGGGCCGAACGCGGTGAGCACGGCCAGCCCGCGGGCCACCGACGCGACGAACCCGGGGCCCAGGTGCCGCTTCGCGGCCAGGTGCCGGTCGGCCGGGTGGTCGGCGCCCCCGGTCGCCGGGGCGGGCGGTGCGCACAGCGCGTCCTCCATGGCG